>NZ_JARWPM010000273.1 GCF_029869215.1 Nocardia carnea
GTTCCAGGCGCGGGAGTTCCGGGCGCCGTCGACTCCGATCGAGGAGATCGTGGCGAATGTGTTCGCCGATGTTCTCGGTGTGGAGCGGATCGGTGCCGATGATGATTTCTTCGCGCTCGGTGGTAACTCGCTGATCGCGACCCAGGTCGCCGCGCGGCTGGGCGCCGCACTGGATACGCAGGTGCCGGTGCGGATGCTGTTCGAGGCACCCACCGTGACCGCGCTCGCCGCGCGGGTGCAGGAGCAGGCCGGGTCCGGCCGTAAGGCACTGGTGCCGCAGCCGCGGCCGGAACAGGTGCCGCTGTCGCTGGCGCAGCAGCGGATGTGGTTCCTCAACCGGTTCGACGGGGCCTCGGCCGCCTACAACATCCCGTTCGTCATCCGCCTCACCGGCCATCTCGATGTGGACGCGCTGCGGGCCGCTGTCGCCGATGTCGTTGCGCGGCACGAAGTTCTGCGCACCGTCTATCCGGATACCGAATCCGGCCCGGTGCAGGTCGTGGTGCCCGTCGGGTACGCGGTGCCGCAGCTCGAGGTGCGGTCGGTGGCCGCGGCGGATGTCGTGGATGCGGTGGCGGAGCTGGCGCGCACCGGTTTCGATGTCACCTCCGAGGTGCCCCTGCGGGTGGCGCTGTTCCGGTTGACCGATGCCGGCGAGCCGGACGAAACGTCCGAGCTGCACGAGGCAGCCGAGGACGAAGCGGCCGTATTCGTGCTGGCGCTGGTTATGCACCACATCGCCGGTGACGGATTCTCGGTGGCGCCCTTGACCCGCGACGTGATGACCGCGTATGCCGCGCGGTCGGCGGGCGAGGCGCCGGGGTGGGCGCCGCTGCCCGTCCAGTACGCCGATTACGCGTTGTGGCAGCGGGAACGGCTGGGCGACGAAAGCGATCCCGAATCGCTGGTCGCCGCGCAGCTGGCCTACTGGCAGGAGGCCCTGGCCGGTATCCCGGATCAGTTGGACCTACCGGCCGACCGGCCGCGGCCGGCGGTGCAGTCGTTCGCGGGCCGCCGGGTCGACGTGCAGATCGATGCCGAGGTCCACGCCGGATTGCTGGCAATGGCCCGGGAGCAGGGCGCCACGCTGTTCATGGTGGTACACGCCGCTTTCGCGGTGCTGCTGTCGCGGTTGTCGGGTAGTGACGACATCACCATCGGTACGCCGGTGGCCGGTCGCGGCGAGCAGGTGCTGGACGAACTCATCGGCATGTTCGTGAACACCCTGGTGTTCCGGACCCAGCTGGATCGCGGCGAGGCGTTCGTCGAATTGCTCGCGCGGCAGCGGGAGATCGATCTGGCCGCGTTCGCGCATGCGGATGTGCCGTTCGAGCGTTTGGTGGAGGTGCTGAATCCGGCGCGGTCGCAGGCGCGGCATCCGCTGTTCCAGGTGGGGTTGACCTTCCAGAACCTGGCGCAGGCCAGCCTGGAACTGCCCGGGCTGACGGTATCGCGGGTCGAAGTCGACACCGAGATGTACCAGTACGACCTGAACCTGATCCTCAGCGATTCGTACACCTCCGCGGGTGAGCCCGACGGGATCACGGGTTTCCTGACCTATGCCACCGATCTGTTCGATCAGAGCACGGTGCAGGGTTTCGTGGATCGATTCGTGCGGTTGCTCTCGGCCGTGGTCTCCGATCCCGCGCTGGAGCTGGGCGCGGTCGAGTTGCTGAGCGGGGCCGAACGCGCGGAAATCCTCTCCCGCACCGGTGGCCCCGCGGTACCGGCCCGTACGCTGCCGGAGTTGCTGGCGGACGCGGCGGCGGTGGACCCGTCGGCGCCGGCGGTGGTCTTCGAGGGCCGCCGGTACTCCTACGGTGAGTTCGACGAGGGGTCGAACCGGTTGGCGCGGTTGCTGATCGAGCGTGGTCTGGGCGCCGAGGATCTGGTGGCCGTGGCGGTGCCGCGGTCGGCGGATTCGGTGCTGGCCGAATGGGCGGTGACCAAATCCGGTGCGGCCTTCGTGCCGATCGACCCGACCTATCCGGCCGACCGGATCGCGCATATGCTCACCGATTCCGGTGCGCCGGTGGGTATCGCGGTGTCCTCGGTACGCGCGGATCTACCGGATTCGGTGGAGTGGCTGCTGCTCGACGAGCTGGCCCTGGACGGTTATTCGGCCGAGCAGATCACCGATGCGGACCGGGTGCGGCCGCTGACCCCGGCGAATACCGCCTATGTCATCTACACCTCCGGTTCGACCGGTGTGCCCAAGGGTGTCGTCGTCACGCATGCGGGTCTGGCGAACTTCAGTGCCGAACAGGTCGAGCGTTATCGGTTGACGCCGGATTCGCGGGCGCTGGCGTTCGCGTCGCCGTCGTTCGATGCTTCCATGCTCGAATTCCTGCTGGCGGTGGGTTCGGCGGGCGCGCTGGTGGTGGTGCCGACCGGCAACTACGGCGGTGCGGAGCTGGCGGATCTGATCGAGACGGCAGGGGTGACCCATGCCTTCATCACCCCGTCGGTGCTGGCCTCGCTGGATCCGAACGCGTTGTCGGGGATGCGGGCCATCGTCGCCGGTGGTGAAGCGGTTCCGGCCGATCTGGTGGCCCGCTGGGCGGGGATGCCGGGTCGTGAGTTCTACAACGGGTACGGCCCGACCGAGACCACCATCATGTCCAATATCAGCGTCCCGCTGGCTCCGGGGATGCCGGTCACCATCGGCGGGCCGGTGCGCGGGATGCGGTCGCTGGTCCTGGACGACCGGTTGAATCCGGTGCCGGAGGGTGTGACCGGTGAGCTGTATATCGGTGGTATCCAGCTGGCGCGTGGTTATCATGCCCGGCCCGCGCTGACCGCCGGTCGTTTCGTCGCCGACCCCTACGGCGAACCCGGCGCGCGTCTCTACCGCACGGGTGACGTGGTGCGCTGGACCCGCGACGCCGCGGGCGAGCCCGCGGTGGAATACGTGGGCCGCAACGACTTCCAGGTGAAGGTGCGCGGTTTCCGCATCGAACTGGGCGAGATCGACGCCGCGCTGACCGCGCACGACGCGGTGGACTTCGCGGTGACGGTGGGCCACGAGGGCGCGACCGGTGCTGTCTCGCTGGTGTCCTATGTGGTTGCCATTCCGGGCTTCTCGGTGGATATCGCGGAGCTGCGCGAGTTCGTCGGCGAGCGGTTGCCCTCGTATATGGTGCCGTCCTCGATCATGGTGATCGACCGGATCCCGCTGACCCCCGCCGGCAAACTGGACCGCCGGGCGCTGCCCGAACCGGTATTCGAAACCCGCACCTTCCGGGCGCCGTCCACCCCGATCGAGGAGATCGTGGCGGGTACGTTCGCCGAAGTCCTCGAGACCCAGCGGGTGGGCGCGGACGACGATTTCTTCACCCTGGGCGGTAACTCGCTGCTGGCCACGCAGGTCGCGGCCCGCTTGGGCCGGGCGTTGAACACCCATGTGCCGGTGCGGATGTTGTTCGAAGCGTCCACCGTGGCGGGTCTGGCCGTACGGGTCGAGCAGCAGGCCGGTTCCGGTGGGCGTAAGGCCCTGGTAGCCGGCCGGCGGCCGGAGCAGGTGCCCTTGTCGCTGGCGCAGCAGCGGATGTGGTTCCTCAACCGGTTCGATCAGAACTCGACGGCCTACAACATCCCGTGGGCCAGCCGGTTGACCGGCAATCTGAACGCGGACGCGCTCCGGGCCGCCATAGGTGATGTGGTGGTCCGGCACGAGGTACTGCGGACGGTGTACCCGGAGACCGAGGCCGGGCCGGTGCAGGTAGTGCTACCGGCGGCCGATGCGCAACCGGACCTGATCGTGCGCACGATCACCGCCGCGGACCTGATGGGCGCGGTATCGGACCTGGTCGCCACCACTTTCGATGTGACGGCCGAGGTGCCGCTGCGGATCGCGCTGTTCGATATCGACGGCCCCGGCCGGGCCGGGCACGCGCGCGATTTCGTGCTGGCGGTGGTGGTGCACCATATCGCCGGTGACGGCCTGTCGGCGGCGCCGCTGATGCGGGACCTGATGACCGCCTACGCGGCCCGCACCGCGGGCGAGGCCCCCGGCTGGGTGCCGTTGCCGGTGCAGTACGCGGATTACAGCATCTGGCAGCGTGAGCTGCTCGGTGACGAGTCGGATCCGGAGTCGCTGGCCGCGCAGCAGATCGGGTACTGGCGGCAGGCGCTGGCGGGTGTGCCGGATCAGCTGGATCTGCCGGCCGACCGGCCGCGTCCGGCGGTGCAGTCCTTCGCCGGCGGCCGAGTGGAGATCGGGATCGACGCCGAGACCCATGCCGGGCTGCTGAAGACCGCCCGCGAGCAGGGCGCCACGCTGTTCATGGTGGTGCACGCCGCGTTCGCGCTGCTGCTCTCGCGGTTGTCGGGTACCGACGATATCGCCGTCGGTACGCCCGTGGCGGGCCGCGGTGAAGAGGTGCTCGACGACCTGATCGGTATGTTCGTGAACACGCTGGTGTTGCGGACCCAGCTGGATCGCGCCGATACGTTCGCGGATCTGCTGGCGCGGCAGCGGGAGATCGATCTGGCCGCGTTCGCGCATGCGGATGTGCCGTTCGAGCGTTTGGTGGAGGTGCTGAACCCGGCGCGGTCGCAGGCGCGGCATCCGCTGTTCCAGGTGGGCTTCACCTTCCAGAACCAGGCCGATTCCGTGCTGGAATTGCCCGGCCTCACCGTCGCCGGTGTCGATCTCGACACCGAGATCTCGCAGTTCGACCTGAACCTCATCGTCGGCGACAGCTACGACGATTCGGGCGAACCACAAGGCGTGGCGGGCTTCCTCACCTACGCCACCGATCTGTTCGATCACGCGACGGTACAGGGCTTCGCGGATCGTTTCGTGCGATTGCTGGGCGGCGTGGTCGCCGATCCGTCGGCACCGGTCGGTGATGTCGAGATCCTGGATCCGGCCGAACGCCTCCGGGTACTCGCCGAATGGAACGCCACCGAGCACACGCTCCCGGAGCGGTTGCTGCTGGATGGATTCCAGCGTGCGGTGGCCCTGTACCCGGATCGGGTGGCGGTGTCGTTCGAGGGCACCGATCTCACGTATGCGGAGTTCGCGGCTCGGGTGAATCGTCTGGCGCGGTTGTTGATCGCGCAGGGTGTGGGTCCGGAGTCGTTGGTCGGTTTGCTGGTGTCGCGGTCGGTCGACTTGGTGGTCGGCATGTATGCGGTGCTCACCGCGGGTGGTGCGTATGTGCCGTTGGATCCGGCGCATCCGGCCGAGCGGATCGGTTACATCCTGGATACCGCGGCACCGGTGTGCCTGTTGTCGACCACCGCGGATGCGCTGGCGGTGAGCGCCGGCGGAGCCGCGGCCGATGGCGAGAGCGCCGATGTGGCCGCCGGTGGCCCGGTGAGCGAGATCGCCGGTGTTCCGGTGCTGGCTTTGGACACTGTGGAGACCGGTGGTTTCGATGCTTCGCCGGTGTCCGATGCGGATCGGTTGGCGCCGGTGCGGGCGTCGAATACCGCGTATGTGATCTTCACGTCGGGTTCGACGGGTCGTCCGAAGGGTGTGGCGGTGCCGCATTCGGCGATCGCGAATCAGGTCGCGTGGATGCTCGCTCAGTACCCGATGGGTGCCGAGGATGTCTATCTGCAGAAGACCGCGACCACGTTCGATGTGTCGTTGTGGGGTTACTTCCTGCCGTTGGCGGCGGGTGCCCGCCTGGTTGTCGCGACGCCGGATGGTCATCGTGATCCGGCGTATCTGGCTCGGGTGATCGCCGAGCAGAACGTGACGGTGACGGACTTCGTGCCGTCGTTGTTGACGGTGTTTGCGGCGCATACTGCTGCTGGTTCGATTCCGTCGCTCGAGCATGTGTTCGTGATCGGTGAGGCGTTGCCGCCGGAGACGGTGACCGCGATGCATGCGATCAGCGATGCGGCGGTGCACAATTTGTATGGTCCGACCGAGGCCGCGGTGTCGATCACGTATTGGCAGGCGACCGGGGTCGAGT
>NZ_JARWPM010000274.1 GCF_029869215.1 Nocardia carnea
GCTGGGGCTGGCCGGTATGCGCGAACGGGTGGCGGTACTCGGGGGAAGCCTGGAGGCGGGCCGCACCCAGGACGGCGCCTGGCGGGTGCATGCCCGGATCCCGCTGACGTCACCGGATGCGGAATAACGCGGCCCCGCCACTACATTGGAGGCCGTGCCGATCACCGTGCTCGTTGTCGACGACCAGGAACTGATGCGTGTAGGCCTGAAAATGGTGCTCGGCGCGCACGCCGATCTCGAGGTGGTCGGGGAGGCCGAGAACGGCGCTGCCGCGATCAGCAAGGCCGCGGAGCTGAAACCGGACGTCGTGCTCATGGACGTGCGGATGCCGGTGGTCGACGGTGTCACCGCCACCGGCCGTATCCTCGAGGCCGGGCAGGGCACGCGGGTGCTGGTGATGACCACCTTCGACCTCGACGAACACGCACTGGGGGCGCTGCGCGCCGGCGCGAGCGGCTTCCTGCTCAAGGACACCCCGCCGGAGGATTTGATCTCCGCCATCCGTAGCGTCGCGGCGGGGGATGCCGTGGTGTCGCCGAAGGTCACCAAACGGCTGCTCGACCGCCTGATCGCCGAACAGCCCGCCCCCTCCCGCGACCCCGCGGTCCTGGAGGTTCTCACCGCCCGCGAGCGGGAAGTGCTGGAGGAGATCGCGGCGGGCCGGTCGAACGCGGAGATCGCCGGTCGCCTCTACCTCTCCGAAGCGACGGTCAAAACCCACGTCGGCCGGGTGCTGACCAAACTGGAACTCCGTGACCGGGTACAGGCGGTGGTGCTCGCCTACGAGACCGGGCTGGTGCGGCCCGGCGGCTGACAGGAACCGAGCCGCGCAGCCCGGGTTCGGGACCGATCGGGCGGGGTGGCCGCGAGGCCGGGAGCAAAACGGACATCCCGCGCGTTGTACGGGTAGTCCGACCGAAAGGTTCGCCCATGCCCGTCCTCGGTTTCATCGTCTACCTGGTCATCGAGATCGCCACCTTCGCCGCCGCCGTCGCCTGGCTCGGTGCGGTACCCGCGATCCTGCTGCTCATCGCCAGCTCCGCCGCCGGCATGCTGCTGCTCGGCTCCCAGTGGCGCCGGGTGGGTGAACAGTTCCGTCGCGCCGCCCGCGCCGAGATCACCCCCGGTACGGCGGTGGCCGACGGCGCGCTGGTGGTTCTGGGCAGTGTGCTGATGTTCGTTCCCGGACTGGTTACTTCCGTGGTGGGCCTGCTCATGTTGCTTCCGCCGACCCGCGCGCTGTTCCGCCCAGTCCTGGCAGGGGTCGCGGCCCGCCGGGTCGCCAAAATCGCCGCGACCATGCCGCGGCAGCAGGTGACGGTGGTGGACGCCGATATCGTCGACGGCGTCGTCGTAGACGAGTGGTACACCGACGAGCCCCGGCGTCCCGCGGTCGCGCTCGAGAAGCGCCCGGTGTCCGCCGAAGGCGCAGATCCCGGGTTCCGCTGATCCGCCGCTCCGGTTCCTCAGCGCGTCCTCGGCCCGCACAACGTCCCGATCGTCACCGATCCCGCCGGTGTCCGACGCCGACCGGAACATATCCAGGGATGCGTGGACCTCGAGGTTCTCGACCGCTGGTTCGACCGGGCCATCACAGCGGCGGACATCGACGAGGTCTTCGCCGACTGACAGAGGCGACCGGTCTCGGTGCCCTGATCGACCCGTGGCGCCTCAGCGGTCGTCGGCCAGGCGGTACTCGCCGCGTTCGAGTCTGTCGATAACGCCGGACGTCCAGCCGGTGAGGTTGTCGAAGACCCCGCTCCACAATTCGAGCAGGTCGGGGAAGTGCGGGGGTTCGTGGCGGCCGGGGAAGTCGGCGGTCATGGCGAGCAGATCGGTGCGGATGGCGGCGCTGCGGGCGCGTTGTTCTCGGAGTTTCGCGATGACCTCGGCGCGGGGGAGGGTGTCCATGAAGGCGATGCCGGCGCCTAGTTCTTCCATGTCCGGGCTGGTGAGGGCGGTGTCGAGGCGTTCGAAGAATTCGGTTTCGCCCGCGGGGGTGAGTTCGAAGAGGGTGCGGCCGGGGCCGCGGTTGCCGCCTTCGGTGCCGAGGGTATGGAGTTTGCCTTCCTGGGTGAGCTGCTTGATGGCGTGATAGATGGAGCCCGGCTGCACGTTGGTCCAGGTGTCGGCGCGCCAGGACAGGAGTTCCCGACGCACCGCGTAGCCGTGGGTCGGCTGGTGCCGACGCGTCACCCCCAGAACCAGTAGCCGTACCGCGGACATCGCGCTCCTTCCGTCATCGGAACAGTACGGTAATCAAATTTGACGACTGGGCGGGCCGTGGTTAGGTTCGGTAGTCAAGGTTGATTATTGGAGGCTTCCACATGGGTGATACCGCGGTTCCCGTACTGTCCACCTGCGATCTGGCCCGCACGCTGGAGTTCTGGCGCACGCTCGGGTACACGGTCACACACGAACAGCACAAGCCCTACGTCTACGGGTCGTTGCGCGCGCACGACTGCGAGATCCACTACTACGGGGCGTCGGCCGGCGAGAACGAACGGAAGGCGCAGGAAACGGCCGGATGCCTGATCATGGTCGACGATGTGGCGGGCCGGCACCGCGAATTCACCGCGGCGCTGCGGGATCGGTACGGCAAGATGCCGGCGAAGGGATCCGCGCGGATCACCCGCTTCCGGCCGGGACAGACACGGTTCAGCGCCGTCGACCCGGACGGCAACTGGATAACCTATATCCAGGTGGATGAGCCGGAGGATGCCGCCGAGTACGGCGGCGCGGCCGAACTGTCCGGATTGGCCAAGGTGCTCGACAATGCCCGCATCCTGCGGGACTTCAAGGTCGACGACAAGGCCGCGGAACGGGCGATCGAGGCCGGTCTGCGGCGGCACGGGGCCGAGGCGAGCCGGGTCGATCTGGCCCGGGCGTACGCCGCCCTCGCGGAAATCGCGGTAGCGCTGGAGAATCCGGCCAAGGCCGAGGAGCGACGGGCCGATCTGGCCGGACTGGCACTGACGGAACCGGAGCGGGCCGAACTCGCCACCGAATTCGCTGCCGCCGACGACCTCGCTGCCTGGCTGGAACCAGGCCGGAGCTGACCACGGTCCGTCATCTCCACTGCGCCCAAGCGGTCGTGCAACTCGTCAGGGGCCTGCGCCGGACACGAGCAGGTGCGCAAGCGCTGACTCCCGGGATCTCCGGTCGCGGCACCTTCTCGCGCACCAGCGGCGGTGCCCGGCCTCCGCTTCGTCACCGCAGCATCCGGCGCGACTCAGCTCCGGCCGATTTCGCGAGGCACATGCCCCGGCGGGCCGCGCAACGGAATCGGCCGAAGCCGTCGAACTCGCGGATCGCTGTAGAGTTCGGTATCGGCCTGCTGCGAAGCCGGTCTGCGGATCTTCGAAGGAGCGGCTGCGGCGCCGGCTTTCCATGGAGTTGCCGCGGTGCGCTCGGTCTCGGGTTACCCGGCGGCGGGTTCTGTCCGCAAGGTGAGCTCGATGCCGACGGTGCCCTTCTTCCCGCGGCGCAGGATACTGCCGAAAACGACCAGCGGACCCGAGAGCTTGTACTTGCGCCGGATCAGTTTGCGCACGTGATCGCTGCCGTGCTCGTCGAGGACGCGGCCGGTGCCGTGCACGACCTCACCGCGCGGATTGCCCTTGTAATCGCAGGGCTGCAGCGTGACCTCGGGGTTGCGGCGCAGGCGTTTGACCTTCCAGGAGTCGGTGACGGTCCAGACGTACAGCTTGCCTTCTTCGGCGACCGCCCACAGCGGGGTCGGTACGGGGGTGCCGTCCTTGCGGAACGTGGTGAGCAGGACATAGTCGGCGGTGCCGACCGCACCGAGCGTGTTGGTCATGTACGCAGCGTAATTCGGTATCCGGTCGCGGGCGGCGTGAGCACGGGTGCGACCGGTCGCACGGGGCGCGGACCGGTGCGGCACACTGGTCCACCGTGAGTACGCAGCTGCTGGTCGGAGGTCGGATCTACAGTGCGAGCGCACCCGATGCCACGGCGCTCGCGGTCACCGACGGGGTGGTGGTGTGGCTCGGCGCCGACCATGTGGGGCGCGCACTGCATCCCGGCGCCGAGGTGATCGACCTCGACGGTGCGCTCGTGACACCGGCTTTCGTAGAACCGCACCTGCACACCACGGCGTACGGACTGCAGCGGTCGGGCCTGGACCTGTCGGCGGCGAAGTCTCTCGCGCACTGCCTGGAACTGGTGGCGAACTTCGCCGCGGACCGGACCGACGGGGTGATCCTCGCCGACGGCTGGGACGAAACGCGCTGGCCGGAAGGCCGGCCACCCACGGTCGCGGAGATCGATGCGGCCGTGCCGCGGGGCCGGCCGGTGTATCTGGCGCGGGTCGACAGTCATTCGGCGGTGACGTCCTCCGCGCTGCTCGACACCGTCGCGGGGTTGGCGAACACGGCGGGGTACCGAGCCGGTGAACCGGTCCGCGCGGACGCCCACCACCTGGTGCGATCGGCGGCGCGCGCGCTGCTCACCCGGGAGCAGCGGGATGCGGCGCGGCGGACGGCGCTGGATCTCGCGGCCGCGCGCGGGGTGGTCGCGGTACACGAATGCGCCGGCCCCGATATAGAAGGAGAGGCCGATCTGCGGGAACTGCTCGCCTTCGATCACGGCGTGCAGGTGCGGGCCTACTGGGGGCAGGCCGTGCGGACCGCCGACGAGGCGCGCGAGCTGCTGCACGATCTCGGCGCCCACGGTCTGGCGGGCGATCTTTTCGTCGACGGGTCGCTCGGATCGCATACTGCCTGGCTGCGCGACTCCTACGCGGACGATGCCGGAACCGGTGTCGCCTATCTGGAGGCCGCGCAGATCGCGGACCATGTGCGCGCCTGCACCCGGGCGGGTGTCCAGGCCGGGTTCCACGCCATCGGCGATGCCGCCATGGACGCGGTCGTCGCCGGGATCGGGCAGGTCGTCGACGAACTCGGCGGCCCCGCCGTCGCGGCCTGCGGGCATCGCGTAGAACACGCCGAACTGCTGGACAGTTCCCATATCGATGCGCTCGGCCGCTGGGGGATCATCGCCAGCGTGCAGCCCGCGTTCGATCGCGAATGGGGCGGGTCCGACGGTATGTATGCCGAACGTCTCGGCGCATCCCGGGCCGCCGCCCTGAACCCGTGGGCCGCCATGGCCGCGGCCGGGGTTTCGCTGGCCATCGGTTCGGACGCCCCGGTCACCTCGCTCGACCCGTGGGCGGCGGTCCGGGCCGCAGTGCACCACCGCACGCCCGGGCACGGCCTCTCGCCGCGCGCAGCCTTCGCCGCGGCAACCCGGGGTGCGTGGCGGGCCGGCGGCGTCCGTGACGGTGTGGCGGGCACGCTGGTACCCGGTGCGCCCGCCTCGTACGCGGTATGGGAAGCCGAGGACCTCGTAGTGACCGCACCCACGGATTCGGTGCAGCGCTGGTCCACCGATCCGCGCTCGCGGGTGCCGGGCCTGCCACCGCTTACCCCCGATGCCGAACTCCCGCGCTGCCTGCGGACCGTGCACCGGGGGACGACGATCTACACCGGGTGACGAGCGCGCGTACGCGGCCCGGTACCCGCGGTGCCGAACGAAGCCGCGGCGTGGTCTGTGCAGGTCCAGGTGGACGAGGCGCCGGCGCGTCGACGGACCGGACCGTCCCGTTCGGAACGCCGCGATGATTTCCGGATGAGGATGCGATGACATCGACCGGCCGGGCGCCGGGGTCGGTGCGGGCCCGGTTGTAGTGCGCGGATGCCGCCCCTGGACGGTCGCTCACCTTTGCGGATAGTGCCACGGGGAGCGAATCGGACAGGATCCGGCTGACGGGGAGTGGGGACCGGGACGCCGGGTCACCGGTCCGGGGCCGGCCGTATCCGGCCTGCGACGGGGCGGGAACGACGGCGGACCGCGGGAACGACAGGATGTAGGTGTGGAACAGGGTGACAGGACGGTGAACCGGTGGGCCGAGCAGTTGGGCCGGTATCCCGCGGCGGTGCGATCGCTCGGTGCGGTCGTCTCGGGGCTGCTGCTGTTCGGCAGCTTCCCGCCGCGGCCGTGGTGGTTCCTCGCGCCCCTGGGTATCGCACTGCTGACCCTGGTACTGCGCAGTGGGACCGGCCTGCGGTCCGGATTCGGTTACGGCTTCCTCGCCGGGCTCGCGTTCTTCCTGCCGCTGCTGCCGTGGACCGGGATCTATGTGGGGCCCGTGCCGTGGATCGCGCTGTCCACGGCGTGCTCGGTGTACGTGGGCCTGTTCGGGGTACTGGCGCGGCTCCTCGGCCGGCTCCCGGGCTGGCCCGTGTGGTTCGCGCTGGCCTGGACCGCGGCGGAATGGGGTAGGTCCGGTTTCCCGTTCGGTGGATTTCCGTGGGGGCGGCTGGCGTTCGGTCAGGCGGACGGATGGTTCCTGCCGGTGGCGATGCTGGGCGGGGCGCCGCTGGTGAGTTTCGCCGTCGCGCTCACCGGTTCCTGCGCCGCGGCAGTCCTCCTGGCGGTCCGTCGCGAACTCCTCGGTGACCATGGGCCGGAGAGAACTCCCGCGGCGGGGGGGGGGCGGGGGGGGGGGGCCCCCCGGCGCGCCCCCCCGCGCTGACCTGTCTGCTGCTGCCGTTGGCCGGGCTGGGCCTGCGGGCGGCGCTGCCCGACCCCGGGGCGGGCGACAGCACGATCACCGTCGCGGCGATCCAGGGCAGCGTGCCCCGCCTGGGCCTGGATTTCAATGCTCAGCGCCGGGCCGTGCTCGACAATCATGTCCGCCGGACCGGACAACTGGCCGATGAGGTGGCTGCCGGTCGGTTTCCGGCCCCGGATGTGGTCGTCTGGCCGGAAAACTCCTCTGATATCGACCCGTTGCGCAATCCGGACGCCGCTGCGCTCATTTCCGAGGCGGCCCGCCGGATCTCGGCGCCGATTCTGGTGGGAGCGGTGCTGGTGAACGGCGACCGCACCACGACGAATTCGGTCATGGTCTGGACCGCAGAAGGTGCTACGGGGGAGCGCCACGACAAAAAAATAGTACAACCCTTCGGCGAATACCTTCCCATGCGCGGATTCTTCCGGCTCTTTTCCGACTATGCCGACCGGGCCGGTTACTTCGTGCCGGGTCACGGTGACGGAACAATTCGGGCTTCAGGTACGGAAATAGGGATAGCAACCTGTTATGAGGTCGCTTTCGACCGGGCTTTCCGTGATTCGCTACGGTCCGGTGCGCAATTGCTGGCGGTGCCGACGAATAACGCGACTTTCGGTGACAGTGAAATGACTTACCAGCAGCTGGCGATGTCCAGGGTGCGGGCGGTCGAACACGGCCGGTCGCTGATCGTCGCCGCGACCTCGGGCGTCAGCGCGATCATCGCCGCCGACGGCGGCGTCCGGCAGGAAAGCGCGCTGTTCCGGCCGGAAGCCCTGGTCGCGGAGGTGCCGCTGCGGTCGGCGACCACCCCGGCGACGGCTCTCGGCCCGTGGCCGGAACTCGCCGCCGTGCTCGTGACGGCGGTGGGGGTGATCGTCGCGGTGGTCCGCCGGCGGGCGGATCGGCGGTTGCCCGACAGCGTCGGATCGGCTTCGCTCGGCTGACCGTGCAGCGGGTTCACCGCCGTCGGCAGCGGGTTTGCCGATACTTCGCCGGCCATCGATGCAGTAACCGTAAGTGACCGGTTTATTTTTTGCCCGAGGAGGGTAAACAGACTTGCTCTTGATGCGTAGTATCTAGGCAACGCCCGGGCCGCCGGGTAAGAAGTGAGGCGAGATTCCGCCTCGAAGCGTATGACTGCGCCGGAATTCGGACACCGTGGTCCGAAAGCTGCTCCGGCTCCAGGTAACCATTCGGTTTCGACTGCCAATCCATTCAAGGTGACGCTCCGAATAACCAGTCGTGAATCACACCCACGACCGGTATCGATCGGCCGTGGGCTGTTCGGGGAGTGTCGAGCTGTAGAACGGAGTGATTGATGAGATCGTCGGCCACCGGGGTCGATAACGGTTCGTCGGCAGAACTTTCGGCCGAGCCCTTTCCGCTCACACCGGCGCAGACCGCGATGTGGTACGCCCAGCGAATTCAGCCGGAGATCCCTCTCATCATCGCCGAGTACGTGGTGTTCCACGGTGATCTCGACCCGGGCCTGCTGCTGTACGCGATCGAGCGGTTCGGTGTGGAAACCGAGGTGGGGCTGCAGCGGATCGTCCAGGTCGACGGTGTACCGCATCAGGTGGTGGATCCGAGCCTGCGGCCCGGCTGGGCGCGCCTGGATCTGCGCGACGAACCCGATCCGCACGCGGCGGCTCTGCGCTGGATGCACGATGATGCCCGCACACCGATCGATATCGACCACGACCCGCTGGTCTTCAATGCCGTGCTGCGCACAGGCGAACGCGATTACATCTGGTACTCGCGTGCCCACCACATCGTCATCGACGGATATGCGGCGATGAACGCGCTGGTCCGTACCGCCGAGATCTACACCGCCTACGCCGAGGGCCGTGAACCCGCGGTATCGCGGGCAACGCCGCTGGCCGACCTCTACGCCGGTGAGAACGACTACCGCAATTCGAAACGCTGCGCGGACGACGCCGGCTACTGGCGCGAAATACTCGACGGGGCCGGAGAAGTGGTGACCCTGTCCACTGCCGCGGGCGCACCGGCCACGGCGGTCGCGGGACGCCGGCTGGCCACCGCCGTGCTGAGTGAGACCACCGAGGCGGCGGTCGCCGCGGCGGCCGGGCGGGGCGATACCTCGAATCCGGTGCTGTTCGCCGCGGCCATGGCCTGCTACGTGCGGGCGATCACCGGGGAAAGCGATGTGGTGCTGAGCCTGCCGGTCTCGGCGCGCACGACGGTGTCGCTGCGCCGCTCGGCCGGGGTGGTGTCGAATGTGGTGCCGCTGCGGATCCGGTTCGAATCCGGCACCACCCTCGAGGACGTGGTGCGTGTGGTGAGCAACCAGATCACCGGGGCCCTGCGGCATCAGCGTTACCGCCACGACGATATCCGCCGCGACTGCGGCTACGACCGCGATACCCGCGGGTTCTTCGGCCCGATGATCAACATCATGCTCTTCGCCCGGCCGCTGCGCTTCGCCGATCTCGACGTCTCCGTGCACGTCCTGGCCACCGGCCCGGTCGAGGATCTTTCGGTCAATCTCTACAACGCCGACGGCGGCCGCGTCCATCTCGATTTCGAGGCCAATCCGCAGCTCTACAGCGAGGCCGAGGTCGCGGCGCATCACCGGCGTTTCCTGGATTTCCTGGACCGTTTCCTCACCTCCGATCTCGGTGCTCCGGTACGCGAGCTCACGGCGCTCACACCCGACGAAACCCGGCAGGTCCTCTACACCTGGAACGACACCGTGGCCGCGGTCGAACCGGGCACGCTGGCAAGTATTTTCGCCGACCGGGTGGCGCGCTGCCCGGACACGGAGGCGGTGCGGTTCGAGGGCGAGGCACTCACCTACGCCGAACTCGATGCCCGCGCCAACCGGCTGGCGCGGCTGCTGATCGCCGAGGGCGCGGGGCCGGAGCGGGTGGTCGCGCTGTGCCTGCGCCGCAGCCTCGACCTCGTGGTCGCCATGTACGCGGTGGTCAAAACCGGAGCCGCGTACCTGCCGCTGGATCCGGAACATCCGGTCGAGCGGCTGGCGAAGATCGTGCAGCGGGCAAGCCCGGTCGCGCTGCTGGCCACCGCGCGGGACGGCCTGGAGCTCCCGGGCAACGTCGCGGCGGTCGCCGTCGACACCGTGGAGCTGTCCGCACTGGATCCGGCGCCGGTCACCGATGCCGATCGGATCGCCCCGCTGCGCGCCGACCATCTCGCGTACCTGCTGTTCACCTCCGGCTCGACGGGCACCCCGAAGGGCGTCGGGATCACCCACCGCGCGATCGTGAACCGGTTGCGCTGGATGCAGGGCGAATACCGGCTCGATTCCACCGACACGGTGCTGCAGAAGACCCCCCCGACCTTCGACGTCTCGGTCTGGGAGTTCTTCTGGCCGTTGCAGAGGGGGGCGGGGGTGGTGGTGGCGCGCCCCGACGGCCACCGCGATCCGGCCTATCTGGCGCGGCTGATCCGCGAAGAGCAGGTCACCACAGCGCATTTCGTGCCGTCCATGCTGTCGGTGTTCGTCACCGATGCCGAGGTGAGCGAGTGTGTCACGCTGCGGCGGGTCTTCTGCAGTGGGGAGGCCTTGCCGCCGGCGACGGTCCGGGACTTCCGGGCCGCGCTGCCCGGTCCGGAACTGCACAATCTGTACGGACCCACCGAGGCCGCGGTCGATGTGACCTATTGGGAATGCCCGCCGGATCCGGTCACCGTGCCGATCGGGGCGCCGGTGTGGAACACCCGGACCTATGTGCTGGACAGCGCGCTGCGCCCGGTCCCGCCCGGCGCGGTGGGCGAACTGTATCTGTCCGGGGTGCAGCTGGCCCGCGGTTATCTCGGGCAGGCACCGCTCACCGCCGAACGTTTCGTCGCCGATCCGTTCCATCCGGGGGAGCGGATGTACCGCACGGGTGATCTCGCGCGCTGGCAGCTCGGCGGGGCGAAGGCCCGCCAGGGCGTCCTGGAATACCTGGGGCGCACCGATTTCCAGGTGAAGATCCGCGGTCTGCGCATCGAGCTCGGCGAAATCGAGGCGGCGCTGCTGGACGACGAGCGGATCGCCCGCGCGGTGTGCATCGCCCGCGCCACCCCCGCGGGCGATCAGCTCGCCGCCTATGTGGTGGTACGTGGTGACGCTCAGCTCGATACCGCGGCGCTGCGTGCCCGGCTGGCCCGCACCCTGCCCGGCTATATGGTGCCCGCGACGGTGACCGCGCTGCCCGAACTCCCGCTCAACAGCAACGGCAAGATCGACCGGGCCGCGCTGCCCGCGCCCGGGCCTGCCGGCGAGCGTACGCGGACCGCACCGCGCACCGAGGTCGAAGAGGTGCTGGCCGCGATCTTCGCGGAACTGCTCGGCGTACCCGAGGTCGGGATCGACGACGGTTTCTTCGAACTAGGCGGTAATTCCCTGGTGGCCGCCCGCGCGGTGGCCCGGATCAACACCGCGCTCGGCACCGCGCTGACCATCCGGGATCTGTTCGAGGCCGGTAGTATCGCCGCGCTCACCGAACGGTTCACCGTGCACGAACCGGACCTGACTTCCCCACAGCTGGTTCCGGTGCCGCGCCCCGACCGGATCCCGCTCTCCCCGGCCCAGCAGCGGCTGTGGATCCTCAACCGGTTCGCCGAGCACGCCGCCGCCTACAACATGCCGCTCGCCGTACAACTCGACGGCAATCTCGATCTCGAGGTGCTGCGTGCCGGGCTGTGCGATGTGCTGCAGCGGCACGAAAGCCTGCGCACCACTTTTCCGGATCTCGGGGCCGGACCGCAGCAGCGGGTGCATCCGCTGGCCGAGGTGCCGGTGACGATCGACCCGGTCGACGTGCCCGGCGACCGGGTGGCCGGGCTGGCCGCGGAGTTCGTCTCCCGGCCGTTCGATCTGCGCTCCGAATTCCCGTTCCGGGTCGCGCTGTACGCCGTCGACACCGATTGCCACGTCCTCGTCCTGGTGCTGCACCATATCTGCGGTGACGGCTGGTCGGTGGCGCCCCTGGTCCGCGACCTCACCGTCGCGGTCACTGCCCGCGCCGCGGGTCATGCCCCCGGCTGGACCCCGCTGCCGGTGCAGTACGCCGATTTCGCCCTGTGGCAGCGTGAACTGCTCGGCGAGGAATCCGATCCGGCGAGTGCGCTGAGCCGCCAGATCACGCACTGGCGGGCCGAGCTCGCCGGCCTGCCCGATCAGCTCGACCTCCCGCTCGACCGGCCGCGTCCGGCGCAGCGCTCGACCGAGGGCGGAAAGGTCGCGTTCACCATCCCGGCCGGTACCCGCGCCGCTGCCGCGGAACTGGCCGCGGCGCGCGGTGCGAGCATGTTCATGGTGGTGCATGCCGCCCTGGCGACCTTGCTGTCCCGGATCTGCGGTAGCACCGATATCGTGATCGGCACCCCCATCGCGGGCCGTACCGATCCCGCGCTGGACGAGCTGGTGGGGATGTTCGTCAATACCTTGGTGCTGCGCACCGAGGTCGATCCGGCCGCCGATTTCGACCGGATGCTCGATATCGTGCGGGAAACCGATCTCAATGCTTTCGCCAATGCCGATGTGCCGTTCGAGCGGCTGGTGGAGGTGGTGAATCCGGATCGTTCCGGTGCCCGCCACCCGCTGTTCCAGGTGATGCTGTCCTACGACAACGCCGGCGAACTCGATCTGGCCCTGCCCGGGCTGCGCACCGAGATCCTGGCCCTGGATACCGATATCGCGAAATTCGATCTCCAGCTCGAAATCCACGACGATAACGCCGGCGGCGAACTCCACGCCGAAATCGGCTACGCGACAGATGTTTTCGACGAGCGGACGGTCGCGGCGATCGCGCGGCGGTTCGTCACCGTCCTGGAGGCCGCGGTGGCCGCGCCGCAGCGGCCGGTCGGTGATATCGATGTCCTGGACCGGCGGGAGTACGGCAATCTGGTGCCGCTGGCCGGTGGCCCGGCGGAACCGCCGGTGTCGCTGGCCGAACTCCTGGGCCGGTCCGCGGTCCGCGATCCGGACGGTATCGCGGTGCGTTTCCGCGGGCGTGACACCACCTACCGGGAACTGGACGAACGGGCCAACCGGGTGGCCCGGTTGCTGATCGCGCGGGGTGCCGGGCCGGAAACCGTGGTCGCCCTGGCGCTGCCGCGCGGACTGGACGCGATCACCGCCATCTGGGCGGTCGCCAAAACCGGCGCCGCCTATGTGCCGGTCGATCCCGGGTATCCGCGCGACCGGATCGCACATATGCTCAGCGATTCCGGTGCGCGGCTGGGCATCACCGGCCCGGATCAGCTGGCGGTGGTGTCGGAACGTCCCGGCGCGGTCCGGCAGTGGCTGGTGCTGGGTGACCCCGTCTTCGAGAAAACATGTGCGACGGTTTCGCCGGCGCCGGTCACCGACGCGGACCGGATCCGGCCGCTGCGCACCATCCACCCGGCGTATCTGATCTACACCTCCGGATCCACCGGTACCCCCAAGGCCGTGGTCGTCACCCATGCCGGGCTGGCCTCGTTCGCCGCCGAACAGTGCTACCTGTTCGGGGTCACACCCGCCGCGCGCACGCTGCATTTCTCGTCGCCGAGTTTCGATGCGTCGGTGCTGGAGTTGCTGCTCGGATTCGCCTGCGGCGCAACGGTCGTCATCGCGCCGCCGGAGATCTACGGCGGCAGCGAACTCGCGACCTTCCTGCGCGTCGAACGCATCACCCACGCCTTCGTCACCCCGGCCGCGCTGGCCACCGTCGACCCGGCCGGGCTGGACCGGCTGCAGACGGTTCTGGTGGGCGGCGAGGCCTGCGGACCCGAACTGGTGGCCACCTGGGCGGACCGCTACCGCATGCACAATATGTACGGCCCGTCCGAGGCCACCGTCGCGGCGACGATGTCGGCGCCCATGCGTACCGGCCGTCCGGTGCCGCTGGGACATCCGGTACGCGGTATGCGCCTGTTCATCCTGGACTCCCGGCTGCGCCCGGTACCGCCCGGCACCCCCGGTGAGCTGTACCTCTCGGGACCCGGTGTGGCCCGGGGCTATCACGGCCGCTGCGCGCTGACCGCCACCCGGTTCCCGGCCAACCCGTACGGCCGCCGCGGCGAACGGATGTACCGCACCGGCGATCTGGTGGTGGCCGACCGGTCCGGCCGGCTGCGTTTCCTGGGTCGCGCCGACGATCAGGTGAAACTGCGCGGCTTCCGGATCGAACTGTCCGAGATCGACCATGTCCTGCGCACTCACCCCGGAGTGCGCCGGGCCCTCACGGTGGTGCACACCGATGCACAGGGCCGGCAGCGCCTGGCGGCCTATATCGTCGCCGAGGCCGCCGTCGATCCCGCGGCGGTCCGCGCCACGGTGCGTGGCCGGCTGCCCGGCTATATGGTCCCCGACGCGGTGACCGTGCTGCCGGAATTCCCGACCGCCCCCTCCGGCAAGCTCGACCGGAAGGCCTTGCCCGAACCGGTGTTCCGCGGCCCCGACGCCACCTCGCGGCCACCGGCCACCGATACCGAACGGCGGGTGGCGGAGGTGTTCGCCGAGGTGCTGGGTCGCCCGGTGACCGGTGCCGAGGACGGCTTCTTCGATCTGGGCGGTAATTCGCTGCTGGCCACCCGGCTGGTGGCCGGCCTGTACGACCGTTTCGGAGTGGATCTGCCCGTCCGGACCGTGTTCGAGGCGCCGACGGTGGCCGATCTGGCCGAGCAGGTCACCCGGACTCCGGTGACGGTCCGGGTGCCGCTCGCCGCCTATGATCCGCGGCCCGAGCGGATTCCGCTGTCGCTGCCCCAGCAGCGGCTGTGGTTCCTCAACCGCTTCGCCCCCGAATCCAGCGCCTACAACATCGCCTTCGTACTCGATATCGAGGGTGCCCTGGACGTACCGGCGTTGCGCGCGGCGCTGGGCGATATCGTCGAACGGCACGAGGTGCTGCGGACCGTCTATCCCGACGACGGGGACGGTGCCCAGCAGCGAATCCTGCCCGTTGCCTGGGCGCTGCCTCCCCTGGACCTGCAGGAGACCGACCCGGCGGGTGCCACGGCGGCCCTGCAGAAGGCGGCCACCACCGGGTTCGATCTCACCACCGGGGCCCCGCTGCGCGCGGTCCTGCTGCGGATCGGTCTCGGCCGGTACCGGCTCGGGGTGGTGGTGCACCATATCGCCGCGGACGGCTGGTCGCTGGCCCCGCTGACCCGTGATCTGGCCGTCGCCTACCGGGCCCGCAGCGCCGGCGAAGCGCCACAGTGGCAGCCGCTCGACGTGCAGTACGCCGATTTCGGGCTGTGGCAGCGCGAGCACCTCGGTGCGGGCACCGACCCGGACAGCCTCGCCGCCCGGCAACTCGGCTACTGGCGTGACCGGCTCGCCGGTCTCCCCGACGAACTGCCGCTGCCCTACGACCGGCCACGCCCGGCCGACCCGCGGCAGACCGCGGGCACCGTACGCTGCACGATCCCGGCCCCGACGCGGCAGGCGCTCGCCGAACTGGCCCGCGCACAAGGTGTGAGCCCGTTCATGCTGCTGCGCTCGGCGCTTGCCGTGCTGCTGCGGGCGGTGACCGGCGGCCGCGATATCGCGATCGGCACCCCGGTCGCCGGGCGCGCCGACCGGCGGCTCGACGAGCTGGTCGGCATGTTCGTCAACACCCTGGTGCTGCGTTCGGAGGTGGACCCGGCCCGCGCGTTCACCGAATTGCTACGCGCCGACCGCGATACCGAACTCGCCGCCCTCGCCCATGCCGATATCCCCTTCGAGCAGGTCGTCTCGGCGCTGGGCAGCGATCCCCGCGCGACCGGCCGTCATCCGCTGTTCCAGGTCGCGCTCACGGTGCAGGACACCCCTGTCCCGCCGCTGGAACTGCCCGGACTGTCGGTGTCGGCGGCCGCGCTCGATATCGCCCGCGCCAAGTTCGATCTCGAACTGCGGGCGGGGGACCTGCACACGGGCGAGCTCGAATTCGTCTACGCCGACGAGCTGTTCGACGATGTGACGGTCCAGACCCTGGCGGGCCGGTTCCTGCGCGTGCTGGCCGCCGTCGCCGCCCGGCCGGAGCTGCCGGTGGGCGATATCGATACCCGGACCGAGCACGAACGGACCCGCCTCGGCCCGGCCCGCGGGCCCGTACCCGGGACACAGCGCACCCTTGCCGGGTTGTTCGCCGCCACGGTGCTGTCGCACGGCGCCCGCCCGGCGCTCTACACCGAGGACACCGTCCTCACCTACGCCGAACTCGACCGCCGCGCCAACCGGCTGGCGCGGGCGCTGATCCGGCGCGGGCTGGGCGCGGGAGACAAGGTCGCGCTCGGGCTCACCCGGTCGGCGGATTCGGTGACGGCCATGCTGGCCATCGCCAAATCCGGTGCCGCGTTCGTCCCGGTGGATCCGAACTACCCCGCCGAACGGGTCGCGCATATGCTCGCCGATTCCGGCTGCCGGGTCGGGATCAGCCGTACCGGTCACGCGGACGCCTTGCGCGCCGCCGGCGGCGGCCATATCGACTGGCTGCTGCTCGACACCCCCGCCGGGCGGCGGGAAACCGGGACCTCCGCCGACCCGGTCACCGATGCCGACCGGGTGCGCCCGGTGCGGGTCGGTGATCCGGCGTACCTGATCTACACCTCCGGATCGACGGGTAAACCCAAGGGCGTCACCGCCACCCACGGTTCCGTCGCCGATCTCGCCGACGAATTCCGCGACCGGCTGGCCGTGCACCCCGGCGCCCGGACACTGCACTTCTCCTCACCGAGTTTCGATGCCGCGGTGCTGGACCTGCTGCTGGCCATCGGCGCCGGCGCCGCCATGGTGGTCGTGCCGCCCGAGGTGTACGGCGGTGACGAACTGGCCGAACTCATGACCCGTGCCGAGGTCACGCACGCGTTCATCACCCCGGCGGCACTGGCCACCATCGACCCGGCCCGGTGGCCGCTGCCGCGGCTGCGTGGCCTGATGGTCGGTGGTGAACACGTCGGCCCGGAACTGGTGGCGCGCTGGGCGCCCGGACGGCGGATGTTCAACGGCTACGGCCCCACCGAAACCACCGTCGTGGTCTCGGTGACTCCGGTCGCGGTCGATCGTCCGGCCGGTCTGGGCGCGCTGATCCGCGGGGTCCGGGCGATCGTTCTCGACGAACGCCTGCGCCCCGTACCCACCGGTGTACCCGGTGAGCTCTACCTGGGCGGACCCGGCCTGGCCCGGGGCTATCACGAACGATTCGGCCTCACCGCGACCCGTTTCGTCGCCGATCCCTACGGACCGGCCGGCTCCCGGATGTATCGCACCGGCGATGTCGTGCGCTGGACGCCGGACGGGGACCTGCGCTACCTGGGACGCAGCGACAACCAGGTCAAGATGCGCGGTTTCCGGATCGAACTCGGCGAGATCACCGGCGCGCTGACCGCCCATCCGGCGGTGCATTTCGCGCATACCGAGGTGCGCCGGATCGCCGGCGTGGACCGATTGGTCGCCTACGTCCATCCGGCCGACCCCGCGCACCGTCCCGAACCCGAGGAGTTGCGCGCTCATCTGGCTCAGCGCCTGCCCCGGCATATGGTGCCGACGGCCTTCACGCTGCTGGACGAGATTCCGTTGACCCCGGTCGGGAAACTCGATATCGCCGCCCTGCCCGAACCGCAGGCACCGGCCGCGGGGCCGGCCGGACGGGCACCGCACACAGCCGCCGAACAGCTGGTCGCCACGATCATGGGTGAACTGGTGGACGCCGAGGTCACCGATACCGGCGACAGTTTCTTCGATATCGGCGGCAACTCCCTGCTGGCGACGCAGCTGGTGGGCCGGTTGGCGGCGGCGACCGGCGTCCGGCTGGCGGTGCGGACGGTGTTCGCCGCGCCGACCGTCGCCGAACTGGCGGCCCGCCTCGACGGGGAAACGGCCGGCGATACCGGACCGGCCCTGGTGCGCAGGGAGCGGCCCGACCGGATTCCGTTGTCGCCGGCCCAGCACCGGCTGTGGTTCCTCAACCGATTCGGCGGCGCCGATCCGGCCGCGACGCCGGGCGCCTACAACATTCCCGTGGTGCTGCGGCTGCGCGGCCCGCTGGACCGGCGGGCCCTGGCCACCGCGCTGCATACCGTGCAGCAGCGGCACGAGACCCTGCGGACGGTGTTCCCGGAGCTCGACGGGGAGCCCACCCAGGTGGTACGCGAGCTCGCCGAGGCCGCGGTCGAGCTGCGGACGCCGGCGGCCGAACCGGGTGATCCGTACGCGGCAATCGCGCGGTTCATCGCACCCGGATTCGATCTGGCGAACGAAATACCGTTGCGGGCAGCACTGTTCGAGGTCGGTCCGGATGAGCACATCCTCGTTCTGGTGGTGCACCACATCGCGATGGACGGATGGTCGCTGGAACCGCTGGCCGCCGATGTGGCCGGTGCGTACCGGGCGGTGCGGCTCGGGTCCGATCCGCGGGCCGAGACCGATGAGCTGCAGTACATCGACTACACCCTGTGGCACCGCGAGCTGCTCGGCGACGAGGACGATCCCGGCTCGCTGATCCGCGGCCAGCTCGACTACTGGCGGGACGCTCTCGACGGCCTGCCCGAACTGCTGTCCGTTCCCGCCGACCGCCCGCGCCCGCCGGTGCCGTCCTACCGCGGCGGCACCGTGACCGAACACCTCGACGCCCGGGTTCACCGGGACCTGCGGGAGCTGGCGGCACGCCACAACGTGAGCGTGTTCATGGTGCTGCACGCGGCACTGGCCGTGCTGCTGCACCGGCTCACCGGAGCCGGCGATATCGCGGTCGGAACGCCGGTCGCCGGGCGCGGGCACCCCGAACTGGACCGGATGATCGGGATGTTCGTCAACACCCTGGTGCTGCGGACACCGGTCGAGGCCGGACAGCAGTTCACCGACCTGCTCGACACCGTGCGCGAAACCGACCTCGATGCCTTCGCACACGCCGAGCTGCCCTTCGAGCGGCTCGTCGAAATCCTCAACCCGGTGCGCTCGCAAGCGCATCACCCGCTGTTCCAGGTGATGCTCTCGGTGCGCGACGAGCCCGTGCGGGCACTGGAACTGCCGGGACTGAGTATCGAGGCGATGGATATCGACGCCGGTATCGCGAAATTCGATTTGCAGTTCACGCTCACCGAATGCCGGGACGCGGACCGGTCGCCGGACGGGATCGCCGTCGCGGTGAACTACAGCGCGGATCTGTTCGACGAACGGACCGCGGCGCGGCTCGGCCGCCGGCTGGTGCGGTTGCTCGGCGCGATCGCCGCCGACCCGTCCGTGGTCATCGGTGATCTGGAACTGCTCGAGCCCGCGGAATGGTCGGCGCTGGCCCCGCTGCGCCGCGCCGACCCGGATCATCCGGTCACCCTGCCCGAGGTCTTCGCGGCCGCGGCATCGGTGGACCGGCGGGCGGTCGCCCTGGCCGCCGCCGGTGTGGAGATCACCTACGATGCGCTCGACCGCTGGAGCAACCGGCTGGCGCGGGTCCTCACCGGTTACGGAGTCGGCCCGGAAACCCTGGTGGCACTTGGTATTCCGCGCACCGTGGAATCGGTGGCGACGGTGCTGGCGGTGACCAAGACCGGTGCCGCCTTCGTCCCGGTCGACCCGGGGTATCCGGCCGCCCGGATCAGCCATATGCTCACCGATTCCGGTGCCGCGCTGGGCCTGACCCTCGCCGAATACCGGCCGGAGCTGGCCGGTTCGGTGCGCTGGCTGGCGCTGGACGATCCCGATTTCCGGGAAGAGGTGCTGCACGCATCGAGCGCACCGCTCACCGACGCGGACCGCATCGGGCCGCTGCGGATGGACAATCCCGCCTACGTCATCTACACCTCCGGCTCCACCGGCACCCCGAAGGGCGTGGTCGTCACCCATCGCGGGCTGTCGAATTTCGCCGCGGAGACCGCGCAGCGTTTCGAGGTCGGGCCCGGCAGCCGCATCCTGCATTTCGCGACGCCGAGTTTCGACGCCGCCATGCTGGACCTGTTGTTCGCGCTCGGCGGCGCCGCGACCCTCGTGGTGACCCCGCCCGGTGTGGTGGGCGGGGCCGAACTGGCCCGGCTGCTGATCGCCGAACGGATCACCCACGCGTTCATCACCACCGCCGCGCTGGCCACCGTGGATCCGGCGGGGATCACCGACTTCCAGCATGTTCTCGTCGGTGGTGAAGCGCTGCCGGCCGAGGTCGTCGCACGCTGGGCGCCGGGGCGCAACCTGCACAATGTCTACGGCCCCACCGAGACCACGATCGTCACGGTGGTCTCGCCGCCGCTGGTGCCCGACGGTCCGATCCCGATCGGGGAACCGATCCGCGGGGTGGCCGCGACCGTACTCGACTCCCGGCTGCGCCCGGTGCCGCTCGGGGTCACCGGGGAGCTCTATCTCGCCGGGGGCGCCCTGGCCCGTGGCTATCACGATCGCCCCGGGCTCACCGCGCAGCGGTTCGTCGCCAATCCGTTCGGCAAACCGGGGGAGCGGATGTACCGCACCGGCGATCTGGTCCGCATCGGTACCGGCCCCGACGGCGGTCCCGGCGAGATCGAGTACGTCGGCCGTACCGACCACCAGGTGAAGATCCGCGGATTCCGGATCGAATTGGGTGAGATCGACGCCGCGCTGAGCCGGCATCCCGCGGTCGAGTTCTCGCATACCGCCGGGCATCGCACACCGGCCGGGGTGACCGCACTGGTGTCGTATGTGAAGGCAGCACCGGAAACCTCCGCGGCCGAACTGACCGCGCACCTGTCCGGCCTGGTGCCCAATTACATGGTTCCGCAGTCGATCATGCTGATCGACCGGCTGCCGCTGACCCCGGTGGGCAAACTCGACCGGTCGGCGCTGCCCGAACCGGTTTTCGCCGGGGCCGAAGGCTATCGGGCCCCCGCGAACCCCGTCGAAGCGGCGCTGTGCGCCATCTTCGCCGACGTACTCGGGGTCGAACGGGTGGGGGCCGGCGACGGGTTCTTCGAGCTGGGCGGCAATTCCCTCCTGGCCACGAAGGTGGTCGCGCAGGCCCGCGAGGCCGGGCTCGAGCTGCCGATGCAATTGCTGTTCGGCGAATCGACCCCGGCCGCCCTCGCCGCCCGGCTCGGTGACGGCACCGCGAACGATGCCATGGATCTCGCGCTCGCGCCGGTGCTGCCGCTGCGGCCCGATACGGGTTCGGGCCGCGCCCCGCTGTTCTGCGTGCATCCGGCCATCGGCCTGTCCTGGTGCTATGCCGGGTTGCTCGCCGAACTTCCCGCCGATCAGCCGGTCTACGGGCTGCAGGCGCCGCAGGCGACGGGCGAACCCGGATTCGGCTCGATCGCCGAGGTCGCCGAGCACTATCTGACCCATATCCGGTCGGTACAGCCGCACGGGCCCTACCAATTGCTCGGGTGGTCGCTGGGCGGTCTCATCGCGCACGAGATCGCCGTGCGGTTGCAGGCGGCGGGGGAGGAGGTCGCCTCGCTGACCATGCTCGACAGCTACCGGCTCGCCGACGATCTGGCCGATCAGGCGATGCCGTCGATCGCGGAGATCCTCGGCGAATTCGGTGGCGAACTCACCGTGGACGGCGCGGAACCGACACTGGCCGAGGCCGCGGAGATCCTGCGCTCGCGCCCGGGGCCGTTCGCGGCGCTCACCCTCGAGCATCTGGAACGGCTCTACGCCGGCTATGCCGAGGGCACTGTGCAGGCCAATGGGTTCCGGCCCGGGGTCTACGACGGCGACCTGCTGTTCTTCGCCGCCGCCACCGATCCGGTGAATCGCGCGGCTCCCGACCGGCGGCCCGCCGCCTGGCAGGAATACGTCACCGGCACGGTGCTCGCCCACGACGTGGAGTGCACGCACGCGGAGATGACCACGGCGCAATCCCTGGCGGTGATCGGACCCGTACTGCGCGAGCGCCTCGGCGCCCGCCTGCGCCGGTGAGACCGGCGCGACCACAGCCCGGTACCGAAACGAAGGAGAACGCTCAGTGAAGCCCGCGGTGCAGATCACCGGCCTGGTGAAGAACTACGGCCGGGTCCGCGTTTTGGACGATGTCGATCTCGAAATACCCGCCGGCACCGTGATGGGTCTACTCGGACCCAACGGCGCCGGCAAGACCACCACCGTCCGTATCGTGACCACGCTGTTGCGGCCCAACGCCGGAACGGTGCGGGTCGCCGATGTCGATGTGCTGCAGGATCCGGCCGCCGCCCGGCGTCTGATCGGGCTGTCCGGCCAGTACGCGGCGGTGGACGCCAACCTCACCGGTTACGAGAACCTGCGCATGGTCGCCCGGCTCTACGGGATGAGCCGCGACAGCGCCGCCCATCGCGCCCGGGAACTGCTGGGCCAGTTCGGGCTCGAGGACGCGGCCGACCGCCGCGCCGGAACCTACTCCGGCGGGATGACCCGCCGCCTCGACCTGGCCGGTGCGCTGATCGCCCGCCCGCCCGTAGTGGTGCTCGACGAACCGACCACCGGTCTCGATCCGCGGGCCCGCACCGATATGTGGCGGGTGATCGGTGATCTCGTCCGCGACGGCACCACTGTCCTGCTGACCACCCAGTATCTGGAGGAAGCCGACCGGCTCGCCGACCAGATCACGGTGATCGACAAGGGCCGGGTCATCGCGCGCGGATCGTCGGACGAACTCAAATCCTCGATCGGCGGCGACCGGCTCACCGTCACCCTGGCCCCCGGCCAGGACCCTGCGCCCGCGCTGCGGGTGCTCGCCGATGTCGGTCTCGGCGAACCCGCGCACGAAGCGAGTGTGGACGAGGTGTCGGTGGTGGTCGCCGACGGCTCTCGCACCATGGTCGAAGCGCTGCGCCGGCTCGACGACGCCGATGTGCTGGCCGTCGACGCCCGCGTGCACCGGCCCAGCCTCGACGACGTTTTCCTGTCCCTCACCGGCACTCCGGCGACCCCGGACACCGAGCCGGAATCCAGCGATGTACCCGAGGAGATCATGTCGTGAGCACCGCAGAAGTAGCGGTCGAGAAAACCGAAACCACCGGCCGGACCGAGGAGGACACCGCGGATACCGACCACGCTCCCGCCTCGCACCGGATCCCGAAATCGACCGAGCCCCGGCTGCGGATCATCCGCGACAGCGCGATCGTCGCGCACCGCAACCTGCTCACCATCATGCGGGTGCCCACGCTGCTGGTCACCGCGACGGTGCAGCCGCTGATGTTCGTCTTCCTGTTCGCCTACGTTTTCGGCGCCTCCCTCGGCGGCGGCGAATACCGGGAATTCCTGATCGCCGGGATCATGGCGCAGACCGTGGCGTTCAGCGCCGCGTTCACCACCGTCGGCCTGGCCGGCGATCTGGAGAAGGGCATCATCGACCGGATGCGGGCGCTGCCCATGTCGCGGCTGGCGGTGCTGATGGGCCGCACGCTCTCCGACCTGGTGGTGAGCATGCTGAGCCTGGTGGTGATGACCGTCTGCGGTTATATCGTCGGCTGGAGTATCGAAGGCAGTGTGGCCGATGCCGCCCTGGCCTACGGCGTGATCCTGCTGTTCGCGTTCGCGATGTCGTGGGTGGGCGCACTCACCGGTTTGCTCGCGCCGAACGTGGAGGTCGCCCAGAGTGCGGGCCTGATCTGGTTGTTCCCGCTGTCGTTCATCTCCTCGGCGTTCATCTCCGCGCAGACCCTGCCCGGTCCGCTGCGCACCATCGCCGAATGGAACCCGATCACCGCGGTCGCGGCGACCGGCCGGAAACTGTTCGACAACAGCGCACCGCCGTCGTTCGCCGCACCGACCGGGTGGCCCGCCGAGCACTGCGTGGAATATGCCGTGATCTGTTCGGTGGTGATCCTGCTCATCGCCATGCCGTTGGCGCTGCTGCGCTACCGCCGGGTCGCCAGCCGCTGACTCGAATACGACAAAGGCCGTACCCGCCGGATGATCCGGCGGGTACGGCCTTTGTCAGCCGGTGCCCGGTGTGTCCGGGCAATGCCCCTCGGGCGGTGTATCAGCCGCGGCGGCGGGTCTTGAGCAGTTCCAGCCGCTCCTTGAGCAGCTCCTCGAGCTCTTCCTTGCTGCGCCGCTCCAGCAGCATGTCCCAGTGCGTACGCGGCGGCTTCACCTTTTTCGCCTCCTGGGTGCTGCCTTCGAGCAGCACCCCCTCCTGGCCGTTGCGGCACAACCAGGTGGGCGGAATCTCGGCGTCGTCCGCGAACGGGACATCGAATTCTTCACCATTGTCGGTCCGGTACCGGGCGATCCGGCGGGGAGCCAGATCATGGTCGCGGTCGGTTTCGTAGCTCACCGCTCCGAGCCGGCTGCCCCGGAGTACGCGATCTGCCATCTGTACAGGTCCTCTCTGTGTTGTCGGCGCGTTACCGCGCGCTGGTCCACGGGTTCCCGGCCATCGGCCCCGGTACACCGGATCGGCTACACCTCTCGGCGTATCCGCTGCGGTGCACCGGAACCCGAGCCGGGGCGGACCGGTGGGTTGACCCCATATGGTTGTGCTGACGCGAGCTTCGTGGGCTCGCGTTTCGCCGGCCGTTGCCTTCCGCCGACCGTTCGGGTCACGTCTGCGAGCCGTTCCCGCTCCACGAATCCGTGATTCGTACCGGTCCCGGCCGTGCGCCCTGTTCTTGTCAACGTTCGTGAGGGTCGATCCGTTCCCAGTTCGGGAGAGCCTATTGATTGTACGGCGTCGCATGCGCGGTGCCGCGCGGTGTGCGGTGTGTGCCGCTGCGCGGCGGCCCATTAGGGTGTCGGGTCATGTCGCGCCGGTTGCAGTCCTGTTCGTGGTGTGGTCGGGAGATCGTCGAAGCCGAAGCCGGGCGGCGGCGCCGGTACTGCCGGCAGTCCTGCCGCCAGCGGGCCTATGAGCATCGCAACAATGTGAAGGCCACTGGTATCCCCGCCGATTCGGTGGTGCTGAGTGCGGCCGAGGCCGCGGCGCTCGCGGACCGCTGGTTCGCAGCCCGCTGCGCCGCCGAGGATGTGGCCACCGCCATCGACGAAGGTGCCGATACCGCCGAACTCGCGCGCCTCAGTGCGGTGCTGGTCGAACTCGCGCGCGACGCCGAACGGTTGCGCTGACCCGGTCCGGAGTTCTCCGGGCCGGGTTGCGCTGACCCGAATTCCGCCGGGCCGGGGCCGGGCGGGGCTGGGGTTCGCGCGGGTCACCCGGCGGCAGCACCGGCGCGGAGCCGATAACGATCACCACGACGAGCCCCGTGACGAGCAGCCCCAGGCCGAGCAGAGCGGACAGAGTGACCGAATCCGGATGGATCAGCGACTGCCCGCGCATCGCCTGCCAGAAGGTGATCGCCTGCAGACCACCCCCGCCCAGGATCGCCACCCCGATCAGCCGGCTGCGGGTGCGGTCCGGGCGCAGCCACGAGTACCGTCGCGCGCACCAGGCCAGCAGCACGACAACGGCGAGCAGAACCTGGATTCCGTGCAATCCGACGAAATGCGGAATCCGCAGATCACCCCCGATGGTGCTCCAGTGGGTGATCGGCATCCCGGCGACGGCGTCCGGCGTGCCCACCGCCGCCCGGGTGTCCGCGTCGACGACCGTGTGTCCCGCGGCCAATTCGACCAGCCGGCCGTCGGCGGTGCGGGCGAGCTGGGTGCCGGTGAATCCCATGAGGTAGCCGAGCGCCATCGAGACCACGGCCATCACCAGCCCGCCCCGAATTGCCCAGACGGTCGGCCGATCCCCGCCGGGACGTATCGAAACGATTACGGCAATCAGTAGATTCGCAACGAAAAGCCCGGGGACTCCCGAAGCGAAGATCATTTGCCCGATTTCGTTCACCGCATCGGTTTCGGTATTGAAGTGACTGAAGGTGCCGCGAGCCGCCTGGACCACCACGAATCCCACGTCCACGACCGTGGTGATCGCGAAGACCACCCCCAGCCACCAGGTGAAACGCCGCCCCGCATGGGGTAGCGAGAGCAACCAGGCCAAGGTGAGCGAATACAGCACGAACGCCAGCCCGAATTTCACCGGTTTCAGCCAGACCGATTCGCCGAGAATCTGCCGGTCGTCGAAGAACATGGCGACAAGCCCGAAAAACACCAGACCGGCCATTGCTGCGGTACTGAGCAGCAAAGGCCGGTGCAGGCGCCCGATCACCCGACATGGACCGGAGGCCGGGGGGTGGCCGGAGAATTCCGGCCCGCCGGGAAGCGATATTTCTGACATGGGCCGACGGTAGGAACGCAACCCCACTCAGGGCGTCCCGCTGGGGGACGCAGTGGTTCCGCTACCTCGGTACCGTTGCGGCCGCCGGTATGGATCCCGGGTACGGTCAGCCGGGGAAGTTCATGACGTCCATGCCGCGCGCGGCGAACCACGGCTGCGGGTCGATCTTGCCGACACCGGGCTGGTGCACCTCGTAGTGCAGGTGCGGTCCGGTGGACTGGCCGCGGCTGCCGACCGTGGCGATCACATCGCCGGCGCGGACCGGCTGGCCGACGTGGACCAGGATGTCCTGCATATGGCCGTACACGCCGATGGTGCCGTCGTCCTGCTGGACGCGGACCCACAGGCCGAAGCCGGTGGCGGGACCCGCCTCGATCACGGTGCCGTCGGTGACCGATTTGATCGGTACGCCCTGGTTACCGGCGAAGTCGATGCCCCAGTGGTTGGCACCCCAGCGCGGGCCGAAACCGGAACTCACGACGGCGTCGACGGGACGTACGGTGGTCGGCCGGGGTGGCGGTGGCAGCGGGATGCCGGGGATCTGGAAGGGGAACGAGGCGGGCTGCGCGGCGGCCTGCGCCGGCGCCGGCGCGGCGGCCGGCTCGGCAGGCGCCTGGGCAACCGCCGTGGCGGCCACTGTGTTGATCTTTTCGTTATCGGAGTCCGCTCCGGCGGCGAGGAGGCCGAAACCGGCGCAGAGTGCGGTCGTGGTGGCGACAACCTGCGTCGTTACGCGACGACGGCCGATCGACGGCACCGTGAGCTTGCGGAGAGGTAACGGAAGGGTCACGGGCATGACAAACAAGCTAGGGGACTTGCATGCCGGGTCAGCAAGCTTGTGGCAACCGTCACGCGATGGCATAAGCCCAGGTCGCTTATAACCGAACGGTAACGGAGGGGGAAATATCCCGCGCCGAGCTGCACAAATGTGACATTCGGCCGTGATTGACCGCGAGTGTGCGCAATGGAGACACTTTATGAGTGGTCGCTAACAGAGTTGCGCCGCTGATCGCCCTGGCCGACCCCACCCGGCGGGCGATATTCGAAGCCCTGCCCGCGGGGCCGCGCTCGGTGGGCGAGTTGGCGAAACAGGTGGGGATCAGCAGCTCGGCCGTCTCCCAGCATCTGCGCGTGCTCCGCGAAGCGCGCCTGGTGATGGTGCGTCCGGTCGGCAACCGCCGGCTCTATTCGCTGGATCCGCGCGGGCTGGGCGATGCCCGCGACTACCTGGAGCAGTTCTGGCCGAGCGCCCTGGCCGCCTACGCCGCCGCACTCAGCGAAGCCCGCGGGCGGGTCTGACTCGCAGCGTCAGCCCACGCGGCGGTACGCGGCACCGGCGACGCCGGCCTCGGCGCGCCGCTTCCCGAGCTGCCGGTCGAGGGCCGCGATCACCTCGGTGACGCCGATCTGCAGGAGGCCGGGATCGGGCGAGGAGCCCTCGCGGTCGCCTGTACGGCCCGCCCACAACACCTCGTGCCGGGCGAGCAGATGGCCGGGAGGTCCGCTTTCGGCGGGGGAGGTGGGGCCGAACAGCTGCACGGTGCGGGTGCCGAACGCGGTCGCCAGATGGGCGACCCCGGTATCGCCGCACAACACCACCGAGGCCTCGGCCACGGTCGCGGACAGTTCGATCAGGTTCTGGCTCCCGGCCAATACCCGGTGCCCCGACAGGCCCGCGCGGGCGGCGATGCCGTGCGCGCGTTCGCGGTCGCATTCGTCGCCGGTGATCACCACCTCGTGCCCCAGGACCAGCAGATGCCGGATCACGGCCGCGAACCGGTCGGCCGGCCAGCGCCGCGCGGCGGCGCCCGCACCGACGTGCACGACCACGCAATCGCGGTGGCTGGTGGTCGCCACCGGGGGGACCAGGCCCAGATTGCGGCGGTCGGCGCCGATACCGTCGAATTCCAGCAAATGGCACCAGCGGTCGATCGGATGCCGCTGCTCGTGCCACTCCGGGCCGGGGATCTGGGGGAACGCCGGATTGCGGTAGGTGAGGACCCGTTCGGCACCGGTCTTGGTGAGCTCCACGATCGGCGTCGCCTCGGCCCCGTGCAGATTGATCGCGAGCTTCGGTGCCGGACCGTCCCAGCGCAACCCCTGCGGATCGGCGATCGGCACCATCTCGTCCACCAACGCGATCAACTCGACGATCGGGCGGAGCCGGTGCGGGGTGGCGAGGACGAGATGATCGCTGCGCCGAGCCCGTCGCAGGGCACGCAGCGCCGGAACAGCGGTGAGCAGCTCACCGAGACCGCGTGCCTGAAGCACGAGAACTACCGACACCCGACTCTCCTAGCCACCTGTTGCCCGTCACCCGCCCCTCCTCGCACCACCCCGAGGGCCGGCCCACGACGAGAGCACTCCTTAGCTGGACTACCCGTGGCACCGGTGGGCAAACGTCGGCCGATCGCGTCCTGGATCACATGCCCGGCGGCACCCGCACGTGCTCGCGCGCGGTGGCGCCGTGTCCCGGCTGCTCCGCGTCGCCGCTGTGGCTGGGAGGCAGTGTGGTCGCGCGTTCGGGCGTCGGTGTGGTTGCGGGGCTGTCGCTTCGGTAATGTCGGCGCGGTCCGCAGGGAAGACCGGTGTGAGTCCGGGGCTGTCCCGCAACTGTGAGGTTCGTTCGCGAGCCGAAGCCAGATACCTGCGGATGAAGGACTGAACGGTCATGATCACGTGGGTATTGATCGATGCGCCGAACCAGCCGCCGCCGCGCGGCCGGTTTCGCATATCTGTGTCGCGTGACCGGCCTGACGCGACGGGAGTCGGATATGCGTGGTGCACCACCGGAGTCGAATCGCCGCTCCTTCCTGTTCGGCAGTGCCGTGGCCGCGGGTGCGCTGGCCGTCGGCTGCGGGACCGGCGGATCCGCGACCGGTTCGGATACTTTCACCGCCGCTTTCCAGGGGTCGGGCGCGGGGGAGGGGATCGACCCGGGGGTGAACACGCTGTTCATCGACGAGGCCCGGATGAAGGCGATCTACGACGGTTTGTTCGAGGTCGATGCGGCGATGGCGCCGATCCCGCGGCTGGCCGAATCCGGCGAACCGAACGCCGACGGCACCCGCTGGCGGATCGCGCTGCGCGACGCCGTATGGCACGACGGTAAAAAATTCACCAGCCGGGACGTGCTCTACACCCTGGCCAGAGTGCTGGGCCCGGCGCGGCAGCGGCCGTTCATCGCGGCCTCGTCACTGGACCGGGTGGACCTCTCCGGATGCCGGGCGGTCGACGATCGGACAGTCGAAATAGCCTTGACGGAACCGTCTTTCGAATTCCTGATCGCGCTGTCGGTCTACGGCACCAAGATCGTGCAGGACGGTGCCACCGATTTCGGCCGCCCGGTGGGCACCGGGCCGTTCGTCTTCGAATCCTTCGCCCCCGGCCGGCAGTTCACCGCCACCCGCAACGAACGCTACTGGGACGGCGCTCCTGCCATCGGTGAGCTGCGGATACTCAGTGCCGAGGCCGACGCGCGGGTGAACGCGGTCCAGAGCGGGGAGATCGACTACGCCGACAACCTCACCCCGTCCGCGGCGCGCACCCTGCGGGGCAGGCCGGGAATCAGGCTGACCGCCACGCCCGGCAGCGGTATCTACTTCTTCGCCATGAAAACCGACCGCCCGCCGTTCGACAATCCGGATGTCCGGCGGGCGGTGATGCGGATGGCCGATCGGGCCGAACTGCTGAAGGTCGCCCTCGAAGGGCAGGGCGATATCGCCAATGACGTGTTCGGCAAGGGCTATCAGTACTACGCCGATCTCCCGCAGCACGACTACGACCCCGACGAGGCCGGCCGGTTGCTGCGCCGGGCGGGTGTACGCGAGCTGTCCTTCGATTTGTTCACCGCGCCCGTGGCCTATGGTTTCGTCGAAGCGGCACGGCTTTTCGCCGATCAGGCCGCGGCGTGCGGCGTGCGCGTGAACGTGGTGCTGGGTGCCAAGGACAGTTACTACACCGACGCGCTGGATACCGGTGAGCTCACGATGGGACAGTCGGGTCCGCTGCCGATACCCAACCATTTCGCCTCGCGGCTGCTGACCGGGGCACCGCAGAACCGCACGAAATGGTCCGATCCGGAATTCGACGGCCTCTATGCCAAGGCCCAGGCCACCCGGAGCCCGGAGGGCCGCGCCGCGATCTACCGCACGATGCACGAGATACTGCACGACCGGGGCGGGTTCCTCTTCTTCGGCACCACGAACTGGAACAGCGCGGGCGCGGATCGGTTCGCCGGGCTCCCGGCGGCCGTGCCGAACTCGCACGAGTGGGCGCGTTTCGACGGGGTGAGCAGCCGATGACCGCGCTCGATCCGGCGCGGGCCCGCTATTGGCTGGAACGCTGGGATCGCCAGCAGGAACGGTATATGCCCGATCGCGAGGCCCGGTTCGAGGTGATCGGCGATGTGCTGATCGAATTGCTCGACCGGCCCGACCCGCTGATCGTCGACCTCGGCGTGGGTCCGGGGACCCTGTCCGAACGGCTGCTGAGCCGGCTCCCGGAAGCCACGGTGATCGGTGTCGATGCCGACCCGCTCCTGCTGGCCCTCGCCGACGCCGTGCACGGTTCTCCGCGTTTCCGCACGGTATTCGCCGATCTGCGGGAACCCGGCTGGTTCGCGACGCTGGCCCTGGAGCGCGCGCCGGACGCCTTCGTCAGCACCACCGCCCTGCACTGGATGAACCGGGAACCGCTGCGTGACCTGATCCGCGCCTGTGCCGCCGCACTGGCCCCCGGTGGGGTGTTCGTCAACGGCGACCACCTCTACGAGGGCCCGGACGGTCCGCGGCTGGACGCGGTGGGCCGGGCCCTGACCGCTCGCCGCGCACACCGTCGCGGCACCGCGGCCGCGGAGGACTGGCGGGCCTGGTGGGCGGCCGTGGAAAGCGCGCCCGAGCTCGCCGGCCTGGTGCGGCTGCGCGACGGCGGGTTCGAGCACACCGTGGACGACCGGCCCAGTGCGCACGACTATCTCGCGTTCGCCCGCGAAGCGGGGTTCGCCGAGGCCGGGACGGTCTGGCAGTACGGCGACGACCGCGTCGTGGTCGCGATCCGGTGACCGGCCGGTGAGATCCGGAGCCGGGCCGGGGGCGCGGTTGTTGTTGCGCCGGGTGTGGATCGGTGCCGGGCAGCTCGCGATCCTGCTCGTCCTCGTCTTCGCGCTCTCGCTGGTGCTGCCCGGCGATGCCGCCGATGTGCAGAACAACACCATCCTCGGCGAGGCGCAGCGCGCATATGCCCGGCAGTTGCTCGGGCTGGACGTATCACCGGTGACCAGGTTCGCCGAGTGGCTCGGCGGCGCGGTGCGCGGGGATTTCGGCACCTCCTACGCCAACGGTGCGAGCGTCGGCTCGGTGATCGCCGAGCCGTTCCTCGTCACCGGGTTGCTCGCCGGCCTGGCGCTGCTCGTCCTGGTGCCGGTCGCGGTAGGTGCCGGTTTCGCGGCGGGCCTGGCGCCGGGGTCGTTCTGTGACCGGGTGATCACCTCGATCAGTATCGCCGTCGATTCGATACCCGATTTCGTGTTCGCGGTGCTGCTGGTGGCGGTGCTGTCGGTGCGGCTCGATCTGCTGCCCGCCACCTTTCTGGGCACCGATCTGTCCACGGTGCTGGAGCACCCGGAGTATCTGGTATTACCGCTGGTCGTCACCGTTGCACGGGTTACCGCGCCGCTGGTACGGCTGATCCGGGCCGGGGTGATCGATGTGTCCGGACGGCCGTATATCGCGCAGGCACACAGGCTCGGGGTTCCCCGGTTCGCGCTGCTCGCCCGGCATGTGGCGCCCAATGCGCTGGCACCGGCGGTACAGGAACTGGGCCGGACCGGTGGCGGCCTGCTGTCGGGTGTGCTGATCGTGGAAGCGGTGTTCGCGATACCGGGTATCGCGTCCGAACTCATCGGTGCCATCGGAAACCGCGACGATCCGGTGATCCTGGCGATCGTGGCGATCACCGGGGTGATCGCCGTGGTCGTGAACACCGCGATCGATATGGCCGGCCACCGGATGAATCCCCGCGCCGCCGCGGCGGTCCGCCGATGACACCCCGGCGCGTGGTGTACGGGGCGCTGCTCGCGGTGCCGCTGCTGTGCGCGCTGGCCGGCCCCGTGGTCGCGCGCGGGGCGCCCGGCGAGCGGTTCGCCCCGTTCGGGCCGTCGCCGTGGTCGCCGTTCGGCACCGACCGGCTGGGCCGGGATGTCCTGGCGGCCGCGCTGACCGGCGGGCAGACCTTCCTCGCGGTCGGGGTGCTCACCGTCCTGGGTGCCTACCTGGCCGGCTTCCTGATCGGTGTCGCCGCGGCCGCCGCCCCGTGGATGTGGCTCGAGGATCTGCTCATGCGCCCGGTGGATGTGCTGCTCTGTATACCGGCGCTGCTCATCATCATGGTGGCGGCGCTGCGTACCGAGGGGTCGGCGGTAGCGATCGCCTCCGCGATCGGGCTCGCGCTGGTAGCACCCATCGCACGATTCGTCCGGATGGCCGCCGCGGGTGTCGTACACGGGCCGGTGATGGACGCGCTGCGGATGCAAGGGGAGACTCGCGCGTACCGATATGGCCGGTACGCGCTGCGGGAGATGGCACGGCCGCTGGCCGCCGATATCGGGGTCCGCTTCACCGCCGCCGTCTACTTCCTGGCGTCCGCGAACTTTTTGGGCCTCGGATTCGACACCACCTCCACGGATTGGGCGGTCTCGGTGGCGGCCAACAAGGACGCACTGCTGATCGCGCCGTGGTCGGTGGTACTGCCCGCCGCGCTGATCGTGCTACTCGCGGTGGGTACGAATCTGCTGGTCGACGATCTGCTGCCGGATCCGCGCCCGCTCGCGGCCGCCGGCGCCCGGTGGGTGGATCCCGATGCCTGACCCGCTGATCAGCATCCGCAACCTCGGCGCCCGCGCGGGTGATACGCCGATCCTGCGCGATATAGATATCGATATCGCTCCGGGGGAGGTTCTGACGCTGTTCGGGCCGTCCGGCGCCGGGAAGACCACCATCGCCGCCGCTGTGGCCGGTGTCCAGCGGCCGGGGATCGAAGTGACCGGGGAGATCTGCCGGTCCGGTGCGCTGCGGGTGGGTTATCTGCCACAGGACGCGGCGGGAACGCTGAACCCGGCCCGGCGGATCGGTGCGGTACTGGGGGAGCTGGTCGCGATCGCGCATCGGCGCGGTGGCGGCCGGGGACGGTTGCGGGCGAGTGCACGGCGGGAGCGGATCGCGCGGGTACTGCGGGCCGCCGCGATCGGCGGGGCCGATACCGGCATCGACCGGATCCTGCGGAAATACCCGTTCGAATTCTCCGGCGGGGAGCGGGCCCGGCTCGCGCTGGCGCAAGTCCTGGTGTTCGATCCGGATGTCCTGGTGGTGGACGAGCCGACGGTCGGCCTGGACTCGGTGGCCCGGGCCGCGCTGCTCACCGGCCTGCGCGGGGTGCGTGCGGCAGGGTGCGCCGTCGTGCTGGTCACCCATGACCCGTTCGTGGTCGAACACATCAGCGACCGCACCTTGTTCGTCCGCGCCGGCCGGCTTTCCGGTGCCGCAGCGACGGTTCAGGCGCGGCAGCATGTGCACGACGAGGAGGCGGGGGTTTTCCGCGATGTCCACGGCGGCGGCCGGCGGGCGGACCCCGTCGGCGGCGCGGCGGCGGGCGCGCCCCACGCGACCACCCCTCACGTCGGCGCACCCGTCCTGAGGGTGCGTGACCTGGTGGCCGGACCACCCCGCGACCCGATCCTGCGAGGCATCGATCTGGACCTGCGCCCCGGGGAAATGCTCGGTCTCCTCGGTGTTTCGGGCGCCGGCAAATCAACGCTCGCCCGGTGTCTCGCCGGGCTCGCCCGGCCCGCCGCCGGGGAGATCCGTGCCGGTGACGACACCCTGCCGGTCCTGCGCCGGCGCACTCGCCACCAGATCGCCGCGATCCAATACGTGTGGCAGGAATCCGCGGCGTCGTTCGACGCGCGCCGCACTGTTCTCGACCAGGTCGCGGCCACCGGAATCCGCTTGCGGGAGATGGACCGGGGCCAGGCACGGACCGCCGCGACCGCACTGCTGACCGATCTCGGCATCGACCCCGAGCAGGCGCGCCGCGTCCCCGGCGGACTCTCCGGCGGCCAGGTGCAGCGCGCCGCCCTCGCCCGGGCGCTACTGGCCCGGCCCCGGGTCCTGTTGTGCGACGAGGTGACCACGGCGCTGGACAAGCCCACCGCCGGACTGATCCTCGACCGTCTCGACGAATACCGGCGTACGTACGACGCGGCGGTTCTGTGGATAAGCCATGATCTGCGCAGTCAGTTCGGCCGGGCCGACCGGATCGCGGTACTCGACGGCGGCCGGCTCACCGTGCTCGGCCCGCCCGCCGAGGCGGTGAGGCGCCCTGGACCAGGGGTTTTCGCCCGGCTACTCCGCGCCGACGGAATCGACCACCGATAGGAGGTGTGCCGAATACGGCGCCCGAAACCCGGTGTCGCCACCGCCCGCCGCCGGCGACATGCGGGGCGCGCGCACCGCGGTGCCCGCGCCGATCGGCGTTAGTCTCGCTGAGACACACCGTATTCGAGCTCGGCCGAGATGACGAAGGGCGTGCACAGTGGAGGCGACGACCGCCGGGAAACTGAAACAGTTGCGGGAGAATCTGGCGGTCGCGCGGGAGCCGGCCGGCGCCGCGGGGATCGCGAAGCGGGCGGCGAAAGGGATTCGCAGCCCGCGGGAACGGATCGCCATGCTGCTGGACCCGGGCAGTTTCGTCGAAATCGGCGCGCTGGTACGGCAACCCGGTGCCCCCGACAGCCTCTACGGTGACGGGGTCGTCACCGGGCACGGCACGATCGACGGCCGGCCGGCGGTGGTGATCGCCCACGATCAAACGGTTTTCGGTGGTTCCGTCGGGGAGATGTTCGGGCGCATGGTGGCGGGGGGGCGGGGGGGGTGGGCGCCCGCACGGAGGGCGGGGGGGGGGGGGGTTGGGCCCCCCACCCCGGTGCCCGGGGGGGGGGGGAAAGATAAAAGGGGGGGGGGGGGGGGGGGGGCGGGGCCCACGCCGGCCGGGGAGCGCCCCCCAAGACCGCCCGGATCGGTGAGATCCGGCCCGACGGCCTGATCTACAGCGTCTGGGATTCCGGCGAGGCCATCGAACCCGACCCGTACCTGGCAGGCTACTCGTGGGCCGAGGGGCTCGGGGGCTGATCTGAATGGAAGCACTTGT
>NZ_JARWPM010000275.1 GCF_029869215.1 Nocardia carnea
CTGTACCCCTCGCTGGCCGCGGAGCGAACCGGTATCCACAACCTGGTGTTCGGTGGGGTCGTGGTGGCCTAGACCGCCCGGGGCGCGCGCCGGGTGCACCAAAAGCCGACCCCCGGGCCCCCCCCCCCGGCCCCCCCCCCCCCCCCCCCCCCCCCCCCCCCCCACGACCGCGGCCGCCGGGCTCAGGCCGCTTCCGCCACGGCACCGCGCCGCATGCCGAGCCCCGCCGCCACGAGGCAGGCCAGCGCCACCGCACCGATGAACCACGGAAACACGATATCCAGCCCCCAGGTGGTGGCCGCCCCGCCGGCCCCCCCCGGGGGGAGCGCCCTCGCGGGATAGGGCATCAGGTAGTAGGGGGGCCTGGGGGGGGGGGGGGGGGGGGCCGGGGGCGGGCCCCGGGGGGGGGGGGGGGGGGGCGGGGGGGGGGGTCCCCCCCCGCCCCCGGGCGGTTACCGCGGCCAGCCCCCGTAGGGGACGGTGATCAACTCCATGTAGTGACCGCTGGGGTCCAGGAAGTACACCCCGCGACCGCCGTCGTTGTGATTGATCTCGCCTGCCGCGCGCTGATGCGGATCCGCCCAGTGCTCGAGACCGTAGCGCTGGATCTTGGCGTACGCCGCATCGAATTCTTGCTCCGAGATCAGGAAGGCGTAGTGCTGGCCCTGTATTTCGGTGATATGGGGCGGCACGTCGGCGAAATCGAACGTGACCCCGTTCGCGGTGGGCAACGGAATGAACGGACCCCACTCGGGTCCGAGTTCCAGACCCAGGATATCGGCCCAGAATTCGGCCGAGACCCGGTTGTCACGGCATCCGACAATGGTGTGGTTGAACTGAACGGACAAAGGAAAATCTCCTCGGATCGTGATGATCCCGACCCCGGGCTCGGTACAAGGCGGCCAACGGGAGCACCATCACGGCGACCAAGGATAGTCCCATCCGGATCATGAGCGCGATCCCACCGCGGCTTACCGTGGTGGGATGAGAATTCGTGGGGCAGTCCTGGAACGTATCGGCGCACCCGGACCGTACGCCGAATCCACACCGATCACCGTCGGCGAACTCGAGCTCGCCGAACCGGGTCCCGGCGAGGTGCTGGTGCGGATCGAAGCCGCCGGTATCTGCCATTCGGATCTGTCCGTGGTCGACGGGAACCGGGTCCGCCCGGTGCCGATGCTGCTCGGCCACGAAGCCGCCGGGAAGGTCGAGGCGGCCGGTCCGGGGGCCGATCTGGCCGTCGGGCAGCGGGTCGTGATGACCTTCCTGCCGCGCTGCGGTGCGTGCGCGGGGTGTGCCTCCGAAGGCCGGACCCCGTGCGTTCCCGGCAGTGCCGCCAACAACGCCGGTGAACTCCTCACCGGGGGCCGGCGGTTGCACCGCGACGGTGCCGAGGTCCACCACCATCTCGGTGTGTCCGGCTTCGCCACCTATGCGGTGGTGGACCGGCGGTCGGTGGTCCCGGTCGACGACGATGTGCCCCCGGAGGTCGCGGCCGTCCTGGGCTGCGCCGTGCTGACCGGCGGTGGTGCGCTGCTGAACTCCGCGAAACCGGCCGCCACCGACCGCGTGATGGTCGTCGGTCTCGGTGGAGTCGGGATGGCGGCGGTGCTGGTGGCGGTATCGCTCGGGGTCCGCGAGGTGATCGCCGTCGATACGGTTCCGGAGAAACTACAGCTGGCCCGCGATCTCGGCGCCACCGGCGCGTATTCGCCCGCCGAGGTCGCCGACGGAGAGATCCGGGCCGAGGTCGTCGTCGAGGCGGTGGGCTCGGCCCGGGCCTTCGAAAGCGCCGTCGCCGCGACCGCGCCGGGCGGTGTCACGGTGACGGTGGGCCTCCCGTCGCCCGACGCCCGCGCCAGTATCTCGCCGCTGGGTCTGGTCGCGCAGGGCCGTTCGATCGTCGGCAGCTACTTGGGATCGGCGGTCCCGTCGCGCGATATTCCTGAGTACGTCCGGATGTGGCGTGAGGGCCGGTTGCCGGTGGAGAAACTGATCTCCGCCCGGATCGGCTTGGACGAGATCAACCGGGCCATGGACGAATTGGCAGCCGGCCACGCCTTGCGCCAGGTCATCGTGTTCTGAGACCGCTCTCCGGCGCGGTCCGGATTCGGCACCGACCGTACCGGTGGCCGCCGTGCGCTGGGCTCGCACCGGGAGGGTGATCGAGTCGGTGGACACCTGGCCTCAGGCATATTCGGCGTCGGCTTCCGGGCTCGGTAGGACGTGCCCGGCGTTCAGCTCTGTGCCGAGGGGGACGTCACCGGGTGGGCGGTTCGCCGCGACCGGTGTCTGGCGACATTGACCCGATTCGCGCACCGATCACTGCAGAACCGCCGCCGGCCGTTCCGCGAGGTGTCGACGAACACCAGGGTGCAGTTCTCGCGGGCGCACCGGCCGATCCGGTCCGGCGCCGCGCAGAACAGTTCGGCCAGGCCGGCGGCGGTATAGGCCTTCACGCGTTCGTCGATCGGCGCGTCCTCGGCGGCGTAGTGCAGATGCGGCGCACGTCCGTCGTGCGTCGAGATGTAGGGGCGGCTCGTCGTCTCGGCCAGCAAGGCGTTGAGCAGGTCGACGCCGGGCGCGCGGAAGGCTTCGTCCAGGCGGCGGGTCCACCGCCGCAGTTCGGCGGTCTGCCGGGGGGTCACGGTGCCGACCGGTTTGTAGCCCGCATCGGTCAGCAGCGCCGCGATGTCCTGATCGGGTGGCGCATTGACCAGGCGGGCCGCGAGTTCGGCCGCCGCCCCGCCGTAAGGGTTGAAATGCATAGAACCATTACATCAGACTCGTTTCATGACGATCACCTGCTCGGCCTGCGCCTGGCCCGCCCCCACCCTCCTGTCCGGCCACGGGTCGGTCCGCTACTGGCGCTGTCTCTGCGGGCAATGGCTGGTGAGCGAGGCCGATACGGTGACGGCGACACCCGGGAGCAGTGATTTCGCGGTGGCCCGCGGACGAGGGGGTCGAAACCCGCGCGCGTCGGCGCGCCAATAGACTCGATGCTCCGACGACAGGTAGGAGTGGTGAGGTGACGGCACCGATTCGGGTGGGCGTTCTGGGGGCGCAGGGCAAGGTCGGGCAGGCCATCTGCGCCGCGGTCGAGGCGGCCGCCGATCTCGAACTGGTCGCCACCGTGGACAAGGACGATCCGCTGGCCCGGTTCACCGAGACCGGCACCCAGGTCGTGGTCGATTTCACCCACCCCGACGTGGTCATGGGCAACCTGCGCTTCCTCGTGGACAGTGGTATCCATGCCGTCGTCGGTACCACCGGATTCGACAGCGCCCGGCTCGACGAGGTGCGCGGCTGGTTGTCCGGCCGGCCCGAGGTCGGGGTGCTGATCGCGCCGAACTTCGCGATCGGGGCGGTGCTCTCGATGCGATTCGCCGAACAGGCGGCCCGCTTCTTCGAATCGGTCGAGGTGATCGAATTGCATCACCCGAACAAGGCCGACGCCCCCTCCGGTACCGCCTACCGGACCGCCGGGATCATCGCCGAGGCACGCAAACAGGCGGGGGCCGGGCCCGTTCCGGACGCCACAACCACCGAACTCGACGGGGCGCGCGGTGCCGAGGTGGACGGGGTGCGAGTGCATTCGGTGCGCCTGGCCGGGCTCGTCGCCCACCAGGAGGTGCTGTTCGGAACCCAGGGTGAGACGCTGACCATCCGGCACGATTCCCTCGACCGCTCGTCGTTCGCGCCGGGCGTGCTGCTGGGGGTCCGGCAGATCGGTGGCCGCCCCGGGCTCACCGTCGGGCTCGATCCGTTCCTCGACCTGTGAGCGAAACCGGTGGCATGACCGGGGATCCGGCGTCCGGCGGCGGGGTGACCAAGGTCGTCCTCATGGTGGGCTTCCTCGTCCTGGCCTTGATCTTCTATTTCCTGCTGCTGGGCCGGATCGCCGTGGAACTGCTGACTTCCGGTGATATCGCCGCCGTCGCCCTGGGCGCCGGGGTGCTGATTCTGCCGGTACTCGGTGTGTGGATGGTGGTGTCCACCATCCGGTCTGCGCTCGATCATCAGCGGCTCGCCCGCCGCATGCACGACGAGGGCCTGGAACTGGATGTTTCCGAACTCCCGCGCCGGCCCTCCGGACGGATCGAGCGCGCCGCCGCGGACGAGTTGTTCCTCACGGTGAAACAGGAATGGGAAGCCGACCCCGACAGCTGGCGCGTTTCCTACCGGCTGGCCCGCGCCTACGACTACGCGGGTGACCGGGCCAGGGCGCGCAGTACCATGCGCCGCGCGGTCGAACTGGAACGGCAGGAACGCGATTCCGGCCGCTAGTCACCCACTAGGCTCGCGACCGTGCCGACGTTGCTGATCATCCATCACACGCCGTCCCCGCATATGCAGGAGATGTTCGAAGCGGTCCTGGCCGGGGCGAGCGATCCGGAGATCGAAGGGGTCGAGGTGGTGCGCCGCGCAGCGCTGACCCTCGCCCCGGCCGAGATGCTCGCCGCGGACGGCTATCTGCTGGGCACCCCCGCCAACCTCGGCTATATGTCGGGCGCTCTCAAGCACGCTTTCGACACCTGCTACTACCCCTGTCTCGACAGCACCAGAGGCCGCCCGTACGGGCTCTATGTCCACGGGAACGAGGGCACCGAAGGCGCCGAACGCAGCGTGGCCACGGTGACCACCGGGCTCGGCTGGGTACAGGCTGCCGATTCCATTGTGGTGAGGGGTAAACCGGCCAAAGACGATCTGCAGCGGTGCTGGGAACTCGGGGCGACCGTGGCGGCGCAGTTGATGGAGTGAGGCGCGCTCCCCTGGAATCCGGGGCTGACCGCGCGGCGCGCGCCACGCCATACTGCACTGGACACCGGATGTGCCTGATGGGAGTTGCGTTGTGACCGAAAGCGTCACCGACCGGCGCGGGCCGCGCCGTATCGGTCTGGTCGAGGACCACGAATCGGTGGCGATCGGCCTGGCGGCCATGTTGGGGCCGGAGCCGGATCTGGAACTCGTGGCGACCGCGGGAACAGTGGGCGAGCTGCTGGAGCATCCGGCCTGCCGGACCGAGGACACCCCGGCGCTGGACCTCGCCGTCCTGGATCTGCGGCTGGCCGACGACTCCGCACCGGAGGAGAACGTCGCGAGATTACGCGGCCACGGGGTGGAGGTCCTGGTGTTCACCGGTGCCGACAACACCTATCTGGTGCGCTCGGCGGCCCGGGCCGGGGTTCTCGGTGTGGTCCGCAAATCCGAGGATGTGGCGACCGTGGTCGCCGCGGTGCGCCGCGCCGCCTCCGGGGAACAGGTCGTGACCACCGACTGGGCCGCCGCTATCGACGGCGATCCGCAATTGTCGAGCGTCGGTTTGAGTCCCCGGCAGGAGGAAGTATTGACGCTGTACGCCTCCGGGGAAAAGGCGTCGCGGGTCGCGCGGCTCACCGGGTTGTCGGAGCAGACGGTGAACGATTATCTGAGCCGGATCCGGCAGAAATACGCCGACGCGGGCCGGCCGGCGCCCACCAAAACCGATCTCTACAAACGCGCCGTGGAGGACGGCTGGCTACCGGTTCCCGAACATCGCCGGGCATGAGCACAACCTCGACCTCCGCCGGTGCGGCCGAACGCCCGGCGCTGTGGACAGCGCGGCCGCGGGCCCTGGGGTCCGCGGTGGTGGCGCTCATCCGGGCGCGTAACGCCGGTCCCGAATTGGCGGCCGACCGGGTGGTCCGGCGGTTCGGCCTGGTGATCGGGCTGGTGGGGTCGCTCGCGGCGGTCCTGGAATTGCCCGAGATCATCGTGCAGCAACGCCCGGTCCCGCCGGTCTGGACGCTGATCACCGTATCGGTGGCCTTCGGCATGCTGCCGGTGCTCGCGGTCGTAGCGCTGCTGGCGGGTCCGCGCCTGGTCCGCGCGGTGGCCGGGGCGGCCGCGCTGGGTTATCTGGCCGGGATGGCGCTGGTGATGCCCTATTACTACGAGGTCGCGGAGGCACCCGGGCTGATCTGGGCGCATCGGCTGATAATGATCGGCGTGCTGGCGGCCGCGGTGGCCTGGCAGCCGTGGCTGGCCGGTGCCTATCTGGTGCTGACCTCGGCGATACCGAGCGTGGCGCTGCTGGTGATGTACGACCATATCGGGGCGCTGTACGCCCTGGAGAATTTCGCGCGGCTGGCCGGGCAGTGCCTGTTGTTCCTGTGGTGCGTGGTGCACGCGCAGGCCGCCGGTGCCCGGCTGGACCGCGAATCGGTGCTCGCGGGCGAACGGGCGGCGGCGGTCGCGGGAGCGGCTGCCCGGGAACGGGAACGCGCGCGGTTCGCCGTGCTGATCCACGATGCCGTGCTGTCCACACTGCTGGATGCTTCGCGTGCCCGCGGAGCTTCCCCGGTGTTGCGCGAGCAGGCGCGGCGCACCCTCGACCAGCTCGACGCCACCCGGATCTCCGGCGCCGATACGGGGCTGCTGGACGCGAACTCGGCCATCGGCTTCCTGCGCGCCGCCGTGCACGAGGTGAACTCCGGCATCGAGGTCACCGTGCACCGCGGCGGGAACGACAGCGAACTGCGGATGCCGCCGGCGGGGGGGGGCCCCGGGGGGGGGGCCCCGGGGCGGGGGGGGGGCCCCACATTTTGGGCAGGCCGGGGGGCCGCCCCCCCCGGGGGGGGGGCGGGGGGGGGGGGGGGGGGGGGGCCGGGGGGGGGGGGGGGGGGGGGCGAGGGCTTAGCACCCCCCCCCCCCCACCCCGGCGGGGGCGGGGAGGAAGAGAACGCACCCCAAAGCGGGGGGGGGGGGGGGGGGGGGGGGGG
>NZ_JARWPM010000276.1 GCF_029869215.1 Nocardia carnea
GCCGTGCACGACCACGGTCTGACGTTCCGTCCGGATTGGGAGAATGTCGTGGGGCCCGTGCGGGGGTTCTGGTGCTGCGGGGGGGGGGGGTGCTGTCCGCCCGGGGCCCCCCACGACCCCAATCGCCGGTAGTTGTCGGCCAGGTTGAGGTGCAGCGACGGATAGAACCCTGCCACCTGCAGGCTTGCGTGGTACTGCCGGGCGCGGTCGTCGCCGAGGGAATCGGCGGCGTCGAGCGCCCGGATATCCCAGGCCAGGGCTTGTGCCGGGTCGTCGTAGAGGTCGGCCAGGTAGTGGGCGAGTGTGCAGCGGTGCAGGGCGTCCCCGGCGACGCCGATTGCGGTCCAGATCTCGAGCAGCCGGGCGCGGGCGGTCGCGATATCGCCGGACCGGCCGAGCGTGACGGCCTCGGTGATCGCGTTCATGGTGGTGTCGGGGGACAGCTGATCGGTGGTCAACTCGGGGATCCGTTCTCTGCGTCGATTATTGCGGGGTCGGCCGGCATGGCCAGGGTGGTGAGGTCGCCGTTGTCCGCGGACCGCACGACCATCGGGTCCTGCGGGCCGGCGATATCCAGCCGCACATCGGGTCCGATGGCGGTCGCGACGGCCGGATGCAGGATGGTGAAAGCGAACACGAGGTCGCCGGGGGGTCCGGTGACCAGCGCGGGTAGCTCGCCGGCCGGTTGGTCCGGGGCGCCCGTGACGATGAGCGACCCCGGGGCGACCGTGAGCCGGAGATAGCGCGCCCGCTGCTGTTCCAGCGTCCGCAGCAAGCCGTGTTTCGGGACCACCGCATGGGTGTGTGCCGCCGGGAGCGCGGCCAGCAGGGCACGGTGATCGGGGAAGGGTTCGGTCATCGTCCGGCACGAGCGCGCCGCGCCGTCGGCCGGACGGAATCGGATGCTGTGTTCCCCGGCTTCGAGATCCACCGAGTGGGCCCGGCGGATCTCCGGTAACGCCGCGCTCAGATCGGCCCCGTCGACAGTGGCGGACCATTCGGCCGAGCCCGCCTGTTCGGGCACCAGGGTGCGGGTGGACAGCCGGTACCGGTCGGTGGCGGTGAGGGTCAGCGCTTCGGCGGTCGCCTCGAGCCGCACTCCGGCCAGCGCGGGCAACTCGGGATCGGTGCCGCTGGTCGCCAGAATCTGTTCGACCGCCGCCGCGAGCACGGGCCCGCGCACCGTCGCCACCAGCCATCCGGACGGTTCGCCGAGGGCCGCCTTCACGATTTCCGCGGTCCGCCGCGCCTGCCCGGTGCGTGCCACCAGCTGCGTCACATGGTCGTCGATCAACCGGGCCGCATCGGGTGCGTCCGCCGCGAGCACCCGGGCGATACCGTCCAGCGGCATATCGATCTCCCGCAACCGGCGGATGGTCACCGCCCGAGCCACTTGGTCAGGGGCGTAGTAGCGATAGCCGGTGCTCTCGTCGACCCCGGCCGGGGCGAGCAGGCCGGAGTCGTCGTAGAACCGCAGCGCGCTCGCGGTGATCCCGCAGGACCGGGCGAACGCGCCGATGGTGATGAGGTCGGATTCGGGCACCCGCTCATCATCGGGCTTCGAGGAACTCGAAGGTCAAGCCGGAGCCGGTGTGCTCAGCTCGAGGCATCCAACTGTTGCCTCAGTTGTAGGCCGGCGCCGTGTGGCCGGTACTCGGCGAGCCGGTTGTCCGTCGACATGTGGTCGGCCGTCCGGCACGTTCGTGTTCACTGGCCGCGGTAGGTGCCGAAACTCCAGTAGTTGCCTTCCGGATCGGCGACGGTGAATCCGCGCGACCCGTAGTCCTCGTCCTTCAACCCGGCGATCGTGTCCGCGCCGGCGGCGGTGGCGCGTTCGTAGAGACCGTCCGGGTCGGAGCAGACGACATACACCGATTCGGTACCCGGAGTACGCCGTTCGGGCAGGCCACCGCCCTTGCCGGCGGTGCCGAACATGATCCCGCCGCCTTCCGGCCAGCGCAGTTCGGCATGCTCGATCACCGACGGATCGTCGTCCCGGGGATACATCGCGGTGAGCTCGAATCCGAATGCCCGGACCAGGAAGTCCGCGGTTCCCCGGGCATCCCGGAAAGCCAGGCAGGGCCAGACGGTCGGCGCCGGTGCGGTTGTCGTGGTGGTTTTCTCTGTTGCGGTCATGGTTTCAGCGTGGCTCCCCGGCGAGTTCCGGGTCTTGGACGGATGGAATCTCCTCGGCCAGCCACTGAGTGGGGCTGCAACCGGCCAGCCGCGCGAATTCCCGGTTCAGGTGCGGCTGGTCGTAATACCCGCACGCCGCGGCCACCTGGGCGATCGACACGAACGACGGAGTGTTCAGCAACATCTGCTTGGCCCGTTCGAACCGGGCGATCCGCGCGGCCACCTTGGGACTCAACCCGAACTCGCTCGTGAACCGCTTCGTGAGGTACTGCCGGCTCCATCCGATCCGCTCGGCCAGCGGTTCGACCCCGAGCATCCCGTGCGACCCCGCCACCGCCCGCCACGCCCAGGTCAGCTCCGGCCCGACCGTCCGTTCCGGCACCAGCAGCCGGGTGAGCACCCGGTCGCAGGCCGCGAACCGCTGCGGCCAGCTCGGCTGTTCCTGGAGTTCTTCCCACAATCGCCGCCCCGGTGATCCGATGAGATCGGCGAATTCCAGGGAGGTACTCCACAACTCCGCCGCCGGCAGCCCGAACAGTGCCCGGCACCCCATCGGGGTGAGCTTCACGGCGACACCTTCCTGTGTGCCGTCGTGCGCGATCATCGCCGGGGTGTCCTGTAGTCCGCCCAGCACGCAGCGGTAGTTGTCCGGGGCCTGGCGGGCGTCGGACTGGCCGACCACGTCGATCGCCGGCCCGATGGCCACGATGAAGGTCATATGCCGCGACGGCAGCCCTCGATGCAGACCCGCCTCGTATCCGGTCATGCGGTAGCCGATATAGCCGTCGATGAACGCGGCCAGGGCGGGCGCGGGGTGGGCCGTCACCACCTGAGAGGTCGGCTCCATACCGGTCACGCTACGCCGGTTCGGACGAGTCGGCCCTTGGTAACCACGGACCCAGTTGAGATGATGATAGTGAAATAGTTTCTCACTCTCAGTGCGAGCCGACCGCCGAGGAGAACACGGTATGAGCAGTTCGACGCCACCCGCCGGACCGGCCGATCACCCTTCGCTATTGCGCAGATACCTCCCCGACCGCCGCTTCCTGCTGACCCTGCCGCGCGCGGTGACCCTCCAGCTCCTGCACCCCGCTATCGCCGCCTCCTACGGCGAACACGTACACACCGGGGTGTGGGCGCATAAGCAGCGCACGGTCAACCGCATGATCGGGCTCGCCCGCACCGGCCACCCCGACCCCGCCCGCGTCATCCGCCTCGCCCACGAACATGTGAAAGGCCGCGACCACGTCGGGAACCGCTACCACGCCCTCACCCCCGAACTGTTCCACTTCCAGCACGCCACCTACGTCGACACCCTCGTCACCGCCATCGACACCTACGCCCGCCCGCTCACCCCCGCATCCCGCGAGTACCTCTACCAGGAGTGTTGCGCCTGGTACCGCAGCTACGGCATATCCACCCGCCCCCTGCCCGGCAGCTGGCCCGAGTTCACCGAATACTTCGCCGAAGCCCTCGCCACCGAACTCCACCGCACCGAAGCCGCCGCCCGCCTCGCCGAACAGTCCCTGAACCCGCCCTGGTGGGCGTTCGGCTTCATCCCCGGCTTCGCCGCCCGCGCCGTCCAGCACGAACGCGCCGTCGAACTCCTCGGCCTCACCGAGCGGCCGGGTGACCGCCTGAAGTTCACCGTCTTCGCCGCCGGCCTGCGCGCCGGCTCCCGTGCCCACCCACGGCCGACCGCCGCCCCGGCGGCCGTCCCGCGTAGACTCCAGTCCTCGTGAGTCTCACCCTCGGAATCGTCGGCCTGCCCAACGTCGGAAAATCGACGCTGTTCAACGCGCTGACCCGCAACGACGTGCTCGCCGCGAACTACCCCTTCGCGACGATCGAGCCCAACGTCGGCGTGGTTCCGCTGCCCGACCCCCGCCTCGGCACACTCGCCGAGATCTTCGACTCCGCCCGTATCGTCCCCGCCACGGTCTCCTTCGTCGATATCGCCGGCATCGTGAAGGGCGCCTCCGAGGGCGCCGGCCTCGGCAACAAATTCCTCGCCAACATCCGCGAAGCCGACGCCATCTGCCAGGTCGTCCGCGTCTTCGCCGACGACGACGTGGTCCACGTGGACGGCCAGGTGAACCCGGCCTCCGATATCGAGGTCATCGAAACCGAACTGATCCTCGCCGACCTGCAAACCCTCGAAAAGGCGGTCGTCCGCCTGGAGAAGGAAGCCAAGGTCAAAAAGGACCGCAAGCCCTACGCGGATGCGGCCAAGCAGGCCCAGGAAATCCTCAACAGCGGCCGGACCCTGTTCCACGCCGCGAAGGAGATCGACAGCGAACTGCTGAAGGAACTGTCCCTGCTCACCACCAAACCGTTCCTCTACGTCTTCAACGCCGACGAATCCGTCTTGAGCGACGAGACCAAGGTCGCGGAGCTGAAAGCCTCCGTCGCCCCGGCGGATTCGGTGTTCCTGGACGCCAAGGTCGAATCCGAACTCCTCGAACTCGACGACGAATCCGCCGCCGAACTCCTCGAATCCATCGGCCAATCCGAACCCGGCCTGCACGCCCTGGCCCGCGCCGGCTTCCACACCCTCGGCCTGCAGACCTACCTCACCGCCGGCCCGAAAGAGGCCCGCGCCTGGACCATCCACCAGGGCGACACCGCCCCCAAGGCCGCCGGTGTCATCCACACCGATTTCGAACGCGGCTTCATCAAGGCCGAGGTCGTCGCCTTCGACGACCTGGTCGAAGCCGGATCCATGGCCGCGGCAAAGGCAGCGGGCAAGGTCCGGATGGAAGGCAAGGACTACGTCATGGCCGACGGCGACGTAGTCGAATTCCGCTTCAACGTGTAGCGGCCAGCTTCTGCGAAAATTGCACACCTCGCGTGTATTGCTTTGGTACAGCTCCGCTGAACCCGCCTTCGGAGTCCAGCCAGTTCGACTGGACCCGCTTGACCGCCGTGCTCGAATACAGCGACAGATCTTTGCTTCGAAGTTGCAATCGTGACTATTTGAACCAGGGGCGACGAAGCCGTTTCTTGATGAAATTGGGGGAGGAAAAGTGGTCGGATCGGCCGGCGCGGACTCTGTGATCAGTTCATATCGCCGACGAAACCTGAGACACCGCCGAACGCTTGTGCTCACTCTCGGGCTTATCATAGTGGGCTCTGCAACTGCAGGGTTCGGCGCTGCTCTGCTATTCGGAGTGCAGGCTACGTTTTCCCAACCACTCGCTACGTTCCTAGCCGGGGCGGGGGCGCTGACCGCCGGCGCGCTGGCCTACCTCAATGGTCAACGTACCCGTGCCCAGACGGAGGACCATCACCGAGCCGATATGGACCGCGAGCGTGAGCGGCATCAGGTCGACACAAACCGGGAGCGCGAACGCCATCGCGAGGACGCACGCCGGGTCCAGGAAGCGGCCTTGAGAGACCGCTACACCGCGGTCGCTGCACAGATCGATCACACCTCTCTGCCTGCCGTCCGGCAAGCTGGTGTCTATGCGCTGACTGCGCTCGCCGACGATTGGCATACGTACGGTGAGGACGAAGAACGTCAGGTTTGCATCAACTTGTTGCAGTGGTATCTGCGGGTCCCGGCGCCGGCGGTAGCCGGTGGCACACCGCCCGATCTTTCCGAACGTGAGATTCGTCAAGCAATCGTCCAGATACTTACTGAACGCCGCCGTCGTCCCCCCGAGCATCCGAGATCTTGGGCCAATACCTCTATCAGCCTGCGGCACGCCTCTTTACGAGACTGCAATCTCAAATCGCTTGATCTTGCCGGACTCGACTTCACCCGGGCGGATATGGGTGGTGTTGACCTGACCGGCGCTGACCTGACCGGGGCTGATCTGACCGGCGCTGACCTGACCGGCGCGCGCATGAGAAGCACGATCCTGACCGGATCGACCCTGACTCGTGCGAACCTGTCTGGCGCGAGCCTGTCTGGCGCGAAGTTTGACCGCGCTCGACTGAATTACTCGGACTTGACGGGCGCTGATCTGTGCTGTGCAAGGCTGGTTGACGCTAATCTGATCGAAGCTGATCTGACACGGACAGATCTGAACGGAGCGGATCTGTCCCGGGCGTGTCTGTACGGCGCGAATTTGAGCAGATCGAGTTTGAAACGCGCGGACCTGATCGAAGCTGAATTGATTCGGACAGACCTCAATGGTGCGGTCCTGATCGATGCGGTCTTGACCGGGGCGGACCTGACAGATGCGGATCTGACCGATGCGGATCTGACATTTGCGAACTTGACCTGCTCGTACCGAATCGGCCGTGAGTTTCTTGGCGTGGATTTGGGCATGATCACCTTGACGGACCCTATCTTGGTCGGCATCCGCTACAGCTCGAATACGCAATGGCCTGGAGGTTTTACTCCGCCACCGTGAGATGTGCCGAAGAATCCAGGTATTTCGGGCCTCAGGCCAATAAGTTGTCGACGGCCCGTGAAACCTAGGATTGGCCTGCCGTTGACAACGGCGGCCCGGTGAGCGGCGATTGGGTAAACGGCCCTACGGTTCAGGTGTGGCGAACATGTTTTGCGTCGTCGAACTCGATGACTGGATACGCGGGGAGAGCGACCCCAGCGGTGACGAGGCGAAGCGATGGTTCCGCGCGCCGGAGCAGTCGCCCCTCGTTGGGCATTGGTTGTTCAAGCCGCGGACTGAGAAGGTGCTGCCGCTGTCGAAGAAGCGGCAAGCGCTGGGCCATCATCCCGACGTACTGATCGGCGGTGAGAACTGGGCGGAGAAAATTGCGTTCGAACTTGCACGGCTAATCGCCATTCCGGCAGCCGAAACCGAATTGGCCACCGCCCCTCAAACCACCGACTCGCGGCGCGTGTGGGGTTCCATTAGCCGCGACATGCGGCCCGAGGGATGGTCATGGGCGCCCGGTGCGCAGTTGCTCGCAGAGGTTGATTCGCATTTTGATGAAAAATTTTGCGTCGGACACACTTTAGAAGCGGTCCGCGACGTCTTGGATGGGATCTCCGGACCCTACGGTGGCTTCTATATGGGGTGGTCTGCGTTCGACGTGTGGGTTAGCTACTTGTTGCTCGATGCGTGGATCGGCAATACAGACCGCCATGCCCACAATTGGGGTGTCGTGCAGCATCCGGCAACCGGCGACATCTACCTAGGGCCGAGCTTTGATCATGGCACCTCACTGGCGAGTGGCGAGACGGACGATCGTCGCGCCACACGGGTTGAGGAAGGATCGGTCACTGTGTGGTGTGCACGCGGACGGACGAAGCGTTTCTACGGCGGCGAACCTCATGATCTCGTCGACTTGGCCACGCGAGCCTTGTCGATGTGCTCCGCTGCTGCTCGGCAACACTGGGTAGGGCAACTGATCGCGGTTGACCTGGACGAATGTCGCGAACTTGTCGAGAGGGTCCCAAGGATGTCAGACCACACTTGTATCTTTGTACAGACAGCGATAACCCTCAACCGAAAGCGGCTGTGTGATGCTCTCCACTGATCTGACGCTGTCGTCCGCCTATGCCGATCCAGAGACCAGCGCATCGAGGCTTATCGTTACTCGCCGGGGTGTGGAAGACCGAACCTACCGGGCAATCGGCTATCTCGATCGTAGGTTCGATTCCAGCGACGTGCCTGTGTTCGAGTTCACATACCTTGCCAAGGTCGCTGAGTGTGAGCGCTTCGTACCGATCATTGGATTCCGCGATGTATGCAGGCACTACCACTCGCGGCGGCTGTTCCCTTCATTTGCCGAGCGGGTCATCAGTGCAAAACGCCCCGACCGGCCCGAGTACTTGGCAGCGCTAGACCTCTCCGAGGACGCTGACGCCTGGGAAATCCTGACAGCTTCAGGCGGCTATCGGGAAGGTGACCCAATCGAACTTATCTCATTGCCGACATATGATCGCATGACCGGGGAGACGACTGCTCATTTCCTGTCACATGGAGTGCGGTATTGCGAAGATAAGGCCAGTGATCATATTACTGGGCTAAAGGCTGGGGACCGCCTTACATTGAGGCCTGATACTAGTAACGAGACGGATCCACGCGCAATCAAGATTGTGGATGAAACGGTGTCTTTAGGATATGTGCCGCGCCCATTGCTCGACTACGTCCATTCTGTTGTCGACGCGGGTGACCATAAGTTGATTGTTGTGCGCTCCAACCCGGCTGAGACGCACCCGCATCTACGGCTGCTACTTCGCCTGGAAGGTCGGTGCGGCGAGTTTGTATTTGATCGCCCTGAATGGCGGTCTGCCTAAGGCTAGTGAGCATTTAGGTAGCGCGAGTAAGGCATGAAGACTCGCTTTGGTCGGCGTCCGGAACACTCGCGCAATCCCATGCGTGGCACATGCTGTGCGACAGTATGGTCGCTGCTAGCAAATCTGGGGGTGACACCGTTTTGGCTGGTTGGGTTTAGTTTCGTTGGGGCGTTGGTTGATTTCACATTATTTCCGGGTCGAACTCATCATTTTTAACCCCCCTAATGAAGGCGCTCCACTCCAATTCTGTGAACTCGGCAGTCCCGGAATTTCGCGCATTGGAATTTCTGACCAGAAAAGTTCCAGTCGGGGTTTTTGCGACTTCTACGCATGTTTCGGGATTCGTGAAACTGGACTTACGCCACTTCAGCATTTCTTACTCCACGCTTTTTCTAGCCGCTGTACGAACTTCTTCGACTCCGCTGGAGTCAAGGCCATGCTCTTCGCTTGCTCGAACACGGCCGTAAAATAGCCTACTTCATCGGCATTTGTGATGAACCGGCCACCACCGTAGCCCTCCAGATGCACCCGCGGAGTTCCCCAGGGATGTGTCATGAGCGCGAAGTTCCCGAGCCGGAGCGCTTCGTGGTTGCCGGCACTGTAGGGAGAGATCCGCAGGTTGACAGTGGGAAGCTCGGCAAGTTCGAGGCAGTTCGCCATTTGCTCCGCCATGACCTCGGGAGTTCCGACGACGAGGTGCAGTGCTGACTCGGGTTGCACGAGGTCGATTTCCAAGTCGCCGGATAGTACGCGTTTCTGCCGGTACAGCCGCTGCTCGATGGATCGCTGGATGTAGGTGTCCGATACTCCGGTGATGCCTACGCGGGAGATGAGTGCTTCTGTGTAGCGGGGTGTTTGG
>NZ_JARWPM010000277.1 GCF_029869215.1 Nocardia carnea
CCGGCCGGCCCGATTGCCCTTCGCTGCCCGTTGCCGCCGGGAGAATACCGGAGCGGGGACACCGGCCGGCCGGTAGCTGGACAGTGCCTCCACGCCCCCGCCTCCGTATGCGCCGGCACCGGACGGGCGTCCCGGGGGTCCTCTTATCCCCCAAAAAACCCCACCCGGGGGGGGCCCCCCCCCCCCCCCCCGGGGGGGCCGGGTCGGGGGGGCCGGGCCCGCCCCCGCCCGGCCCCTCCGGTTCAGTGATTCAGTACCGGTCCACCTGCGGTGCCTCCGGGGTGTCGTAGCTGGCCGCCTTGCCGACCGTTTCCTGGAACGCGGTGGCCCAGGCGCCCGAGGTGATCATTTCCTCGATCGCGTCGTTGATCTTGTCGCGGGTTTCCTGATCGCCCTTCTTGACGCCGATACCGTAGTTCTCGGTGGTGAACTTCTCGCCCACGACCTTGTACTTGCCGGGCGACTGCGAGGCGTAGCCGGCCAGGATGATGTCGTCGGTGGTCACCGCCGCGACCGCCCCGCTGTTCAGGCCCTCCAGGCACAACGAATACGTGTCGTAGGTCTGCAGCTGGGTGTCCGGGTACTTCTTCTGGATGTTCTGGGCCGGCGTGGAACCGGTCACCGAGCACACCGTCTTACCGGCGAGGCTTTCCGGGCCGGTGATCTCGTTGTTGTCCTGGCGCACCAGCAGGCTCTGCCCGGCCACGTAGTAGGGGCCGGCGAAGTCGACCTTCTCCTTGCGGGCGTCGGTGATCGAGTAGGTGGCGACCACGAAATCGACCTGGCCGTTCTCGATCAGCGTCTCGCGCTGGGCGGACGGCGCCTCCTTGAACGTGATGGCGTCCGGCTGCACCCCGAGTTTGGAGGCCACGTACTTGGCGACCTCGACGTCGAAGCCGCTGTAGGTGCCGTCGGTGTTGCGCAGGCCCAGACCCGGCTGGTCGTACTTGATGCCGATGGTGAGCTTGCCCTCTTCGGCGTTCTGCAGGGCGGTCTGATCGCTCCCGCCGCCGCAGGCGGTGGCGGTAGCGGCGGTCACAGCCATGGCGACCGCCCCGACCGCGAGGCGGAATGCTCGGTTGATCCTCATCGGGTTTCCTTCCCTCATCTTCTCGATGCTGCTGGGCGGCGCGGTGTCCTCGCGCGCCGCCGTCGCCGGACTGTCAGTGGCTCAGGATCTTGCCCAGGAAATCCTTGGCGCGATCGGATTTCGGCGCACTGAAGAACGTCTCCGGGTCGGTGTCCTCCACGACCTGGCCGTCGGCCATGAACAGCACGCGGTCGCCGGCGCGGCGGGCGAATCCCATCTCGTGGGTGACCACCAGCATGGTCATTCCCTCCTTGGCGAGGGAGACCATCACATCGAGTACCTCGTTGACCATTTCCGGGTCGAGCGCGGAGGTGGGCTCGTCGAACAGCATCACCTTCGGGCTCATCGCCAGGGCTCGGGCGATCGCCACGCGCTGCTGCTGGCCGCCGGACAGCTGCGCCGGGTACTTATCGGCCTGGTCGGCGATGCCGACGCGTTTCAGCAGTTCCATGGCCCGGGCGCGGGCGTCGTCCTTCTTGGCCTTACGCACCTTGATCGGGGCGAGCATGACGTTCTCGACGATCGTCTTGTGCGCGAAGAGGTTGAACGACTGGAAAACCATCCCGACATCGGCGCGCAGGGCGGCGAGATTGCGGCCCTCGGCGGGCAGCGGCACCCCGTCCACCCGGATCTCGCCGGAGTCGATCGGTTCCAGCCGGTTGATCGTGCGGCACAGGGTCGATTTACCGGAACCCGAGGGGCCGAGCACGATCACGACCTGCCCGCGGGGCACCTCGAGGTTGATATCGCGCAGCACATGCAGGGCGCCGAAATGCTTGTCGACAGCGCGGAGGGAGATCATCGGCGGCGCGGCGGTATCGCCCGCCGCACCGGGCGCGTCGGCGTCGGTGGGGTCGGTCATGTAGATGACCGTAAGCCGAATCTCCGGATTTTCGCGCCTTTAGGCGACACACCCGGACGCCACCCCGAGCCGACATTCGCCCATAACACGGTGGTAAAA
>NZ_JARWPM010000278.1 GCF_029869215.1 Nocardia carnea
CTGCGGCGCCGCCCCGCCCCCCCCCGGCGCTCCCCCCCCCCCCCCCCCTGCCCCACCCCCCCGGGGACGGGCCAAAACCACTCAGGGCCTCGTAAGACTCGGCGCCGCCGTGGTTGCGTTGGGTTTCGGGGTTATGTGAACCCCAGCGGGGCTCGTGCGACTCGGCGCCGCCGTGGTTGCGTTGGGTTTCGGGGTTATGTGGACCACTCGGGGCAGCCTTGTGAGACTCGGCGCCGCCGTGGCTGTGTTGGGCGCTGGGTCCGCCGGGGGCCGGGGCTTCCCGGCTGCGGGGTTCGGCGCCGTGATGGTCCCGTGGGGGCGGGTTCACGCCTCCAGCTTAGGGCAGTCGGCCGGTGCGACCGGCCTGGCTATGAGGTACGCCACCGGGCCGGTGCAAGTCACATCACCAGCTGTCGCCGTCGCCGACCCGCGCCGGGCCCAACCCGCGACTGCCCGCCGCGGCTCGGCCGGGAAGCGCTGCCGGGGTCAGGCGGGAAGTGCCGCTGGGGGCTGCGGTAGCGGTGCCCAGAAGGCGTCGTCGGGGGGAGCTTCCATATTCAGCCGGCCGTCGGGTCGCCAGTCTGCGGACAGGTGCAGGCGCCAGGAGTGCAGGTGGGTGCGGGAGTGGGTGCCGGTGCGGTCGAACAGGGGGTCGCCGACGATGGGGTGGCCTATCCAGGCGAGGTGGACGCGCAGCTGATGGCGGCGGCCGGTGATCGGGTGCAGGGCGAGCGCCGCATAGTCCGGATACCGGGAAACGACGGTGAACTCCGTGCGCGATGGATAGTTCTTCGTGTTCAGCAGATCCGCCTCGGCGACGAACCAGCGATCGCCGGTGTGCCGGATGGTCTCGCGGGGCGCCGCGACCCGGACGCGGTTCTTGCGACCGACGCTGAGCGGGAGCTCGATCACGCCGCTGTCGGGTAGCGGTTCCGCTCCGGCGGCGACAACGGCCAGATAGGTCTTGCGGGCGGTCTGCTTGTTGAACTGGCGGGTGAGCTGCCCGTGCGCCGGCAGCTGTTTGGCCAGCAGCACCAGGCCCGAAGTCACCTTGTCGATCCGGTGGACCGGGAACAACTTCTCACCCGCCTCCTCGGCGGCGGCGACGATATCGGTGTCGTGGCGCTCCCCGGTGACCGAGATACCGGCGGGCTTGTTCAGCGCCAGGACCTCCTCGTCCTCGGTGATCAGGCAGCGGGCGCGCAGCTCGGGCCAGTCGATATCCACCGGTCGAGCCTAGGAGCCCGGCCGGGCGGCCGGAACGGCAGGTATCCGGGGTTCACCGCACCGGTTACCGCGAGAGGGCGAAACCCACGGAATCACGAATGTGTCCGCAACATTGTCTCGGGTGTGGCAGGAATAAGGCGTAGCTACGCCTATGCTCGGCCGTGGGCGGCCTAGGCAGGATTTCCCGGCGAGCCCGCGCCGGGCCCGTCGTCCGGCCGTGCGTTACCGAAGACCGGATCCACCGATAGTGCAGTACAGCGGCGGTGCGCGCAGTGGCATCCGACCGCGTTCGATCACCGATATCGCCCGATGAGCGTTCGTGGACACCGGGCATGCAGAGAGTTTGCCGGACCGACTTCCCTGGGAGTGATGGTGGCCTCTTCGACTCCGAGCAGTGCCGACCGGATGCCGGCCGGCACTCGCGCCGCGACCGGCGGGCGCACCCTCATGCTGGTCCTGGCGACCGTGGGTTTCGCCCTCAATTTCTGGGCCTGGGCACTGCTGAGTCCGCTCGCACCCCGGTTACGCGAGGAACTCGGCCTGGATTCGTTCCAGGAATCGCTGGTGGTCGCGGTCCCGGTGATCGTGGGGTCGCTGGGCCGTATCCCGGTGGGCGCCCTGGCCGACCGCTACGGCGGGCGGGTGATGTTCCCGGCCATCTCGCTGATCACCGTGGTACCCGTGCTGTTCCTCGGGCTGGTCGGGAATTCGGCGCTGGCGGCTCTACTGATCGGCGGTTTCTTCCTCGGTATCGCGGGCACGGTGTTCGCGGTGGGGGTGCCGTTCGTCAGCCGCTGGTTCCCGCCGGAGAAGCAGGGACTGGCGATCGGCGTGTACGGGATGGGGATGGGCGGCACCGCCATCAGTGCCCTCACCACCGTGCAACTGGTGGATCTGGGCGATACCGCGACCCCGTTCCTGCTGTGCGCTGCCGCGCTTGCGGTGTACGCGATCGTCGCCTGGTTCCTGTTGCGCGACGCCCCGGGCCGCACCGCGCCCGCCGAATCGCTGACGACCCGGCTGGTGCAGACCATGCGCCTGCCCGCCACCTGGGAGGCTTCCGCGCTGTACGCGGTGGCGTTCGGCGGGTTCGTCGCGTTCTCGGTGTACCTGCCTTCGTATCTGCGCACCGCCTACGACCTTTCGCAATCGGACGCGGCCAACAGAATGGCCGGGTTCGTTCTGCTCGCGGTGATCATGCGGCCGGTCGGCGGCTGGCTCGTCGACCGGTTCGACGGCCCGGTGGTTCTCGCGGGCACCCTCGGGTTCGTGGTCGTCGCGGCGGTCGTGCAGTCCGCCACTCCCGATCTGATGCCCGTGGGCACCATCGCGTTCCTGGTGCTGGCCGCGGCGCTCGGCGCGGGCAGCGGTGCGACCTTCGGGCTGGTCGCGCAGATCGCGCCGCCCGGGAAGGTCGGGGCGGTCACCGGCTTCGTGGGCGCCGCGGGCGGGCTGGGCGGTTTCGTTCCGCCGCTGGTGATGGGCGCCATTTACGAATCCACTTCCGATTACGGCCCGGGCCTGCTGGCACTGGCCGCGGTCGCACTGGCGGCCCTGGTATTCACCCTGACCGTCGTGCGCCGCGAGGTCGAACGGAAGCGCGCGTGATCCCGGCGCGGGTTCGGCGAACCGTAGGCACCGCTCAGAAGGAGGCGTTATGACCCACAGCCGACGTGGTACCGGTGCGGCGCGGCTCGACGGTGAGCTGACCGATGCGCTGGTCGGTACCCGGCGGTTCTTCACCCGGGCCGAGATCTCCACCGATCACCGGTCGATGTACGAAACCGGGGGCCGGCAGGCCGACGAGTTCTACCGGGACCGGTGGAGTCACGACAAGGTGGTGCGCTCCACCCACGGCGTGAACTGCACCGGATCGTGTTCGTGGAAGATCTACGTCAAGGACGGGATCATCACCTGGGAAACCCAGCAGACCGATTATCCGTCGGTGGGCCCGGACAAACCGGAGTACGAACCGCGGGGGTGCCCGCGCGGTGCCGCGTTCTCCTGGTACACCTATTCGCCGACGCGCGTGCGCTACCCCTATATCCGGGGTGTGCTGCTGGAGATGTACCGGGCGGCGAAGAACGCCATCGGCGACCCGGTGCGCGCGTGGGCCTCGATCGTCGAGGATCCGGAATCGGCCCGGCGCTACAAGGCGGCGCGCGGCAAGGGTGGTCTGGTCCGCGCGACCTGGGACGAGGCCACCGAGCTGATCGCCGCCGCGCATGTGCACACCATCGAACGCTACGGACCCGACCGGATCGCGGGTTTCTCGCCGATCCCGGCGATGTCGATGGTGTCGCATGCCTCCGGCGCCCGGTTCGTCTCGCTGATCGGCGGGGCGATGCTGTCGTTCTACGACTGGTACGCCGATCTGCCGGTGGCCTCACCGCAGATGTTCGGCGATCAGACCGACGTCCCGGAATCGGGGGACTGGTGGGATGCCGGCTACCTGATCATGTGGGGCTCGAATCTCCCGGTGACCCGCACCCCGGACGCGCACTGGATGGCCGAGGCCCGCTATCGCGGGCAGAAGGTCGTCGCCGTCGCACCGGATTACGCCGACAATGTGAAATTCGCCGACGAATGGCTGGCTCCGCATCCCGGCACCGACGGCGCGCTGGCCATGGCGATGGGGCATGTGGTGCTGCGGGAGTACTTCGTCGAACGCGAGGTGCCGTATTTCACCAGCTATATCCGCCAGTTCACGGATCTGCCGTTCCTGGTCCGGCTGGAGGAGAGCGACGGGGGCTACCTGCCCGGGAAGTTCCTCACCGCCGCCGATCTCGACGCCTATATCGGCACCGAGAACGCGGCGTTCAAAACGGTGGTGCTCGATGCCGAGGGAAATCCGGTGGTACCCAACGGGTCGCTCGGGTACCGCTTCGGCGATACCGGGAACGGCCGCTGGAACCTCGACCTCGAGGGCGTGGTCCCGCAGCTGACCCTGCTGGGCGGCGATACGGCGACCGTCCTTCTGCCTCGCTTCGACACCACCGGCGATGAAGGCGCGACCGTACAGCGTGGCGTACCGGTACGGCGGGTGAACGATCAACTGGTCACCACCGTATTCGACCTCATGCTCGCCCAGTACGGCGTGCACCGCGCGGGCCTGCCGGGGTTGTGGCCGGTCGATTACGACGACCCGGCGCACCCCTACACCCCGGCCTGGCAGGAATCGATCACCGGTGTGCCCGCGGCGGCGGTGCTGCGGATCGCCCGCGAATTCGCCGCCAATGCCGAGGAGAGCCACGGCCGTTCGATGATCGTGATGGGCGCCGGCACCAATCACTGGTTCCATTCCGACACCATCTACCGGGCCTTTCTCACCCTGACCACGATCACCGGCTGCCAGGGCGTCAACGGCGGTGGGTGGGCGCATTACGTGGGGCAGGAGAAATGCCGGCCGGTGACCGGGTGGACCCAGCTGGCGTCGGCGCTGGACTGGTCGCGGCCGCCGCGGCAGATGATCCAGACCGCCTACTGGTACCTGCACGCCGACCAGTTCCGTTACGACTGGTTCGGCGCCGATACGCTCTCGGCCGCGCGGTCCGGGGGCCGGCTCGCCGGGATGACCACCGCCGATGCGATCGCCCAGGCGTCCCGGCTCGGCTGGATGCCGTCGTACCCGACCTTCGACCGCAACCCGCTCGACCTGGTGGACGCGGCCGAGGCCGACGGCGGATCGGTCTCCGGATATGTGGTGTCCGAACTACGTTCGGGGCGGATGCGTTTCGCCTGTGAAGACCCGGACGCCCCGGAGAACTTCCCGCGGGTGCTGACCGTGTGGCGGGCGAACCTGCTGGGCTCGTCGGCCAAGGGCAACGAATACTTCCTCGAACACCTGCTCGGCACGGAATCCTCGTTGCGCGCCTCGCCCACCCCGGCCGGCGCCCGCCCGCGCGATGTGGTGTGGCGCCCGGAGGCGCCGCGCGGCAAACTCGACCTGCTGCTCACCCTGGACTTCCGGATGACCAGCACCACCCTGTTCTCCGACGTCGTCCTGCCGGCCGCCACCTGGTACGAGAAACACGACCTGAACACCACCGATATGCACCCGTTCGTGCATTCGTTCAACCCGGCCATCGCGCCGCCGTGGCAGACCCGCAGCGATTGGGATGCCTTCCAGGCGATCGCCGAGAAGTTCAGTGAGCTGGCGGGGCCGCGGCTGGGTGTACGCAAGGATGTGGTGGCAGTTCCGCTGCTACACGACACTCCGGACGAGATGGCCACCCCGCACGGCCGGGTCGCGGATTGGAAACATGGGGAAACCGAACCGGTGCCCGGTGTCACCATGCCGAAACTCGTGGTGGTGGAACGGGATTACGGTGCGATCGGTGCCAAGATGCGGGCGCTCGGGCCGCTGGCGGAAAAGCTCGGTGCCACCACCAAAGGCGTCACCTTCGACCTCGCCCCGGAGGTCGACTATCTACGGCACAAGAACGGTGTGATCCGCGGTGGTCCCGCCGACGGCCGGCCCTCGCTGCAACGCGGAATCCAGGCCGCCGAGGCGATTCTCGCGCTGTCGGGTACCACCAACGGGCGGTTGGCCACCGAGGGTTTCCGCGCTCTGGAACAGCGCACCGGGATGCGGCTGGCCGATCTGGCCGCCGAGCACGAGGGCAAACGCATCACCTTCGCCGATACGCAGGCCGCACCCGTGCCGGTGATCACCTCACCGGAATGGTCGGGGTCGGAAACGGGGGGTCGCCGGTATTCCCCGTTCACCATCAATATCGAACGTCGCAAACCGTGGCATACGCTCACCGGCCGCCAGCATTTCTACCTCGATCACGACTGGATGGCCGAACTCGGCGAATGGCTGCCGGTATACCGCCCGCCGCTCAATATGGCCGCTCTGTTCGGGGAGCCGGGGATCGGTGCGGTGGGGGAACTCGGGGTCACCGTCCGCTACCTCACCCCGCACAGCAAATGGTCCATCCACTCCGAATACCAGGACAACCTCTTCATGCTGAGCCTGTCGCGCGGTGGCCCGACGATCTGGATGTCGCCGCAGGACGCGGCGAAGATCGCGGTCGCCGACAACGAATGGGTCGAGGCGGTGAACCGCAACGGGGTGGTGGTGGCGCGGGCCGTGGTCTCGCACCGGATGCCCGAAGGCACGGTGTACATGTACCACGCGCAGGACCGGCTGATCGACGTCCCGATCAGTGAAACCTCCGGGCAGCGCGGCGGTATCCACAATTCGCTGACCCGCCTGCTCATCAAACCGAGCCACCTCATCGGTGGGTACGCCCAGCTCAGCTTCGCGTTCAACTATCTCGGGCCGACCGGAAACCAGCGCGACGAGGTGACGGTGATCCGTCGTCGCGGACAGGAGGTGAGTTACTGATGCGGGTCATGGCGCAAATGGCGATGGTGATGAATCTGGACAAATGTATCGGCTGCCATACCTGTTCGGTGACCTGTAAGCAGGCGTGGACCAACCGGTCCGGGGTCGAATACGTCTGGTTCAACAATGTGGAAACCCGGCCTGGGCAAGGTTATCCGCGTACCTATGAGGATCAGGAGAAGTGGCGGGGCGGCTGGGAGCTGAACCGCAAAGGAAACCTGAAGCTCAAAGGTGGCGGCCGGTGGCGGAAATTGTTCACCATCTTCAGCAACCCGATCCTGCCCGAGCTCGGCGACTACTACGAACCCTGGACCTACGACTACGAGAACCTCACCACCGCACCGGCCCAGCGGCATACGCCCGTGGCCCGGCCGAAATCGCTGATCTCCGGTAAGGATACGAAAATCGAATGGTCGGCGAACTGGGACGACGATCTCGGGGGCGCCACCGAATACGGTGACCGCGACCCGCTGCTGAGCAAACTCGCCGAAAAGGTCCGGTTCGAATTCGAGCAGACCTTCATGTTCTATCTGCCCCGGATCTGCGAGCACTGCCTGAATCCCTCGTGCGCGGCGTCGTGCCCTTCCGGCGCCATCTACAAGCGCAGCGAGGACGGGATCGTGCTGGTCGACCAGGACCGGTGCCGGGGCTGGCGGATGTGCGTTTCCGGCTGCCCGTACAAGAAGGTCTACTTCAATCACCGCACCGGGAAGGCGGAGAAATGCACCTTCTGTTTTCCTCGGGTCGAGGTGGGACTGCCGACCGTCTGCGCGGAGACCTGCGTGGGCCGGTTGCGCTATATCGGCCTGGTGCTCTACGACGCGGACAAGGTTCTCGAAGCCGCGTCCACCCCGGATGAGCAGGGGCTCTACCAGGCGCAGCGGGAGGTGTTCCTGGACCCGTCCGATCCGGAGGTCCGGCGGGCGGCCGAACGGGCGGGGATCCCCTACGACTGGGTGGAAGCAGCGGACCGGTCGCCCATCTACGCGCTGATCAACACCTATCAGGTCGCGCTGCCGCTGCATCCGGAATACCGCACCATGCCGATGGTCTGGTACATCCCGCCGCTCTCGCCGGTGGTCGATATCGTCCGCGACACCGGGCACGATGCCGAGGATTTCGGTAATCTCTTCGCAGCTATCGAGGCCCTGCGCATCCCGGTGGACTATCTCGCCCAGTTGTTCACCGCCGGCGATCCGGCTCCGGTGACCGATGTGCTGCGCCGGCTCGCCGCCATGCGCAGCTATATGCGCGATATCAATCTCGGCCGCGAACCCCAGGAGCGGATCGCCGAATCGGCCGGTATGACCGGTGAGCAGATCTACGATATGTTCCGCCTGCTCGCGCTCGCCAAATACGATGAGCGCTATGTGATTCCGCCCGCCCACGCCGAACAGGCGCACGGCCTGGAAGAACTCGCCACCGAATGCAGCCTCGATTACGAGGGCGGTCCCGGCATGACGGGATCGGGCCCGTTCGGGGAAAGCTCCGGCGGAGTATCGCCGATCGCGGTCGAGAATTTCCGAATGCTGCGCGACCGGCAAACCGCCGATACCACGACAACGGTGCGCGGACAGGGCCGGGTGAACCTGCTCAATTGGGACGGTAAAGCGCCCGACGGGCTGTTCCCGCCCGAGAATCCGTCCGGTTCCGGCGGCGGATCGGAGCCGCGGCGATGAAGACCGGGAAATTGGACCCCGCCGTCCGCGCCGCCGCCTGGCAGTCGCAATCGCTGCTCCTCGGCTATCCGGACGAAACCCTGCACCGCAACCTGGATCTGCTCGGCACCGTGGCGGGCACCCTGCCGCCACCGGTCGGCGACCCGCTGGCCCGCTTCCTCGCCCATGTCCGGCGCAGCTCCCTGTTCGAACTGGCCGCCGACTACGTCGCGACCTTCGATCACCGCAAACGTTTCAGCCCGTACCTCACCTATTTCGCATACGGCGACACCCGGAAGCGGGGAGTGGCGCTGCTGCGATTCAAGCAGGCCTACCAGTCCGCCGGGCTCCGGCTGAGCGAGGAGGAACTACCGGACCATCTATCGGTGGTCCTCGAATTCGCCGCCGCCGGGCATGCCGAAACCGGGTTGCGGCTACTCACCGAACATCGCGCCGGTCTGGAGCTGATGCGCCGCGGACTACACGAAGCCGGCTCACCCTGGGCGGGCGTGCTCGATTCGGTCGTCGCGACCCTGCCCGCCCTGGCAGGTAGCGAGGAGGACGCGATCGCCCGGCTCATCGCCGAAGGCCCACCGGAGGAAGAGGTCGGGCTGGCACCGTTCACGCCGCCTCGCTACCTTCCCGACCCGACCATCCCGCACCGCCGAAACGACGTCGCTCATCACCCCGGATGACGACTTCCCGATCGGCGGGAACGGATGCACCTACGCCGCGAGTGGTACGCCGAATGACGGAGGTACATCGATGAACCTCGTTTTCCTCGCCGATGCCGGCGAACAGCTCACCACCGTCGATATCCTGCTGTGGGTGGCGCTGCCCTACGCGTCGATCGCGATCTTCCTGGTCGGCCACTACTGGCGTTACCGCTACGACAAATTCGGGTGGACCACCCGTTCCTCCCAGCTCTATGAGAACCGGCTACTGCGCCTGGGCAGTCCCTTGTTCCATTTCGGCATCCTGCTGGTGATCCTGGGGCATATCGTCGGCCTGCTCATTCCCGAGGGCTGGACCGAAGCGGTCGGGATCAGCGAACCCATCTATCACGCGTTCTCCGTCGGGATCGGGGTGCTCACCGGCGCCGCGACCCTGATCGGCGCCGCCATCCTGATCTACCGCCGCCGCACCACGGGCCCGGTCTTCTCCGCGACCACCCGCAACGACAAGATCATGTACGTCCTGCTCATCGGCACCCTCGTGCTCGGCTTCGGTACCACGGTGATCGGCAATGCCACCGGCAACCCGCACGACTACCGCCACACGGTCTCCCCGTGGTTCCGCTCCGTGCTCTCTTTCCGTCCCGATACCGACCTCATCCTCGCCGCCCCCCTCGGCTTCCAGCTCCACGTGATCGCCGCCTGGGTACTGTTCGCGTTCTGGCCGTTCACCCGCCTGGTGCATGTGTTCTCCATGCCCCTCGGCTATCTGACCAGGCCCTACATCGTTTACCGGAGTCGCGATATGGAGCTGGGCGCCCGGCGCGAGCGGCGGGGCTGGGAACGGATCCAGTGAGCCGAAAGGCTACGGGGGAGTGGTGCCGGCCCGGCGTATCGCGGTCGGCGTGCTGTTCCACCAGCGGCGGCAGCAGCGGGTGAGCGTGGCCTGTTCGGCCAGGCCGAGCAGGGCGGTGATCTGGGTCATCGGCATGGTGGTGGCGGTGAGGTAGTACTGCGCCCGCTCCCGCCGGATCTCGTCGAGGAGCACCGCGAAACTCGTTCCCTCCGCGGCAAGCCGGCGTTGCAAGGTGCGCGGGTGGATGGTGAGCAGTTCGGCCACCGCCGCGATATCGGGTGCGAGGGTGCCCAGTAACTGCCGCACCGTGGTGCGGACCCGGGGTGCGGCCGCGGTGCCGTCGGCCGCGGTCTGCGCCGCCAGGAACGCCATCGCCAGCCGGTGTAGTTTCGCGTCGCCACCGGCCAGGGAGCGGGTCGCCAGTTCGCGTGGCACCCGCAGCAGCGCGGCGGGGCGGCCCGCGCGCACCGGGGCGCCGAAGAACCGTTCGTAGACCGGGATGGGCGCCGCCGGGTGGTACGGCAGCTCCACCGAACGCAGTCCGTACCGTTCGCCCACCAGCCGCTGGATCGCCCGGTGCACGAAGCCGAGCCCGAGATCCGTGCCCTGGACGGGGATCGGCCGATTACCGGAACGCACCTCGTACCGCAGCGCGCGGATATCGGCGGCACCGTAGGGGTCCGGTTCGAGGGCGATATTCAGCGCCGGCGCGTGGACGAACAGATACCGCGCCGTGCACTCCAGCACTTCCGACAGGGTGGGCGAGTTCCGGATCGCCAGCGCGAGCGGTCCGAGCATGTCCAGGTCCTGCCGGGCAGAGACGCGTAGTCCGAGGTCGGGACAGTCCAGTTGTTGTGCGGCCGATTCCAGTACGGTGGCGACCGCCTGGTCCGGCACCAGCATCTCGTCGCTGTCCAGTGCGGCGGCAGGTAATCCGGCGAGGGCCGCCAGCCGCTCGGCGTCACCGCCGAGTTCGGCCACCGTCGCCCGGAAGCCGCGCAGGCCGGCGGAACGAATCACGGACATGTCGTCCAGAATCAATTCTTTGTCGTCGAGAATCAAGAGTGCGGTGGGCAGCACCGAGCAGAATGGGGACCATGAGCGAGGAACAGGATGTCGTGACCGCCGCGGAGCACGTCGATGTCGTCGTCGTCGGCGCCGGACTCTCCGGAATCGGTGCCGCCTACCGCTTACAGTCCGAATGCCCGGGCAAGACCTACGTGATCCTGGAGGCCCGCGACGCCCTCGGCGGCACCTGGGACCTCTTCCGTTACCCGGGTATCCGGTCCGACTCGGATATGTTCACCCTCGGCTACCCGTTCGAACCGTGGCGGGACGCGAAATCCATTGCCGACGGCCCGTCGATCCTGCGCTACGTCACCGAGACGGCCCGCAAGTACGGCATCGACCGCCGCATCCGGTACCGGACAAAACTGATTGCCGCGGACTGGTCGTCTGAGGCGCTGCGCTGGACGCTCACCCTGGAACAGCGCGACCCCTCCGGCGCCGTCACTCACCGGACGCTGACCTGCGGGTTCCTCTACAGTTGCGCCGGCTATTACAACTACGACCGCGGCCATTCACCGGAATTCCCGGGCGCCGGGGATTTCGCCGGGCAGTTGGTGCATCCGCAGTTCTGGCCGGCCGATCTCGATTACACGGGTAAGCGGGTCGTGGTCATCGGCAGCGGCGCCACCGCCGTCACGCTGGTGCCCGCCATGGCCGACCAGGCCGAACTGGTCACCATGTTGCAGCGCAGCCCCACCTGGATCAGCGCGGTTCCCGGCCGCGACAAGATCGCCGACCGGTTGCGCGCGCTGCTGCCGTCCCAGCTCGCGCACCGGGTGATCCGCACCAAGAACATCCTGTTCTCGGTCGGGTTCTACCAGTACTGCCGCCGCCGCCCACAGGCCGCCCGCAAATTGCTCACCGGGCTCACCACCCGCATCCTCGGGGACGAGAAACTGGTGGCCGAACATTTCACCCCCAGCTACGACCCCTGGGATCAGCGCCTGTGCGCGGTACCGAACGCCGATTTCTTCCGTGCCATGAAGAAGGACAAGGCGGAGGTCGTCACCGACCATATCGATCGATTCGTGCCCGAGGGCATTCGGTTGCGTTCCGGCCGGGTGCTGCCCGCCGATATCGTCGTCACCGCCACCGGCCTCGAACTGCTGGCATTCGGCGGAATCAAACCCTCGGTGGACGGAACGGAAGTCGCGCTGCCCGAACAGTTCGTGTGGCAAGGCGCCATGCTCACCGGGGTGCCGAATTTCGCCGTCTGCATCGGTTACACCAACGCCTCGTGGACCCTGCGCGCCGACCTCAGCTCGCGACTGGTCTGCAAGGTGCTGAACTTCATGGATAAACAGAACTACGCGGCGGTGGTCCCGGAAACCCGTGGCACCGTGGGCGATAAACCGCTGCTCGACCTGGCCTCCGGATACATCCAGCGTTCGATCGGCGATTTCCCCCGCCAAGGTGACCGGCACCCGTGGACGGTGCGGCAGAACTACCTCCTCGACTCCGCCGCGGTGCTGCGTACCGACCTCCGTAAGACGTTGCGCCCGGTCCGTGCCCGGGTCGCTCAGCGGGTGTGAACCAGAAGCCATCCGGTCCTCCCGGACCGCTCGACACCATACGGAGACAACCATGGCCCGAATCCTCATCACCGGCGGCGCGTCCGGACTCGGCGCGGCACTGGCGCGGCAGTTCGCCGGCCGCGGTGACACCGTCCTGGTCACCGACCTGTTCGAGGAGCATCAGGCGCCGTCCGGCGCCTCCTACCTGCGGCTGGACGTGACCTCCGAAAGTGACTGGCTGCGCGCGCGCCGGACCGTCGAGGAAACCATGGGCGGGCTCGACCTGCTGATCAACAATGCGGGTGTCGCCACCGGCGGCCGTATCGACCGGGTGTCGCACGCGGAATGGGCACGGGTGCTCGAGATCAACGTCGCCGGGGTGGCGAACGGGTGCCGTACCTTCACACCGATGTTCACGCAGGCGAGGTCCGGCCATATCGTCAACACCGCCTCGCTCGCCGGGCTCGTCCACCCGCCCGCGATGAGCGCATACAACGCGACCAAGGCCGCCGTCGTGGCGTTGAGCGAAAGCCTGCGCTACGAGCTGGCGCCTTTCGGGGTATCGGTATCGGTGCTCTGCCCGTCGTTCTTCCGCACCGGTTTGGCGTCCTCGCTGAGCGACGACGACCCGGCCATGGCGGGCGTGGCCCGCAAGCTGATCGACAACGCGGCCGCGGACGCCGACGAGATCGCCGCGGCCGCGATCGCCGGGATAGACGCCCGCCGATTCCTCGTCCTCACCGATCGTGCGGGCCGCAAGGCATTCTGGGTGAAACGCCTCCTGCGTCCCCTCTACGACCGGCAGATGTTCTCGATGGGCCGCCGCACCGCCGCCATGGCCACCGCGGAGTCACCGGCCGTTCGTCCCGAATAACGCCGGAAATTCGGTTGGCTCGCGGTGCTCGCCGAGTGAAGCTGCAGGTGTGACCGGAGCGGAGAAGGTCGTGCGGACACCGGGCCGGGCGCGGGCGACCGGGCTGGCCCTACTGTCCTGGGTGTTGTTCGCGAGTTCCGGACCGTTGGCGGCGGCGGTGATGGCGGTGGGCTGGTCGCCCGCCGCGGTGACCTCGGTGCGGATCGGATCGGCCGCCGTCTTGCTGCTGCTGGTGGTCGCGATATGGCGGCCGCGGGCCTTGCGGTTCGGACGTGCCGATATCTGGCTCCTGCTCGGATACGGGCTGCTCGGCGTCGCCGGCGTGCAGTTGTTGTTCTTCGTGGCGGTGGCCCGAGTTCCGGTGGGTGTCGCGATGGTGCTGGTCAACGCGGCGCCTGCGCTGGTCGCGCTGTGGGTGCGGGTGGTGCGGGGAACGCCGCTGCCCGGCCGGGTATGGCTGGGGATCGGGCTGGCGCTGGCAGGTCTGACCGCGATCGCGCAAATCTGGGACGGTGCCCGGCTGGACCCCGTGGGCGTCGCGGCCGGGTTGGGTGCGGCGGCCTGTTCGGCCGGATTCTTCCTGCTCGGTGAGCACGGCGCGACCCGGCACGACCCGTTCGGGATGACCGCGGCCGGATTGCTGATCGGCGCGGTGGTCGTAACGGCGGTAGCGCCGCTCTGGACGATGCCCTTCGGCTTGCTCCCGGCCGCCGCCGACCTGGGCGGCCGGCATGTTCCCGTGTGGCTGGTGCTGCTGGTACTGGCCGTCGCCGGCACCGTGCTGCCATACCTGGCCGGCCTGCGGGCACTACGCGAACTGCCCGCAACCGCGGCAGGCGTACTGGGCCTGACAGAACCTCTCGTCGCCGCCGCCCTGGCCTGGCTGCTGCTCGGCCAGGCGCTCCGGCCGCCGCAACTGGCCGGAGCGGCCATCCTGCTCCTCGGCGCGGTACTGGTGCAACGAGCGATGCCGTAGAAATGCCTCGTCCGGGGCAACCGTCTCGAGTCGAACGATTCGCGGAAATGTTCTCAGCCGCCGACCGGCCCCACGGTACCGAGGAACACGCTGCGACCCGGTATCCCGGCGGATCGCACGGAAAGCGGTAATTCGGGCGAGTCCGCGGGTACCACGCGAGGATCGGTCAAGCGGTAGTACTTGCGCCGATGAACGACCCCGGCCGAACCCGAGGCCCGGATATTGCGCACCCAATCCGATTCGGGGCCGTAGTTCAGCGGGACGGCCAGCACACCGGATTCGATGAAAACCATGACCGGGGTCCGGTAAGTGTTACCGGACTTGCGCCCGGTGTGTTCGAGGACGGCCATGAACGGCAGCCGCGGCGCCCACAGGCGCTGCACGGGATTGGTGACATACCGGTTGAACCGCGCCAGCGCCCGCATCCGCTCCGGTCCGGCGGCGGCCGCGATCCGCGTAGCCGTTCTGGCGATAGTCGTGGCCAACGTCTTCCGCATCGGCGCACCCCCCGAGTTCGATTCGTGTTCGCTAGGGACGGTAGATTTCGCGGAACGCTTCGTGCACGACGGCCGCAGTGGGCGCGCCCCGCTCAGCTATCCCGGAGACGACCTCGGAAACCCGCCAAAAGTTCGACGGCACCAGGCGCCGGGACTCCACGGCGGCCAGGGCGACGTGGGCCGCTTCCTCCGGCTTGCCGGCGGCGAGCAGCGCCAGTCCCAGATCCAGGTTCGCCGAGCCGATGCGGCGCGGCCGGATGGTCGCCGCGGCACCGAGGTCGGCGAGCACATGCCGGGCATAGGGTTCCGCTGCCGGATCACCGAGCCAGGCAAGGGTCGTGGCCACGTAGGCGTCCGATTTTGCAGGGTCGTATCGGAAATGCTGTTCCGGCCGGTCGGGTGTGCCGAGCCCGGACACCAGCCGGGCGACTCTGCGGAGCGCCTCGTACGTGCCCTTGCTGTCCCCGAGTCGCGCCAGTGCGCGACCTTCCTGGGCAGTCGCTTGAATGAACGCCGAACTGTCTGCCGGGGCGAGGGCCTGCGCGGCCCGCGACAACTCCGCCGCCGCGGTGAACTCCCCGTTCGTCAGTTGGTTCCATGCGCGGGTCTCCAGGCACCACGCCGCGATTTCGCGGTGTCCCGCTTCGTCGGCCAGCCTCCACGCCAGATGCCCCCGGGCCGCCGCGGCGGACTGTTCGCCCAGGTCGATATGGCAGGTACTGGCGAGCAGCGACAGCCAGCCGACAGTAACCAGCAGACGGCGATGCTGCGCCAACGTTTTTCGGCTGTCCATCAGACGGCCCGCGAACCCGAGATGGCGGCGGATATGTCCGAGCAGTTCCGCCGGGGGTGTGGTCGGATAAGCCGCTGCCAGATCGTCCACGGCCATTTCCAAGCGCTCGAGTGTGTCGTCTCCGATATCCGATGCTTCCGCTCGCTGCATCCATTCGGCTGCCGCCCGTTCACCATCGGCGGGTTCCACGAAGAGCGCCGACCCTACTCCCACGGCGTCGGCATAGGCGGTGACGTGCTCCGGCCGGATCTGCCGCTGACCGGTCTCCAACATCCCCAGCAGCGCTTTGCTGTAGTGCGTGCGTGCGGCCAGCGCCGCCAGGCTGAGCCCGGCCGCTTCGCGTGCCGCGCGCAGCCGTTCACCGGTGATGGCCGCCCCGCCGGGGTTCATGCATTCAACGGTAGCCGTGCTGTGCCGGGCTTGTGGACGGATGTGGACAGCTGGGCGGTTACGCATCCAAAGCTTCACGCATAGCGTTTTTCGGCCCCGTCGCCGAGAAGAACCCGGAGAGTCGCACGGCCCCCGGCGGCGGGTGCATTCCATGTATCCGACAACTCAGGGGAACCACCATGTGGCAGCACAGGCCGCCGATTGCGTTCGGATGGGTAGACGACGACGTAAGTGCGGCTCCCGAATGGGACCGGGCACAGGTGGCGCGATTGGCAGGAGCGTCGCGTTTCTTGTCAACAGTGCCGCACATGTGGCACTATACGCATATGCCCCTGAAGCGGACCATGGTCTATGCGGACGCCGAGGACCTCGCAACTATCAAGGAAGCGGCGGCACGCACTCAGGTGAGCGAAGCCGAAATCATTCGGGAAGGCATTCACTTGGCGGCCCTGCGAGTGCGACGGCGCTCGGAACCGCTCCGTCTGCGCCGGTTCGCCAGTGGGGACCCCACCCTGGCGAACCGTGTCGAAGAGATCCTCGCCGACGACGACACGGAATGACCGAGTCCACGTCGCCTGCGAGTGCCGGAATCATCATCGCGGACACATCCGGCCTCCTCGCGGCCTTCGATACGTCCTCGCCAGACAGCGACGGGGCTTTCAAGGCCCTCGAGTCGGCTGGGCTCGTAGTCTTTTCGCCCCTGGTCCTGGCGGAACTCGACCATGTCGGCCGTCGCGCGCTCGGCCAACAGCTTGCAACCTCCATGATCGAGGACATCGCCGCCGAAGCGCGGCGGGGAGCCTTCGAAATCGCTGTGGTAACGACCGATGTGCTCGATCAAGCCAACGCTGTACGCACCTTGTACCCGGCGCTTCGCCTCGATCTCGCAGACGCCGTCAATGTTGCCCTGGCTGCCGAGTACGAAACGAATTCGGTACTCACGCTCGACCGCCGTGACTTCCGGGCGCTAACGCCCTTGACCTGCCATAAGGCGTTCCGGCTTCTCCCCGACGATCTGTAGCGATCTTGCTTCCGGGGCGCAGGAGGGTCGTACGCAGTACGCGTCTTTCATGTCAGCGCCCATTGTTGTTGGGTGATCGGCTCGGCAAAATTGTCGAAGTGAAGGAAACTGGCGGCTCGCCGGTGCGGCGGCTGACCGGTACCCGCGCGGAGATCTGGCCCGTTGTCGCCGTGTCCGGGGTGTTGTTCGCCGTGCTCATGGCTTGTGCCGGGCGATACGGTGTCTTCCGGGATGAGTTCTATATCCGGGAATCCGGGCGCCATCTGGCGTGGGGTTATCCCGACCATCCGCCGCTGAGTCCTTTGATCGCGCGGATCGCGGACGAGCTCGCGCCGGGCTCACTGATCGCCCTTCGTATTCCGGCTGCGCTCGCGGCCGCTGCCACCGTGTTGTTGATCGGGCTTGTCGCCAGGGAGTTCGGCGGTGGTCGTGCCGCGCAATTTCTCGCGGCAACGGTTGCGGCGAGCTCGATTCTGGTTCAGGTATCCGGTCATATCCTGACCACCGCCACCATCGATCTCGTATTCGCGGCGGCGCTCGTCTTCGTGCTGGCGCGGCTGCTGCGCACCGGTGACCGCCGGCTGTGGCCGGTCGCCGGGATCGTACTGGGGTTCGGGTTGCTCAACCGGGTGTTCCTGGTCGTGTACGCGGTCGTCGTGCTCGCCGCTGTGGTCGCCGCTGGCCCGCGGGCAGTGCTGCGGGGGAAATGGCTGCCGGTCGGAGTGCTGACGGCTGCTCTGATCGCGCTGCCCACGGTGCTCTGGCAGGCCCGGAACGGCTGGCCGGAGTGGCAGATGGTTACCGAGATCAGTGCCGGTACCAGCCGGGTGGAACTGCTGGCCTTTCAGCTCGTGATCGTGGGTGTGCTGCTGGTGCCGGTGTGGGTTGCCGGCCTGTGGTGGCTGTTGCGGAATCCGCGGATGCGCTGTTTCGGTGTGGCTTTCCTCGGCCTGCTGGGGGTTCTGCTGGTCACCGGCGGCCGCGAACATTATCTTTTCGAGGCCTATCCGCCGCTGCTGGCGGCGGGCGGGGTAGTCGCCGCGGATTGGGCGGTCACGGGAGCACGCCGGTTGCGCGTGACGGTCCTGGCGATCGTGGTGGTGTTCTCGGCCGCTTCCGCCGCGGTTTTCTCGCTACCGGTGCTGCCGTTGCCGGTGCTGGCCGATTCCCCGGTCCTCGAAATCAACGACCAGACCGGGGAACAGATCGGCTGGCCGGAGATGGGCCGCGCTGTTGCCGAAGTGGTCGATCGGCTCCCGGCCGACGTGCGGGACGACACCGTGATCCTCGCCGATAATTACGGCCAAGCCGGCGCGATAGCCGAGTTCGGCCCGCACTTCGTGCGCGAGGGAACCGGCTTCCCGCCTGTCTATTCCGGGCACCAAGCGTACGGATGGTGGGGACCACCGCCGGAGCGCTACCGTACGGCGATCGTGCTGGGCACCGACGCACCCTCCGTCGTTCCGCCCTGGGCGGAACGGGCTTGCGGCCGGCTCACCGAGGTCGCCGCCGTGCACAACGATTACGGAATCAGCAACGACGAGAACGGCACTCGCATCTTCCACTGCGAGAACTTGACCGAGTCATGGAGCGACCTCTGGCCACGGATCCGTCATATCGGCTGACAGGGCGCGCTCTGCCACTACTGCGGCAGCCTGTAGGTTCACCGCAGCGACAGTGTTTGACGTAATGATTGCGTCAATATATCGTGGGTCGGTGTTATATCCGACCCCGGCGTTGACCGGTACCGATGAGCGCGTGCTTGCCGACATCGACCGCATGCGCGAGGAACTGCGGCATCAATTGCAGAAGGTGCCCGGTAAATGGGCGGGTGGCTTGCGAAAGTTCCTCACGGCTGATGCGGTGGCGGCTTCGAACTCGATCGAGGGATTCAAGGTCGCCACCATCGATGTCGAGGACTTGATGGCGGGTGAGCGGGATGTGGAGGTCTCCGAGGAGAACCGGGCGGAGACGCTCGCGTACGAGCAGATGATGACTTATATCCAGACGCTGCACGATGTCGAGGACTTCGGTTACAGCAAAGGTCTGTTCAACGGCCTGCATTGGATGTTGCAGGGCCACCGGCATTCCGTGCGGAAGCCGGCGGGGCAGTGGCGGCGCGGACCGGTGTATGTGACCGATGCCCGGGACCCGAGTATCGCGGCGTACACCGCCCCGGAGGCTGCGGCGGTTGCCGGGCTGATGGGCGAGCTGGTGGAGTGGTTGAACACCGATGACGGGACGCATGCGCTGGTGCGTGCCGCGATGGCGCATCTGCATCTTGTGTCGATTCATCCCTGGGCCGATGGGAACGGCCGGATGTCGCGGTCGCTGCAAACGCTGATGATCGCTCGGGAGGGAGTGCTGGCGCCGGAGTTCTCGTCGATCGAGGCTTGGCTCGGCCGCCCTGGTAATACCTGGGAGTACTACCAGGTGCTGGGCCGCCGCGGCAATGAATACCGGCCTGACCAGGATGTGTCCGAATGGCTGAGGTTCAATCTGACCGCTTACCATCAGCAGGCACAGACGGTGCGCGCGAGGTTCGTGCGTTCGGGCCGGGTCTGGGAGCAGTTGAGCGAATTCGCTCGCGCCGAATCGCTCGATGAGCGGCTCGTTACCGCCCTGCACGATGTGGCGATGGCGGGGCGGGTGCGCCGCAGCCGCTACGAGCGGAACGAGAACTTGAATCTGCAGCAGGCGCAACGGGACCTGCGCGAGCTGGCACGTAGGCAGATCCTGGAACCGATGGGACGCACTCGGGCTCGCATCTATGTTGCCGGTGAACGCTTTCCCGAAGCAGCGTTGGAGATCGCGCGGACCCCCACCGCGCTCGCCGATCCTTACGCCGCCGCGTAGCCGTCGCTGACCCGCCCTGGGCGGTATGAGCGCAGCCGGCCGGCCGTTGGATCGGAGGGCGACATATCGGTACGGGGTGCGGGCGGGCGGCCCTACGGTCTCGATTACAGGAGGCCGGTCAGTTCGGTGGCGCCGTCGCGGAGGAAGGCGACCAGATCGGTGTTGTCGGCGGATACTCGGCCGACGGTTCCCTGAACGCACAGGCCGCCCACCACCTCGGCGCCGGGGTCGCGCACCGGGACGGCCAGGGCGGCACGGCCTATGCGGGATTCCTGGTTCTCGGAGGCGATTCCGGTGGCCAGGATGTGGGCGAGCTGGGTGCGCAGGGTTATCGGGTCGACGACGGTGTGCGCGGTGACGGGGCGTAGGTCGGCGGGGTCGAGGGGGCGGGGGCAGTAGGCGAGGAGCAGTTTGCCGGCGGCGTGGGCGTGGGGATTGCGGGTGATCGTGGCCGCGGAGACGATTTCGTGGTCGGGATCGGTGTCGACCATGCGCAGGGCGCCGCCGCGGAACGAGGTCACGTAGAGGCCGTGGCGGGTTTCGGCGCGGAGGTCTTCCAGGATGTCGGCGACAGTGCGGGCAGGCTGGGTGGTCGCCGCGGCGTAGGCGAGTTCCGAAGTGCGGCGGCCGAGGGCGAAACCGGTGAGGTCGGGGGTGCGGACCAGGAAACCGTCGGCGACGAGGAGGTTGAGCAGGCGATACGCCGTGGCCGGCGGCACTGTGGTGTAGGCGGAGATCTGTTTGGCCGAGACACCGGCGCCCAGGTGGGCCACCGCTTCCAGCATCGCCAAGGCGCGCTGCACCGCTTTGGGTTGCTGTCCCCCGAACCCGGGGCCCGCCGCGTCCGGACGCGCGGGGTGTCGCTCGGCTACCACGGTTACCGTCCGGGTGAGCTCAGTACGGCACGGCCGTGTTCGTCGATCCGCAGGGAGGCGGCTCCCGGAAGCAGGTCCGCGGTTTCGACACTGTCGAACACACCGATCGCGTCGATACTGGCGGGCCGATAGCGGCGTAGCACGGCGTACCAGAGGGTGCCGGATAGGCCGAGTGCGGCGCACCATGCCAGATAGAGCCACCCGCCCGCGCGGCCGGCGTCCACGGCCGCGAACGCGAGCAGACCGCTGCCCGCGGCCGCCGCGGCCAGGCCCGCCGCGCGGGTGGCCGGCGTGTGTTCGCCGATCCGGTCCAGAAACCGTAGTGCCGCGAAGGCGACCAGGGTGTAGCCGAGGAGCAGCGTGATCTCGGTGACCGCGTCGAATGCGGTGGAACCGCCGTGGCCGGGGGTGTGCCACAGCGTGCCGAGAAACGAGATCCCGACGAACAGCGCGACGCCGGCGTAGGGCGTGCGGAACCGGGGTTGCACCTTCTCGAACACCGCGGGGATGATCCGTTCCAGGCTCATCGAGTACAGCAACCGCGACCCCGCCTGCGCGAAACCGAGCGTCGAGGCGATCCACGACGAGCAGACACCGACGTTCACCACGAGCACGAGCAGCGGGCTCGCACCCGAGGCGGTGCCGCCGAAATACGCGTTGAGCAGCGTACCCGCGTGCCCGCTCATTCCCGCCCAGCCCGCGACGATGTACAGCGCGCCCACCAGCAGCGGGGTGCCCAGGACGGTGCGCGTCACCGTGCGCAGCGGGCGTTGCGCTTCGGGACCGAAGAACGCCGCGCTCTCGAAGCCCGCGAGGTTCAGGACGGTTTGCATCGCCAGGAACACGAGGAGGCCGAAGGGTAGCGAGGTCACCGTCAGGTCGAAGGCGAGCGGTTCGGGGGTTTGCAGAAGAAGGGCGAGGATCAACCCGACAGTGCACACCTCGATCAGCAGGATCAACCGGGTGGCGAACCGGACCCCGCGGATCGCGATCAGCGCGACGGTCACCGCGATTCCCGCGCAGACGAGGGCAGCGGGAAGACGGGGAAGCCCGAACGATGCACCCACCTGCGCGAGATCGGCGCCGGCATTGGACAACACCGAGATCGATACACCGAGATATCCCACCAGCAGCGCGGCCCCGGCGGTGAGTGTCGCGCGTTTGCCGAGACCGTGGGCGACGAAGCTGTACAGCGAACCGGATGCCGCGAGCCGTACCGTGAACTGGCGGATACACAGCGCGACCAGTGCCATCACCAGCACCGCGCCGATGACCGCGGCCAGTCCGCGTATACCCTGCGATCCGGCTGCCGACATCCACAGCGCGGTGAACACCATGCAGGTGGCCGGCGCCATCGTCGACATCGATTGCCCGGCCAGGTCCAAGGGGGTGAGCTGACGGCGGCCGAGTGCCCGCAGCGGTGAGTACACCGGTTCCGAGGGTGGGTCGGCCACGGCGGCGTGCCGGAGTGCGGCGTGCAGAGCGCTGGTGTTCATGGGCCACCTGGGGTGCGAAATATTCTTCGGGAACAGCAATCTACGAGGGCCGGATTGCATCGATGTTTCCCATGTGACAGGTAGTCGACCGCCGAGTGGGAATCGGTCGCGAAAATCGCCGCGCGCTCGGCGCCGCGCTGTGACCGGACCCACTTCCCTCATGGGGTTATCGCCACTGAACAGGGCAAACGGCGGCAGCGTCGATTCCATTCGGTGATGCGCGGGCGGTAATCCGCGGGAAGCGGTTCCGTCGCATCGGCTTCCCATACTTTGCTCACCGCCCGGGATGCCGGCGGTTCGGTAGAGGGAAGTGAGGGCGCCGATGGTGTGGGCAGCTCTGGCGGGTGCGGTGGGCGCCGTCCTGGTGATCGCGGGGGTGCCGAAGGTGGGCGACCGCGCCCGGACGGAACGGAGTGTGCACGGGTACCGGTTGCTGCCGGATCCACTGGTGCCGGTTGTCGCCGCGATATTGCCGTGGGCCGAGATCGTGCTCGGTGCCGCGCTGGTACTCGGCGTCCTACCGTGTATCACCGGTTCCGCCGCGGCGGCATTGTTCGGCGTCTTCTTCCTCGCGCTCACGGTGAATCTGCTGCGCGGCCGCCGCGACCTGGATTGCGGATGTTTCGCGTTCGCCGCGGGCGCGGCGGAGATCGCGCATATCGGCTGGGGGCATGCGCTCCGCGCGGCCGGCCTCGCGGTGGCCGCGGTCCTGGTCGCCGCGGCGCCGGTGCTTACCGTTTTCGAACGCGTCGCGGGGGCCGGTATCGGCGTCTTCGCCGTCGCCGTGACCGCCGTCGGGCTGTACGCGCGTTCGGTGATGTCGTTCGGCCGTCGGCCCGTCGACGACTACCTGACCCCGGCCGCCGTCCGGCTGCGCGCCGTCTCGGCGACCAGTCGCTACTGATCACTCGAAAAGGACTGATCCATGACCGTTTTCCTTGTCACCATGGTCCTGCTCCTCAGCGCGGCGGTGTGCGCCGAGCTGTTGATGATCCTCGGGCTCGCCCGGGAGATCGGCCGGGTGCAGGTGCGTCTCGGGCCGCTCGGCGCCCGGATGATGGACACCGGCCCGAAGGTGCAGCAGATCGGCCCCGCCTTCCACGGCCTCACCGATCAGCTCGGCCGCAACGTCAGCGTCGGCGGGCATCGCGACCGCCCGCAGCTGCTGCTGTTCACCGCGCCGAACTGTTCCACCTGTAAATCGCTGCTGCCCGGGATGAAAGCGATGGCCAAGGGTGAGGGCGATATCGATATCGTGCTGATCTCCGACGGCACCGAGCGCGAGCACGCCGATTTCCTCGCCGGCGCCGGGATCGGCGCGGAACTCAGTTACGTCGACGGGCGTGATGTCGGGATCGCCTATCAGATCGGCACCACACCGTTCGGGGTGATGCTCGACGAGCACGGCAAGGTCCGGGCCAAGGGGTTGTGCAATCACATGGCGCAGGTGGAAAGCCTGCTCAACGCCTTGGAGACGGATACGCCCTCGCTCCAGCACCTGCACGCCCGGGCCGCCGAACGCGGCGCCGCCTGATGGCCGCCGGTCGCCGGCCCGCCGCGCACCGCGGCCGGCCGGACGCGGGTGTTGCTTCTTCTTCGATTCCCGGAACGGAGTGCAGATGAATCAGAACAGTCATCCTCACGACCACGGAGGTACCGAACAGCGGTATCCGGTCGACGAGAACACGGTGGCCGAACAGGCCGAATGGATGGCCGGCCGCGGCGGCGGTTTCGTCAGCCGTGCGGGGCGGCGCCTGTCCGAACGCACCTCGCGGCGGTCGATGCTCTCCCGGATCGGCCGCTGGACGGTCGGGGCCTCCGGGGTCGCGGTGATCGGCGCGCTGCCGGTGTCGCGGGCGGTCGCCGCACCCGACCCGGCACCGGAACCGCAGGTACCGGAGTACGACGGCAGCAATCCCGCCGAATGCGACTACTGGCGCTGGTGCAATATGGACGGAACGTCCTGCGCCGCCTGTGAAGGCGGCGGCCTCACCACCTGTGCGCCGGGCTCGAAACCGGGCGCGGAATTCTGGGTCGGCTGCTGTACCAACCCGGCCGACGGCAAAACCTACCTCATCGCCTACTACGACTGCTGCGGTGCGCCGAGCTGCTCCAACGCCTTCTGCGGTGAACCGGATATGCAGGCCACCATGTACAACCCGGTGAGCGGCAGCACCGATCAGGAGATCATCTGGTGCGTCTCCGATCAGTCGCAGGCCTACACCTGCACCATGGCGCCGATCATCGGCGCCGACTGCCAGGCCCGTCCCGCGGACCGGCCGAAAGTGGGGGCCGGATCATGACCTCGAACAGCCGCAGGGCCGCCTTCGCGGCCGTACCGCTGGCCGCCCTGCTCACCGTGACCTCGTGCGGGTCGTCCGACCCGGAATCGTCCACCGAGGTCACCTATCCCAGCGTCGAATTCGGCGATCCCGGGCCGGGAATCGGCCTGGGGGAGCAGGACCAGGAGATCACCGGGCAGTTCCCCGAACCCTTGCACGTCGGAAAGATCAAGCCGATCGGCGCGGACCAGATACTCGGTATCGAAGGTGATTTCGGCAGTCTCGAGATGAAGGTCGACGCGATCGACCCAGCGACCGGGAAGATCACCGCGCGCGTGGTCGTGGGGCCCGGTATCTGGGATCCGGTCATCCACGGTTTCGTCGGGCAGACCCCGGACGATCCCGCGGTGCTGGCCGCCGAGGTCTGGCGGCCGCGCGGCTCCCGGGGCGACGCCGATTTCACGGTCAGCACCTACTCGGGCAATCTGCTGGAACCCGCCGAGGTCGCACTTCCCGATGTGGCGCGGGTGCATTCGCGGCCGGGTTCCAATGCCGTGACCTCCGACGGCAAGTACTTCGTCACCTGGGACGACGGGCTGTACGGGATCCGGGTCGTCGATCTGGAATCCGGGCGGGAAAGCGGTGCCGTCCGCATTGTCGGCTGCGGGCCGTTCACCTGGATGGTCGGGCACGACCTCTACAGCGTCTGCGAGGAAACCCGCGAACTGCTGCATGTCGCGATCAACGACGAGGGTGTCCCCGAGGAGGCCGGCCGCGCGAAGGTGCTGCCCGAGGATTTCGTGAGTACCCGCAAGACCACATTCGCCGCCGAGGCGGACAAGGCCCTGCTGGTGAGCGAGAACGGCGATGTCTTCGTCTTCGATTTCGCCGCCGGACTGCCCACCGCGCCGGTGAAACCGATCGGCAATGCCGGCGATCCGTCTGGCCGTTTCGCCGAGAACGTCATCAACGCCGACGGGACCCGGATCGCCATCGCCTACACCGACAGCATCGTGCACCCCGATTCCGCGCGCGGCGGATCGGTCGCCAAGGTGGTGGTGTTCGACGCGGCGAACCTGAAACCACTGCGCACCTACACCCTCGCCGACGCCGGGATCACCGCGTTCACATCGATGGCCTACAGCGTGGACGGTACGAAGTTCTACATCCTCGGGGACGCCCCGGAAGTCGACGGCGAGGCGCCGCAGCGGCTGGCCGGGTTCGATGTGGCCACCGGTAACCAGGTGAGCGCGGTGACACTGGACGGCAATGTCGAACCGGTCGCCGGCCTGCTCACGCCCCAGGTGCTGGAATGACCTCCGCACTGCTGGGGCGGCGCCGGTTCCTGTCCCTCGCGGCGGCCGGCGCCGGACTGGCGGGAATCGGCGCACTCGGCGCCACGGGGTGTGGCTCGCCGGCGGGCACGACCGCCGGCCCCGCCCGGCTCGACTACATAAAACCCGGTGATCCGGAGATCGCCGCGGCCGAGGCCGCCCGTACCTCGACCGGGAGGACCGCCGCCTACGCCCTCGCCGCGGGCGTCGCGACCGTGGATCTCGGTGGGCGGCTGGTCAATACGTGGGCTTACGGGGCCGGGGCGGTCGCTCCGGAATTGCGGCTCTCGGCCGGGGATACGCTCGCGGTGCGGGTCACCAACACTGTTCCGGCCGAGACCAGCATCCACTGGCACGGCATCCGGATCCGCAACGATATGGACGGGGTGCCGCCGGTCACCCAGCAACCCATCGCGGCGGGCGGCAGCTTCGAATACCGGTTCGTCGCGCCCGATCCCGGAACCTACTGGTACCACTCGCATTCCGGATTGCAGGCCGATCGGGGACTCTTCGGCGCGCTGATCGTCGAGGATCCGGCCGATACGACGGGTGCCGACGCGGACGCCGTACTGGTTCTCGACGATTGGGTCGACGGGCTGGGCACCACGCCGGACGCGGTGATGGCCGCCCTCAATCCCGATCTGCACGGCGGGCACGCCGGTCACGGTGCCGCGGCCCCGGTACCGGTCGGGGCGGGCGCGGCCGCGGTGGCGGCCGCGTTCACCGCGGCCGGGCACGGCGATTCGGCGGCCCTCGGCGGGATGACCCAGCACATCGCCTATCCGCTGCATCTGATCAACGGCCGGCCCCCGAACGACCCCGCGGTCATCACGGCGGCCCAGGGTTCGCGGCTGCGCCTGCGCATCATCAATGCCGGCGCGGAAACGCCCTACCGGTTCGCCGTCGCCGGACACCGGCTGACCGTGGTGGCGGTCGACGGATTCGACGTGGTCCCGGCCGAGGCCGACACGATCCTGATCGGCATGGCCCAGCGATACGACGTGCTGGTCACGGTCGCCTCCGGGGCGTGGCCGGTGGTGGCCGCGGTCGAGGGCCGGCCCGGCTACGCCTCGACCGTATTGCGCAGTTCGGACGCGGCTCCGCTCCCGGACCCCGATACCGGCGGCGTGATCCCGGAACTGCGCGGGCAACTGCTGCCGGAAAGCGCACTGCGCCCGGCACAGCACACGCGACTACGGGACCGCGCACCCGACCGCGACTACGCGGTGGACCTGCTCCAGGCCGGCGACCGTTACGTCTGGGCGATGGCCGGCGCCGACGCGGGCGATCTGGTGATGAAACAGGGCGAGCGCGTCCGCATCACCATGCACAACCGGTCGACCATGTGGCACCCCATGCACACCCACGGCCATACGTTCGCGATCCCCGGGTACGGCGGTCTGCGCCGCGACACCGTGAACGTCCTGCCCGGCACCTCGCTGGCGATCGAATTCGACGCCGACAACCCGGGGGAGTGGATGTTCCACTGCCACAACGCCTATCACTTCGAGGCCGGGATGACGGCCAACCTGATGTACGTCCGATGAGAGGTATCGATGAAAAAGCTCCTGGTTCTGGCCGCCGCCGTATGCGCGCTCTTCCCGCTCACGGCCTGCGGCGGTTCCGGAGGCGACAGCACGCCCGTGACGGTGCGAGTGGCGAATATGAGCTACAGCCCCGCCTCGGTGACGATCGAGAAAGGCGGGACCGTCGAATGGATCTTCGACGACAACGGCCTCCCGCACGATGTGGTGGCCGACGACGGCGCATTCGAGAGCGAACTGCTCACCGAGGGCAGCTTCACGCACACCTTCACCGAGGCAGGCACCTTCACCTACCACTGCACCCCGCACCCGATGATGGTCGGCACCGTCGTGGTCGAGGGCTGAGTTTCCCGGCGGCCGTCCTGCTGCTGCTTTTCGCGGGCGCTTGTTCCGGCCCGGCGCAGCCGGACGCCGTTGTGCACATCAGCCATATCCAATTCGAGCCGCGAGTGGTCCGGATTCCCGTCGGCGGCACCGTCGAATGGCGCTTCGACGACGGTCTGCTCCTGCACGACCTGCGCGCCGAGGGGGTGTTCGACAGCGGTATCCGCAGCGAGGACACCTTCCGCTTCACCTTCGGCACGCCCGGTGACGTGGCGTACCGCTGCTCCATCCACCCGACCATGTCCGGAACCGTGCACGTCGGCTGACGTGCGGCACCCTCCAGGAGGTACACCATGACAACCCTGCTCGATCACGCGGCGCTGCCCGTCGATATGCCACAGATCCGGCCCGAATTACAGCGATCGGTCGGACTCGGTTCCCGCATAGGCCTGCCCGTGGCCGCCGCCACCGCCGGTATCGCGACGGCATTCCTGGCCGGTCCGGGACAGGCCGCCGGTCTCACCGGAGCGGTCGTCGGCGCCGGCCTGATCACCGCGCTGGCCGCGAATTGGTCCACCTGCGGGATGTCCGTCGCGGGCGTGGTGGTCGCACCCAAACAACCGGGCCGCCGCGGCGCTTCCACACCGTTGCGGCGCCTCGGCTGGCATGCCCTCGGCTCCGTGACCACCGCGTCGATCACCGGCGCGCTCATCGGCGCGCTCGGCGGATTCGCCCTCGGTCTCGTACCGTTCACGCTGCTGATCGGTGCCTGGGCCGTTCTCGCCGCGGCCTACGGCCTGCACGAACTCGGACTGCTCGTCCTGCCGACCCCGATGCGCCGCCGCCAGCTACCGCGGCACCTGCGACGCAGTATGGCGCCGTGGAAGGTATCGCTGCTGTTCGGCGCGATCATCGGCCCCGGTTTCCTCATCTACATCCGTTCGAGCGCGTACTACCTGCTGGTGCTGGGAGTAGCGGCTGTGGGATCACCGGTCCTCGGTGCCGCTCTGTTCACGACGGTCGCCCTCGGCCGCTGCCTGCCCAGCGCCGCCGCCCTCGCCTACACCCGCGGCGGTGGCTCGATGCCCGGGTTCCTGTCGCTGATGTGCCTGGTCGACCGCCGGGTGCAGGTGCTCACGGGCACTGTACTGGTCGGCCTCGGTGCCTTCGCCGCTGCAACCTTCTACTGAGGGGTCCGGCTGTACGGTCCCGGGCCTGGCCCGCTGATGCGAATCCGTGTTAACTTAATAGCGAACGGTCACTAACTCGGTCGGCCGTATCGAGCAGGTCAGGAGGGACCCATGCAGTCCGCCGTCATCGTCGATGTGGTTCGCACGCCGTCCGGTAAAGGGAAGATGGGCGGGGGTTTGTCCGGGGTGCATCCGGCGACCCTGCTGGCCGGGGTGCTGGAGGAACTGATCCGGCGCAACGATCTGGATCCGGCACTGGTCGACGATGTGGTGGGCGGCTGCGTTACGCAGAGCGGTGAGCAGGCGTTCAATATTTCGCGGACCGCCGTGCTCGCGGCCGGGTTCCCCGAATCGGTGCCGGCGACCACCGTCGACCGGCAGTGCGGATCCAGCCAGCAGGCGGCGCATTTCGCGGCGCAGGGTGTGCTGGCGGGGGCCTATGACATCGCTATCGCCTGCGGTGTGGAGTCGATGAGCCGGGTGCCCATGTTCTCCAACGCGCAGGGTCAGGATGCCAACCGCGGGCCCATCGCGCACCGCTACCCGGACGGGCTGGTGCAGCAGGGGATCGCGGCCGAGATACTCGCCGCGCGGTGGAAGTTCGATCGCGCGACCCTCGACGAATTCGCGGCGCGGTCGCATCGGCTGGCGGCCGAAACCGCGGCGGCCGGCGGATTCGACCGGGAGCTGGTGGCCGCCGGTGAACTGACCGCGGACGAAACCATCCGGGCCGGGTCCACCCCGGAGAAGCTGGCCGGGCTGAAGCCGGCGTTCGCCGACGAGCAGTACACGCAGCGCTTTCCGGAGATCAATTGGTCGATCACTCCGGGCAACTCGTCGCCGCTCACCGACGGCGCGTCGGCGGCGCTGATCATGAGCGAGCAGACGGCGGCGAAACTGGGGCTCACGCCGCGTGCCCGTTTCCACTCCTTCGCGGTGGTGGGCGACGATCCGCTGCTCATGCTCACCGCGCCGGTTCCGGCGTCGAAGAAGGTGCTGGACCGGGCCGGGCTGTCGATCGACGATATCGACGCCTACGAGGTGAACGAGGCCTTCGCCCCGGTGCCGCTGGTATGGCAGCACGAGCTGAACGCCGATCCGGCGAAACTGAATCCGCGGGGCGGCGCGATCGCGCTGGGTCATCCGCTGGGCGCCTCGGGTGTGCGGATCCTGGCGACCATGGTCAACCACCTCGAACAGACCGGCGGCCGGTACGGCCTGCAGACCATGTGCGAGGCGGGCGGGCTGGCCAACGCCACCATCATCGAGCGGCTCTGATCGCCGAATCCGGGATTCGCGGCGGGGGGGGGGGGGGGGGGCGGGGGCGGGCGGCGGGGGGGGGGGGGGGGGGGGGGGGCGGGGGCGGGGGGGGGGGGGGGGGGGGGGGGGGGGGGGCGGGGGGGGGCCGGTGCGGGGCGGGGGGCGGCGCGCGGGCCCCCACGGCCTGGGGCGCCACCTGCGGCAGGCCGACGGTCTGCAGCACCCGCTGGATCACGTCTTCGGGGCTGATCTCGTCGGCGAGCGCGTCGTAGGACAGGACCAGGCGGTGCCGGAGCACATCCGGGATC
>NZ_JARWPM010000279.1 GCF_029869215.1 Nocardia carnea
GCGAGTGGGCGGCCGGCCGAGACGAACACCACCGTCCCGTTCGTGTAGGCGGCCGCGGCGCGCCGGGGCCACCGCCCCCCCCCGCGCCCCGCGCCGCGCCCCCCCCGGCGCCCCGGGGGGCCGGGGGGGGGGCGCCCCCCCCCCCCCCCCGCGGCCGCCTACACGAACGGGACGGTGGTGTTCGTCTCGGCCGGCCGCCCACTCGCCGCGCAGCGCGCTGAGGTGGTGGTGCAGAGCGCCCTGCTCGGCGCGGGCAGTCTCGACCGGCGGCTCGTCGGCGGGCTGCGTGCCCGGCCGACGGTGGCGCGCCGGTATCTGGCGCTGGAGGGCCGGCGCGTGCTGGCCGGGATCACCTGCCGGGTCCCGGCGATCGCCACGCTCGGTCCGTACGGCGCACCGAGTACCCACAGCGCCGAAGAATCGCTGGCGGTGGCGCGAAGCCGGGCGCGTGTTACCGGCCCACCGGACTGGTTCGGCGTGATCGAGCCCGCGCAGCTGCTGGGATCCGGTCCCGGAAAGACCGGCAAGGCCACCGATCACGATCTCGCCGCGGCCTTCGACAACGTCGACCGGGACGAGGACGGGGAGCAGGAGGAATCCGGTGGCAGTCGCATCCTGCGGTTGTTCGACAACCCGGTGTTCAGTTCGCAGCTCGCCGGGAATCTACTGCGCACAATACTCGGCAGTTCGCGGGGATCGGCGGACGAGGACGCGGGGGCGCACATGCAGGCTCGCGCGCTGCGCCGGGGCCGGGCGGGCAATGCGGCCGCGCGCCCGCTTCCCACCCCGATCCGGTTCGTCGACGACGCACCCGGCGCCACCCTGGGGTTCGGCGGCGCGTTCTTTCCGGAATGGGATGTTCACGCCCGCCGCTACCGCCCGGATTGGTGCCGGGTCCTCGACTTCCCGCTGACGGCCGAGGCCGATATCTCCGCCGCCGCGGTCGCCCACGACCGTGTGCTGGCGCGGCGCCTGGCCCGGATCGGCCTCGGACCCACGGTGCGGCGGGGCCGGCCCGACGGCGACGAACTCGACCTCGAGGCGGCGATCGATCTGCTGATCGATCTCCGCTCCGGTTACGCACCGGCCGAGAACGTGTACCTGGAAACCCGCACACTCGACCGCAATCTCGGGGTACTCGTCCTGGTCGACGCCTCGGGATCCACCTCCGATGCCGACCCGGACGGGCTGGCGGTGCACGAGCACCATCGCCGGGCGGCTGCCACCCTGGCCGCCACGCTGGAGGAACTGGGCGACCGCGTCGGCGTCTACGCGTTCCGTTCCGAAGGCCGCGCTGCCGTGCACCTCTCGGCGATCAAAACCTTCGAGCAACGGTTCGGCGCGGCCGAACGCGCGCGTCTCCAGCAGCTGCGACCCTCCGGGTATACCCGCCTGGGTGCCGGAATCCGTGGTGCCGCCAGAATTCTCGAGACCGAGTCCGGCACCCCGTACCGGTTGCTGGTCGTGCTCTCCGACGGCGTGCCTTACGATCACGGCTACGAGGGCCGTTACGCGGAGGCCGATGTGCGCAAGGCCCTCGCGGAACTGCGCGGCGACGGGATCGCCTGTCTGTGTCTCTCTCTGGGCGCGAGCACGGAAACCGACGCCCTCGACAGGGTATTCGGCTCGGCCGGGTATGCGAGCGCCGCGGCGCTGCCGGAGCTGAGTCCCCGGATGGACGAGTTGTTCCTGGCCTCGCTGCGCGAATTGAGGGCGCCGAGAACACGCGGCCGATGAACATGAAACCTGTTGCGCGACAGCACTACTCAACCAGGTACTACGCGACCGATATCGATTTCGTGTCGAGGAATCCCGCCAGGCCCTCGCGCCCGAATTCCCGGCCCAGACCGCTGGCCTTGACGCCCCCGAACGGTGCGTGCGGATCCATGCTGTAGGCCTGGTTGATCCCGAAGGTCCCGCTGCGGATCCGGTGGGCCACGGCCAGGCCGCGGTCGATATCCGGCGTCCACACCGACCCGGACAAGCCGTATTCGGTGGCGTCGGCGAGCTGGACGGCGTGGTCGAGGTCGCGATAGGTGAGCACGGTGAGTACCGGGCCGAAGATCTCCTCCCGGGCGATCCGCATGGTGGGGTCCACGTCGGTGAACAGGGTCGGCCGGACGTACCAGCCGCGGTCGAGGCCGGGGGGTGGTAAGGGGCCGCCGGTGATCAGGCGGGCGCCCTCGCCGCTACCCAGGTGGATGTAGTCGCGGATACGCTGCCGCTGGCGGGCGGTGACCACGGGACCGATCCGGGTCGATTCGTCGGCCGGATCACCCACGGTGAGCCGGTCGATCATGGCGGCGATCGCGTCGACGTACTCGTCGCGGCGCCGGCGCGGCACCAGAATCCTGGTCTGGGCGACACAGGCCTGACCACCGTTCATCAGCGCCGCCACCTGGATTCCGGCGGCGACCACTTCGGGGTCGGCGTCGTCGAGTACCACCGCCGCCGATTTGCCGCCCAGTTCGAGGCTCACCCGTTTCAGTGCGGCCCCGCAGGTCGCGGCGACCTCGCGACCGGCCGCGGTGGAGCCGGTGAACGACACTTTGTCGACACCGGGATGTCCCACCAGGTATCTGCCGGTGTCGCGGTCGCCGGGCAGGATGGAGACGACACCGGGCGGAATCTCGCTCTCCCGGACGAGTTCGGCCATGAGGTAGGCGTCCAGCGGTGTCTCCGGTGACGGTTTGAGTACCACCGTGCACCCGGCGAGCAGCGCGGGCGCCAGTTTGGCGACCACCATCAGCATCGGCATATTCCACGGGGCGACGGCCCCGACGACACCGACGGGTTCGTGCCGGACCCGGATACCGCTGCCGAAGTAGCCGGGCCGCGACTCCTGCCACGGGAAATCCGCGGCGAGATCGGCCAGCGCCCGCATCATCACCCCCGGCAGCCGCGCGTGCGCCGAGCGGGAGAAAGTGATCGGCGCACCCATTTCCGCGGTGACGAGCTGGGCGATCTCCTCGACTCGCTGCTCGTAGCGGCCGGCCAGGTCGCGCACGATCCGCACGCGCTCGGCGGGGTCGAGCCGCGGCCACGGTCCCGTATCGAAGGCCCGGCGCGCGGCCGCGACCGCCCGGTCGATATCGGCGGGCGCCGGCGCGGCGATCCGCGCGAGAAGTTCCTCGGTGTGCGGGGAGATCACCTCGAAGGCGAGGTCGGAATCGGGTGGCACCCAGTCGCCCCCGATGAAGAGATGGTCGTACCGGCGCATGGAGGTTCCTCTCAGGCTGTGTGTACGCCGAGTGCGTGGAGCAGGCGGATGGTGGGCGGCGGGTCCGGCCGGCCCGCTACCGGTGAGCTGGGCCGGGATTCGACGTAGCGAATTCCTTTGGGCACGGTATCTCTCCTCGGAGCAGCCGGGTTCAGTTCGGCGCGGTGGCCGGTTCGTTCTTGTGGACGACGCCGTCTTTCATGACGAAGCGAACGTGTTCCAGGGCGGAGATATCGCGGGTGGGGTCACCGGGGACGGCGATGATATCGGCGAGCAGGCCGGGCGCGAGGCGGCCGCGGTCGCCGGCATCGATCAGTTCGGCGCTGGTGACGGTGGCCGCGCGAATCGCCTGCACCGGGGTCATCCCACGATCGACCAGCGCCCACAGTTCTTTGGCGTTCTGCCCGTGGGGGACCGCGGGTGCGTCGGTCCCGCAGGCGATCTTGACCCCGGCCTCGATGGCCTTACCGAGCATGCGCCGCGCCTTCGGGAAGACCTCGGCGGCCTTGCGCTGCAATGCCGGTGGGGCCTTGGAGGTATCGAGGCCTTCAGACAGGTAACTGGTGGGGACCAGGAAGGTGCCGTGATCGACCATCATCTGCACGGTGTCGTCGGAGGCCAGCGATCCGTGTTCGATACAGTCCACCCCCGCGCGGATGCAGGCGCGGATACCGGCGTCACCGTGGGCGTGCGCGGCGACCTTGATCCCGGCCCGATGGGCCTCGTCGACGATGGCGGCGAGTTCTTCGTCGGAGTACTGCTGGGTTCCGGGGGCGGTACTGTGCGACATCACGCCGCCGGACGCGGAAATCTTGATGACGCCGGCACCGTATTTGATCTGGTACCGGGTGGCGGCCCGTACCGCGGACACTCCGTCGGCCATCCCCTCCTGCACCGACATCGGCATGATGTGCGGGGCCAGTTTCTGGAACATGGTGGGGTCGAGATGGCCGCCGGTGGGTGTGATGGCATGTCCCGCCGACACGATCCGCGGACCCGGGAACCAGCCCTGGTCGATGGCGCGGCCGAGGTCCACATCCAGCAGGTACCCGCCGGTTTTCACCATCAGGCCGAGGTTGCGGACAGTGGTGAAACCGGCCATCAGCGTGGTCCGCGCGTTGACCGTGCCGCGCAGCGTCCGGTACACGGGATCGTCCTGGACCCCGTGCAGGGGATTCGGCAGCCCGCTCGGATTGCCGGGCCCGCCGATGAGCAGGTTGATCTCCATATCCATCAGGCCCGGTAACAGCGTGACGTCGCCGAGATCGATTTCTGCCGCGCCCTCGGGTGCGCCGGCCGGCCCGACGGATTCGATCAACCCGTCCCGCACCACGATCACCGCGGGAGAGCGCACGATCCCGGCGTCGATATCGACCCAGCGCGCCGCCCGCAGCACCGTCGCCGCGGCGCTCACGGTACCGGCTCGATCACGCAGGCCATCGACGCGTGACTGGCATCGGGAATCCACGGCTGGTGCCACACCTCCACCGGGAACGACACCATGATCATCGAATACAGCAGGCGCAGCAGATTCACCGCGTCGTCGGGCATATCGTCGAGGCCGACCCGGTCGAGGTAGGTCAGCGCGGCCTCGGCGCGCGGGGTGATCGCATCGTAGAAGCGCTGCATCTCGTCCATGGAGGAGGCCAGGCGTTTGGCGTACCGTTCCCCCTCGGTGGCCAGGCACCACTCGGAAAACGGTTCGAGATCGGCGAATTCGGCGGGCAGTGCGCTCATCGCTGGGCCGCTCCTGTCTGCTGGTTGCGATGGTTGCCGACCCAGTCGGCGGCGGTCTTGTGCAGGTGGCGCAGCAGGATCTCCTGATCGCAGAGCGGGAAACGCGTCACCGCACGGGATTCGAGGGTCATCTGGGTCGCTTCGAGGGTGCTGGCGTCCTGCAGGCCGTATTCCTTGAATGTCACCGCCGTCATCTCGTGGGCGACGCGTTCCCGGGGCGTCCGGGCGGGGACGAAATACAGATTGCCCTCGAAGATATGCGTGTTGTAAGAGGTCGGCCAATAGTGATAGGTCAGGTACCAGCCGGCCGACCAGATCAGGATCACGAAATTGGGAAACAGCTGGAACGAATCCAGCCCCCACGGATCGCATTTACCGGGATTCACCCCGGACGGCAATTCGCCGAGGTCGGGCACATCCCACGGTCCGAACAGGCCGCCGCGGGTGATGTCCTCCATCGGCTTGCGCATGGACGGGTCCAGTTCCCAGGTCACCACGCCGGAAGTACTGACCAGCCGGTGCGGGCCTTGCAATTGATAGTGCGGGGCCTCGAAACCGGCGGCCTGCGCGGCAGCGGAATAGTTGTCCGGTGACTGATTCCCGTGCAGGACGGCGGCGTGGTAGAACTCCTGGAACGCGTCCATATAGAGTTTCCAGTTCGCGCCGACCTCCGAACGGTAGGAATAACGTTCGGTGAGCTGATCGAAGGGATAGCCCTCCAGGTCGGTGATCATCGGACCGAGGAATTCGCGCAGCGACTGCTCCGGTTCCGGGGCGAGATTCACGAAGATGAAACCCGCCCATACTGCACAGTGCACAGGAGCGAGGCCGTAGTCCTTCTTGTCCAGGTCGAAGAACTCGCCCTCCTGCTGGACGAAGGTCAATGCACCGTCGAGCCCGTACCGCCAGCCGTGGTATTTACAGGTGAACTGGCGGCAGGTCCCCGAAACCTCCTCGCGCGGAAGCTCGTTCCACACCAGCTTGTTACCGCGGTGGCGGCAGATGTTGAAGAATGCGCGCACCTCCTTCTGCTTATCGCGCACCACGATCACCGACGTCGTCGCGGCGTGGATCTCCTTGGTGAAATAGCTGCCCACCCGGGGTAGTTGTTCCACCCGCCCCACATTGAGCCACGCCTTCTTGAAGATGGCCTCGCGTTCGAGTTCGTAGATCTCCGGCGAGATCGAATCCTCGTAGGACATCGGCGCGGTACCGAGTTCGGGATAGTGCTCGGTCCAGCTGCCTTCGGGGGGTTTGGGCCAACGCGGCATTGCGTGCTCCTAGCGGTGGATCGGTGGGGCCGGTTCGTTCGGCTACTGGATCGGTTCGTCACCCAGAACGGTGGTGCGCAGCATTTCGCGGGGCGAGTTCTGCGGGTAGGGCGCGGCGCGGTGGATGACCCCGCGGTTGTCCCAGATCACCGTGTCGCCCACCGACCAGGTGTGCCGGTAGACGTATTCGGGGGCGGTGCAGCGCGTGAGCAGATCGTCGAGCAGCGCGCGGCCGGCGGCCGGGTCCATGCCGATGACCCGGTCGGTGGAGGTGCCGAGCACCAGCGAGCGCCGGCCGGAGCGGTGGGTCCAGACCAGCGGATGCTCGCGGGTGGGCCAGTTACGCCAGTGCTCCACCTGCCGCGGTGAGGGGTCGGGGTTGAGGGGGCGTTGCGACGCTTCCAGGGAATGCAGGACGCGCAATTCTCCGAGACGCTTCTGCTCGGCCGGCCCGAGACGGTCGTAGGCCCGGTAGGTACTGGCGAATTCGGTTTCCCCGCCGCTGGTCGCGACCGCTTTCGCCGACAGGACCGTGGCCATCTGCGGGTAGGCGTCGTCCTTGGGGGTGCAGCCGTCGATATGCCAGTCGAAGGTGCCGCGCAGATAGTTCGCCGAGGAGTTCTTGCTGGTATCGAGGCTCACCCGGTAGATCCCGGGCAGCGGGTGATGGCCGGGCGTGGTGTCGATGTCGCCGAGTTTCCGGCAGAACGCCACCTGGGCCTCCGGCTCGAGGTGCAGACCCCGGAAGACCAGGACACCGTTGGTCTCCAAGGCGTCGAGGATCAGGCCCGGGACGGAATCGTCGGTGACCAGCCGGTCGGCGTCGAGGCCGGTGATTTCGGCACCGATCTCGTGGTTCAGTTTCTCGACGGTGAGGGTGGTCATGGTCGCTCCGGAAAGGTTGTGGGGGTGCGGGTCACGGCCATGGTTCGCCGATCCGTTCCAGTTCGGCGTCGGCGCTGTCGACCGGGCGGGGTTGCAGGAATATCTCGACGGCCATCGCCACCAGGGCGAGCGAATAGATCAGCTGCAGCAGATGCAGCACCTCGTCGGGCAGGTCGTCGAGCGGGAACTTGTCGCAGTAGGCGATCGCCTCCTCGAGCCGCGGGAAGAAGGCCGCGTAGAACTCGTTCAGTTCGTCCATCGAACTGTTCATCCGGCGCTCCCAGCGCTCGGTTTCGGTGGCCAGGCACCAGATCGGCGCGAACCGCTCGAATTCGGCGAACGCGGGTGGCAACATATTTCCGGTCATCGGCTGCACACCCCCTCCCGCGCGTGGCGGTATTCGCCGACCCAGTCCGCGACGACCTTGTGGAAATGCCGGACCAGGATCTCCTGGTCGTTGACCGGATAATCGGTGATCCGCGCCGTGCGGTAGGCGGATTCGAGCGCGGTCTGCGTACCGGTGAGCATCCCGGCGTCCTGGAGTGCGAATTCCTTGAACACCACCGAGGACACCTCGTGCTCCACCCGCTCCCGCACCGTCCGGGCGGGCTGATAGCACAGGACGCCCTCGAACAGGTGACTGTTGTACGAGGTGGGCCAGTACCGGTAGATGAGATACCAGCCGCGGTAGAACAAAATCTCCAGATTGGGGAAGATCTGGAAATTGTCGATGCCCCACGGTTCCACCCGTCCCGGGTTGATTCCCGGCGGTAGCTCACCGATATCGGGGGATTCCCACGGCCCGACGAGCCCGCTGCGGGTGGCCCGCTCGATCGGGTACATGAACTCCGGCGGCAGGGTCCAGCGCCGGGCGCCGCCGGTGCTGACCACCCGGTGCGGGCCGTCCATCTGGAAATGCGCGCATTCGAAGTTCGGCTCGGGGTTACGCACCGGACCCGGCACCTGCTGGGAATGCAGGCCGGGGACGTGGTAGTACTCCTGGAAGGCGTCGGCGAACAGTTTCCAGTTGCTCTGGTTCTCGGCCCGGAATTCGTACCATTCGGTCATCCGGTCGAAGGGATAATCCTCCAGCGCGGTGACCATCGGGCCCAGGAATTCGCGCAGGGTCTGCGGTGGTTCCGGCGCGAGATTCACGAAGATGAATCCCGCCCACACCTCGCAGTGCACCGGTGCGAGGCCGAAGTCTTTCTTGTCGAGATCGAAGAATTCGCCCTCCTGCTGGACGAAGGTCAGCTCCCCGTCGATGCCGTACCGCCACCCGTGATATTTGCAGGTGAATTGGCGGCAGATACCGGATGTCTCCGCGCGGGGATCCTCGTTCCAGACGAGTTTGTTGCCGCGGTGCCGGCACACGTTGTAGAACGCCCGCACCTGCTGCTCGCGGTCGCGCACCACGAGCACCGACGTCCTGGTGATATGGATTTCCTTGGTGAAATAGCTACCGGCCCGCGGAACCTGTTCCACCCGGCCGATATTCAGCCATGCCCTGCGGAAGATCGCCTCCCGCTCCAGTTCGTAGAACTCCGGTGACACCGAATCCTCGAACGACACCGGGCCCGTGCCGAGTTCGGGATAATGCTCGGTCCAGGTACCTTCCGGTGGTTTCGGCCAGCGCGCCATGATCAGTCCTCCCGTACGGGTTCGTCGGATGTCGCGGGGGTGTCGGGTTGCAGGTCGACACTGTTGAACACCAGCGCCAGGCACAGGTAGGAACCGATCACGAAGAGCAGTTCGAGCAGCTGCCGGGTGTCGAGCTGCGCGGTGAGTTCGGCCCAGGTGGTATCGCAGACCCGGTACCGGTCGAGCAGTTCGTCCGCGGCGGTGACGACCAGCCGGTCGGCAGTGGGCCAATGCGCCGTCTCACCGCAGGCGAGGTCCTCGATCGTGCCGACGGTGATGCCCAGCTCACGGGCCATCCGGGAATGCTGATCCCATTCGTAGGCCGAGCGGGTGCGCCACGCGACCCGCAGGATCGCGAGTTCGCGCAGCCGGGGGTCGAGGGCGCCGCGTTCCAGGAGCAGGCCGTTGTAGGCCAGCCAGGCGCCGCCCAGTTCCGGGTGGTGCCCGAGGATTCCGAGGATATTCGGCAGCGGCGGCGTGCCGGGTGCCCCCGACAAGTACTGGTCCGCGCGTGTGAGCCGGCCCCGCAACATGGCTCGTCCGGCTTCGGTCCAGTCCGCGGCGGGTAGCGGGGCGAGGCGGGGATCGACGGCCGTCATATGACCGCCCCACCGTTGACGCCCACCACTTGCCCGGTGATGAACCGGGCCTCGGCCGAGCAGAGGAACGCGCACGCCGCGGCGATATCGGCGCCGTCGCCGAGATAGCCGACCGGGATGGCCAGGGCCATCGTCTCGCTGTCGGGCAGGTGTCCCGCGGCCTGGGACGCGCGCGACATCGGGGTGTCGATTCCGGACGGGGGAATGGTGTTCACCGTGATCCCGCAGCCGGCGTATTCCCGGGCCAGTGCCTTGGTCATCGCGATCACGGCGCCCTTGGACGCGGTGTAGTGGACCATTTTCGGCGATCCCCGCTGCGCGCTGGAGGAGGAGATGGTGACGATCCGGCCCCAGCCGGCCGCCAGCATATCGGGTATCACCGCCTGCACGCAGTGGAAGGTGCCCGTGAGGTTGACCTCGATGATCCGGTTCCAGGACTCGATGGAGATCTCGGTGAACGGCTCGAACGCGAAAACCCCGGCGCTGGTGACCAGTACCTGCACCGGACCCCACTGCGCCCGCACCTTCCGCAGGGCTTCGTCGACGGCCGTGCGGTCGGTGACGTCGACCTCGCAGCCCAGCGCGGCCCCGCCGGTCGATTCCAGTTCGGTCGCGACGCGGTGTGCTCCGGCGCCGTCGCGGTCGAGCACGGCGATGCGATCGCCGGCCGCGGCGAGGCGCCGGCAGATCGCCGCACCCATTCCGGACGCGCCGCCGGTGACCACGGCGACCCGGTTCGCGCGGTGGGTGGTGCGGTGGCCGTCCTGCTGCCGGTTCGCCGGGGGACTGCTCATCTCGAAGCTCCTCGTACTGCGCGAGCGGGGGCGCGGGGTACGCACCGGGAACGGTCCGGCGCGCCGGCGCCGTGGGCGACGCCTCGGGGCGGGTGTGCCGCGCCGGCCGTTCGGCGATTAATCGACTGCTTAATTAAGCAGTCGATTAAAGTTATACGGAGAACGGTTTGCCGCTGTCAAGACCCGAAAGACCGCCGGAGGCGGCCACTTCCACCGGTCGACGGACCGGCGACCGGCCTGCCGGAACCGCGGTGCGACCGCGCTTCCTAAGATCGAGGCGAACGCGGGCACGGGATCGTGGAGGATTTCGGAGAAGTCCCCGCAGCGGTCACCACAAGGAGGTGCCATGGGCGAGAACCGGGCGTCGGTGCCGGCCGGCGCCGAATCCGACGGTGCGAGCCTCTCGACGAGGTCGGCGCTGCTCGACGCCGCCGAACAGGTGATGCTCGAGGACGGCTACGCCGCCGTCAGCTCCCGGCGCCTCGGCGCGCGTGCCGGTGTGAACCCGGCACTGGTCTACTACTACTTCGGTAATATGGACAACCTGTTCGTGACGCTGTTCCGGCGGGGCGCCGAACGCAGCTATCAGCGATTGCTCGCGGCGGCCGCCGCCGAGCAACCGCTGTGGGCGCTCTGGGATGCCATCCACGATCAGTCCCGCACCGCACTCACCATGGAGTTCGTCTCCCTGGCCACCCACCGGCCGTCCATCCGCTCCGAAATCGCCCAGTCCTCGAAACGGTTTCGTGAACTGCAGCTGGAGATCGTCTCCCGGGCCCTGCACGGACGCGACCACGACCGCTGGAACCCGGTGACCTTGGTGATGCTGATGTCGAGCGTCTCGCGCTTCCTGCGGATCGAGGAAGCCTTCGATATCGATGCCGGGCACGCCGAAATCACCTCCGTGATCGAGGATTTCCTGGCGGAGGTCGACGGGCCGCGCCGGGACAGGTGACGCGCCCGGAATCGCAGTCCGCCGCGCCGGGCGGCCTCAGTGCTGCGGGAACGTGGTCATCACGGTGAGCGGCACGCGCGTGTCGCCGGGACGGGCATCCAGTCCGATCAGGACGACAACGTGGCGGCCGTCGGGACGTTCGTAGCCGAACGTCCACGCATCGGAGGGAACGGCACCGGGCGCCATCGTTGCCCAACCGCGCCGCTCGATCATCTCCGTGTCCAGTTCCCGCCGCAGCGCATCCGGGCCGGTCGCGGTGGCGAGGGTGTACTCACCGACCGTGAGCCGCTCGCGGCCGAACCGCCGCGCCAGTGCGTCGAACACCGGGCCCCACGCGCGTTGGCTGCGGCCCGCGACGGCATCACCGAACGAATACTCCGGCGGCTGTTCGACACCCGCGGGCCACGCGGGCATCGTGGGTGCGGGCTGGTCGGCGCAACCCGGGACGGCGAGGAGCGCGCCCACGAGCAGGAGGCCGAATACACGGCGTGCCCGCGGCCGGACGGGTAGGTGACGGCGAGTGCGCACGGACCACCGCCTTTCTGCTGTCCCGGGCGGAAACCGGTGCCCAGCACAGTCAACCGCATCACTCCGGACCAGGGCTACCCCTCGCGGCCCGACCGGAGGAGGAGGCGATACCGAAGGCGCTGCGAACCGCCGGGCCGCTGGTGATCACCGTCGGTGCGGCCGCTCCGGCGCGCGGGCCTTCTCGTCCCTCGGGTTGTCCCCCGCGCCCGTGGTGGCGTACCCGATGGTCATCGTCGGCCGCGCCGGCATGGCGGCGAGTTGCGGCTCGTTATCGGCCGGTGCCGCATCCCGGCCCGGTTCAGGTGAGTTCCATCAGGCCGCGGGAGTCCCAGGGCATCGGACCGGTGGGAAAGCTGAACCGGACCATCCGGTGCGGAGGGGCCGCCTCGAAATGCGCGACCGCGGGCGGCAGGAACCCGCTGAGCATCTTCTCCAGCAGGGTGTTCAGCCCGGAGAGCCGGGGCCGCAGCCGGACCTGCCAGCAGTCGAGGCTGCCGGCCGGCACCTCGACGAGGGTCCGCTGCTCGACCCTGGCGCTCAGCGGGATATGCACCGAGAAGGCCAGCCAGAGCGGAATGTGCTCCTCGACGCCTTCGGCGAAGTCGAGACCGCGGAGCAGGGTCAGGCCACCCGCCAGCGGCATGAGGTCGGCGGGGAAGGGCGCGATACCGCCGCCGAACTGCAGGTGACTGGTACCCCGGAAAGTGGCTTCCTCCCGGCTCACCACGGTGCCGCCGGAGCGGGTTTCGGCGCGATACTCGGCCGCCAGCAGGCGCTCGCCCACGCGGTGGAACCGCTGCTCGACGGTGATCGTGAAATTCCCCGCTCCGGGGCCGACCTGCACGATCGACCGGTAGCCGGCGTCGTCGTGACCGATGACGCTGACCAGGTCGAGTGCGGGCGGCCCCTCCGCGATACGCACCGTGTACACCGATTTCTCGCCGTCGGGGATGCCCGGATCGCGGAATACGGTGTGGATCACGGTCGTCCCTCCTGGGCGGCGGCTTCGAAAACGGCTTTCAGCGTCCGGACGTACCGTTCGACGGATTCGTGCGCGACCGGGGTGTCCGGGTAGATGGCGCTGAGCGTGGTTTCGGTCGCCAGCCGGTTGATCCAGATCAGTACCTGTTCGGAGGCGGCCCGATTGGCGTAGAGCCCGCAGCCGGCCGCGTCGAAGAACTCGTTGCCGAGCAGTTCACGGGCATCGACATAGGAGATCATCGGGCAGGACCAGCCCGGTTTCAGGTCCAGATCGGAATCGGGCGGCAGCAGTTCCACCACGCGCTGGAAAGAGGTCGGCGCGAGCCGCAAACCGTTCTCGTAGGCGTGCTGGGCGAGGGTGACCACCCGGTCGAAGGAGGTGGCGCCCAGCGGGAACGCCACCGGTAGCAAGGTGACGTACCAGCCCACCGAGGCGCGTTCCGCGGGTGTGCTGCGCGTGCTCACCGGCGTCATGCCGAAGTAGTAGTCGCTGCCGGCCAGTTCCTGTTCGGTGAGCGCGGCCGCCGCGAAGATGCCACCGACGAATTCGGCGCCGTGGGCCCGGCAGCGCCGCTCGAACCGGAGTGCGGTGGTTTCGTCGAACAGCGTCACCGTGCGGTGCGCGCTGCGGTTGTAGATATCGGTGCGTTTACCCAGGTCCAGCGGAAACGTAGGGAGCCTACCCTCGTTTCCGCGGATCAGCTCGAGCCATTTGCGCACCCCGGGCGAGGAGAGCGACATCTGCCCGGTGTAGGCCCGCTCGGTCGTGCAGTAGTCGAGGTAGCTGGCCGCCGGGGACAACATCTCCGGCGCTTCCGGCCAGACCTCGCGGGTGTAGAGCACCGCGAGATCGAAACCGGACAGATACTGCCCGAAACCGTCGGTGTGCAGATGATCGACCGCCAGGTACACCGTGGTGGAATCCGCGCGTTCGATCGTCCCGAAGGTGAAACAGTCCCAGTCGAACGGCCCGGGTGTGGTCTTCTGGACATGCTCACGGACGGTGATCGGATCGTCGACCTGTCCGCAATCCACCGCAACGAATTCGACGTCTTCCTCCGGTATCAGATGCCGTTCGATCACGCCGTCCCGGGAGATCCGGAACCAGGTCCGGAAGGTGTCGTGCCGCAACAGGAACGCGTTGATCGCGCGGGTCATCGCGTCCCGGTCCAGGTCACCGGCCGGAATTTCGGCGGTGACCAGGCACAGACCGGAATAGCGGAATTCCGCCGCGGCGTGCCGGGCGGCCAGCCGCAGATATTGTTCCTGCTGATGCGACGGCGGCGCCCGGGGGGGCCGGGCCCCCCCGGGCCCGGGCCCCCCCCGCCGGGGGGGGGGCCCCCCGGGGGGGGCGCCCCGCGCGCCGGGGGCAATG
>NZ_JARWPM010000280.1 GCF_029869215.1 Nocardia carnea
GGCGGGGGGGTCTGGGGCGCGGCCGGGGCGCCGGGCCCGTAACCGCGCACACCCGTGGTGCACGGACCCGCCGCCGACAGATAGTCGGCTCCCGCCAGTTCCTCGACCCACGCACCGACACCGCGTCGAGTGGCGCGACCCGCTCCGGATTCCGGGCGGCCGCCTCCCGGGCCGGCCGACGGCGGGCAATGACACAGCAGCCGGGCGACGCCGTCGACGATGGCTCCCCGGCAGGTATCTCGTCCCGATCCCGGACCGCAATGACCCGGGCCGCCGCCCACTCGATCCCGGCACAGCATCGGCCGGAGAACGCCGGTCACCGGCCGGGTCGGATCACTCCGGAAGCCGCAGGTCCGGCTTCTCCAGCTCCTCGATATTGACGTCTTTGAAGGTGATGACCCGAACGTGTTTGACGAACCGCGCCGGCCGGTACATATCCCAGACCCACGCGTCGCTCATCCGGACTTCGAAGTACACCTCACCGTCGGCGTTCTGCGGGCGGAGTTCCACGGAGTTGGCCAGATAGAAACGGCGCTCGGTTTCCACCACGTACGAGAACTGACCGACGATGTCCTTGTACTCCCGGTACAGCGAGAGCTCCATCTCGGTTTCGTATTTCTCGAGGTCCTCGGCACTCATCGGGTGGAACGTCCTCCTTCTCGCCGCCATGCGTGTGTTGTCATCATCGCTCATCCCGCCGACACCTGTCACCGTGGGCCGGTCAGCAGCCCGTCGGCAAGGGGCGGCGAACGGGCGATGAAACCCTGGAGTGCGCTCAGGCCGCGCCGCCGGACCCCGCGGTGACCTCGGCGAGGATTTCCCCGGCCGGCGTCAGCTCGACCGTGCAGTCCCGCACAGTGCGCCACGACCTGCGATGTTCCGGGCAGGGCCCGAGCCGGCGCAGCGCGTCGATATGACGGCTGGTGTTGTACCCCTTGTGTTCGGCGAACCCGTACCCCGGGATCCGCTGATCGAGTTCGACCATCATCCGGTCCCGGGTGACCTTCGCCAGCACGCTGGCCGCCGCGATACAGGCCGCGGTGCCGTCACCACCGACGACCGGCAGGGAAGGTACGGGCAGCCCGGGTACCCGGAAGCCGTCGGTGAGCACGTAGCCGGGGGATGCGCCCAGGCCGGCGACGGCCCGGCGCATCCCCTGGATATTCGCCACATGGATACCGATGGCATCGATTTCGGCGGCCGGGATCACGACCACCGACCAGGCCACCGCCAGCCGGGTGATCACCGGATACAGCGCCTCGCGGGTCGGCTCGCTGAGCTTTTTGGAATCGTCGAGGCCGGCCAGCGCGTCGTGTGCCCGGGGGCCGAGCACACAGGCGGCGACGACGAGCGGCCCCGCGCTCGGGCCGCGACCCGCCTCGTCCACCCCGGCGACCGGGCCGAGCCCGCAGCGGTGCAGCGCCGATTCCAGGGTCCGCAATCCGCCTGCCCGGCGCATCGCCACCCGGGGTGGCCAACTCTGCTCTCGTATCGGTTTCATCCGCGTTCTCGTAGCCAACTCGATCCGCCCCCGGCTCAATTCTCCTGCGGGTTCACTCCCTCGATGGGACCGATGCGCCCTGGCGGCCAGATCTTGAACACCGCCTTACCGCGCACATTGTCGATCGGCACGGTGCCCTGGAACTCGTCACCGACGTGGGCACGCGAATCCGCGGATTCGTTGCGGTTGTCGCCCATCACCCAGAGGTTGCCCTCGGGCACGGTGACCGGTCCGAAAACCCGGCCCACCGGGTAGGAGGCATTCGCCTGGCCGGGGGCCCACGGGTAGTCGTCCTCCACGTAGGGCTCGTCGAGCGGCTTCCCGTCCACCATCACCCGGCCTTGGTCGTCGCAGCATTCGACGGTCTGGCCGCCGACCGCGATCACTCGCTTCACCAGGTCGTTCTCATCAGGTGGTACGAGGCCGAAGAAGGAGAAGAAGTTCTGCACGCCGCGGATGATCGTATTGTCCGAGCGGATGGAGCGGTAATGCCCGTTCCACGACGGGGGCCCGACGAAGACCACCACATCACCGGGTTCCGGTTCGCTCCAGTAGTAGCTCACCTTCTGCACATAGATCCGGTCGCCGGTGCAGCCGGCGCAGCCGTGCAGAGTCGGCTCCATGGATTGTGAGGGGATGACATAGGGGCGGCCGACGAAGGTCACCATGAGGGCGGCGATCACCGCCGCGATCACGAGCAGGATGGGGAGTTCCTGCCAGAACGGCCGTTGCTTCTTCGCTTTGACGGCCCGGCGCGCCCGGCGCCTGCGGGGCTGTCCGTCCGCGGGATCCGACCCCGATACCGACCAACTCTCGTCTGCCACGCGAACAGCGTAGCCCGGCGCCGCAGCGGATACGCGGCACCGGGCTACTAATGCTGTTCGCCGAGGTCACGGCCGCGCGCCGGGGCGCACGGGTGTCGGTGACCAGGTGCAGGTCAGCGCTTTTCTTTGATCTTGGCGGCCTTACCGCGCAGCTCCCGCAGGTAGTACAGCTTGGCCCGGCGGACATCGCCGCGGGTGACCACATCGATGTGATCGATGGTGGGGCTGTGCACGGGGAAGGTGCGCTCCACGCCGACACCGAACGACACCTTGCGCACGGTGAAGGTCTCGCGGATACCGCCGCCCTGGCGCCGGATGACGACGCCCTTGAAGACCTGGATACGTTCTTTGGAGCCCTCGATGACCTTCACGTGCACGTTGAGGGTGTCGCCCGGACGGAAGTCGGGGACGTCGCTGCGCAGCGAGCTCTCGTCGACGAAATCAAGGGTGTTCATGATCATCCTTCTGATGGTCGCGCGAACAGAGGAACCTGGCGGCGCGATTGCTCGACCGGTTCGTGCTCCGAATATGGGATGCGCCGGGCCGAACATGCCCAGGGCAACCCGTATATGGTGCCAGATCAGGCATCGTTTCCGGAAACCGGCCCCGCACTGGCACGCGAGCCGTCCGGGTCCTCGCCGGGATCGGCGCCACCGTGGGCCCACCGGTTCAGATCCTGCAGCAGGGGATGCGGCCGGTGCGGTGCGGGCGGCGCCGGCACCACCCGCCGGGTCAGCTCCTCCTCCGCGGCCGACCGCACGTGCTCGACATCGGGCTTCCCCGCGATCAGATCCTGCACGAAGATCTTGGCCCGGATGACGGGGCGGCGATACCGGCGTTCCCGCACGATCGCCCGGTACATCAGCCGCCGCCGGTTGTTGCCGTAGCGCCAGCGCGCCCACGGCGCCCCGGGCCGGCTCAGCCGCAACGCGCCCACCACCAGCAGCGGCAGGAAGAACATCCCGAAAAGACCGGTCCAGATCTTGCCCTTGGCGATCACCACGGCGGCCAGCGCAAGGTTCACCAGGGCGAAGGCCACGACCACGACCCGCACCCAGACCCCGGGCTGATCACGCAGGCCGTTGATCTCGAGCAACCACAGCGGATGGAAACCGAGCAGCAGCAGACCGGTCACCGCGAGCGCGACGAATACCGCGTCCACCGAGGTGCGGCCCTGTTCCTCCCAGTAGACGTCGCGCAGGTAGTACAGCAGCGCGAACTCGTCCAGGACCAGCGCCGCACCCACTCCGAACGACGCCGACAAGCCCGCGGCGACACCCGGACCACCGCCACCGTCGGCGGTCGCGATCATCCCGATCCCGGAGATCAGGACGAGCACCACTCCGAACACCATGTGGTGGATGTGCACACCACCGGATTTCAGATTGCCCGGCCACCAGCGCACCTGGGCCCGGATCAACCGGACACTGATCCGGATCACCAGGAATCCGAGGATGAAGCCGACCAAGAAGCACAGCAGCGGGAGCCGGCCGGCGGCGATGACGTCCTCGGACCACCACTGCCGCATACCGGCCCCCCTTCACTGACGAAGCCCGCTTACTTCCCGAAACCCGCCCGCCGCAGTGCGTCGGCCATGGCGCCGTTCACAGGTGCATTATCCCGCCGATTATCACGGCCCTGACCCCGGTTGCGGTCGCCGCCGCGGCCGCCACCGCTGCCCTGGCCACCGCGACCGTTGCCCTGCCCGCCGCGACCGCCGGCATCGGCCTGCCCACCGCGACCGTTCGCGTTGCCCTGGCCGCCGCGGTTCTTCGTGCCCCGGCCCTGGCCACCACGATCCGCACCGCCGCGCGGGGCGCCGTCCCGGCCGCCGGAACCGCGGCCGCGTTCGCCACCGGGGCCCTGGCCGCGTTCCGGTTTCCCGGCGCCGGGTTCGTCGTCGAGCCGCAGCGACAGGCCGATGCGCTGGCGCGGGATATCGACCTCGAGCACCTTCACCTTCACCACATCGCCGGATTTGACGATCTCGCGCGGATCGCGGACGAAGTTCTTCGACATCGCCGAGACGTGCACCAGCCCGTCCTGGTGCACACCCACGTCGACGAAGGCCCCGAACGCCGCGACATTGGTGACCACACCTTCGAGCACCATTCCGGGTTCGAGGTCGGCGACCTTCTCGATACCCGCGGCGAATTCGGCGGTTTTGAACTCCGGCCGCGGATCGCGGCCCGGTTTCTCCAGTTCGCCGATGATATCGGTGACCGTCGGCACGCCGAAGGTCTCATCGGTGAAATCGGCGGGGCGCAGGCCCCGCAGCACACCGGCGTTGCCGATGATCTCGGCGATCCCGCTCCCGGTGGTTTCGAGGATCCGGTGCACCACGGGGTACGCCTCCGGGTGCACGGCCGAGGTGTCGAGCGGATTGTCGCCGCCGCGGATGCGCAAGAAGCCCGCGCACTGTTCGAAGGCCTTGGGGCCCAGCCGCGGCACCTCCAGCAGGGCGGTCCGGCTCCGGAAGGGGCCGTTCTGATCCCGGTGGGCGACAATACTTTCCGCGACCGAGCCGGTGATACCGGAAACCCGCGACAGCAGCGGTACCGACGCGGTGTTCACATCGACCCCGACCGCGTTCACCGCGTCCTCGACCACCGCGCCCAGCGAGCGCGCCAGTAGCGTTTCCGAGACATCGTGCTGGTACTGCCCCACGCCGATGGATTTCGGTTCGATCTTGACCAGTTCGGCCAGCGGATCCTGCAGCCGCCGCGCGATGGACACCGCGCCGCGCAACGAGACATCCAGTTCCGGAAGCTCCTGGGAGGCATAGGCCGAGGCCGAATACACCGAGGCCCCGGCCTCGGACACCACGATCTTGGTCGGCTTGTTGCCCGGAACCCGCTCGATCAACTGCGCGGCGAGCGCATCGGTTTCCCGGGAGGCGGTGCCGTTGCCGATGGCGATGAGTTCGACGCCGAACCGCTCCACCAGCGCACCGAGCACGGCCAGCGATTTCTCGGTCTGGTTCTGTGGTTTGTGGGGATAGATGACTTCGGTGGCCACGACCTTGCCGGTGCCGTCGACCACCGCGACCTTCACCCCGGTGCGATAGCCGGGGTCCAGGCCCATGGTGGCGCGAGTGCCGGCCGGCGCGGCCAGCAGCAGATCGCGCAGGTTGGCGGCGAATACGTCCACCGCATCGCGTTCGGCGGCCTGCCGCAAGCGCATCCGGGTATCGATCCCCAGGCTGACCAGCAGCTTGGTCCGCCAGGCCCAGCGCACGGTGTCGAGCAGCCAGGAATCCGCGGGGCGGCCTTCGTCGGCGATGGAGAACCGCTGCGCGATACGCGCCTCGTAGACGCTGCGTTCACCCGGCTGGAGTTCGGAATCGGCGGGTTCGGGATCGAGATGCAGGGTGAGCACCTCTTCCTTCTCCCCGCGCAGCAGCGCCAGGATGCGGTGCGAGGGCAGGGCGGCGAATTCCTCGGCGAAATCGAAGTAGTCGGCGAATTTCGCGCCGGCCTCTTCCTTCCCGGCACGGACCGTGGCGGTGACCCGGCCCCGGTTCCACATCAGTTCGCGGAGTTCACCGACCAGATCGGCGTCCTCGGCGAACCGTTCGACCAGGATCGCCCGGGCGCCGTCGAGTTGTTCGGCGGTGTAGCCGGCCGGATCGGTCGACGGATCGCCGAGCAGGGCATCCGCGACGGGTTCGTGCCCCGCCTCGCGGGCGATCTGAGCTTTGGTGCGGCGCTTGGGTTTATAGGGCAGGTAGATATCTTCGAGGCGGGCCTTGGTTTCGGCCAGCATCAGTTGCCGGTGCAGGGCCTCGTCGAGTTTGCCCTGGCTGCGGATGGATTCGATGACGGTGGCGCGGCGTTCGTCGAGTTCGCGCAGGTAGTGCAGGCGTTCCTCGAGAGTGCGCAACTGAGCGTCGTCCAGGCCGCCGGTGGCCTCTTTGCGATAGCGCGCGATGAACGGCACCGTGGACCCGCCGTCGAGTAGTTCGACGGCGGCGGCGACCTGGTTCTCCCGGACCGCCAGCTCGTCGGCGATGCGCCGGGTCACGGTGCCGGAAACGGCCGGGCCGGTGGAAGGGGTCGAGTCGGTGGGGATCGTGTCGGGACTCGAGGTCTCTGGCGCTGTCGTCACGACCCGCACACTACCTGCGCCCGATGACAGGCGAATCCGGCCCGGCCCGGCCGGCCGCGGTAGAGCCGCGCGGCCGGCGGCGCGGCTATCCGGTGGCGGCGCTGCCCTGCTCCCGGAGCAGGAAACGCTGGATCTTGCCACTGGGGGTCTTCGGCAGGGCGGAAACGAAATGCACCCGCCGCGGGTAGGCGTGTGCGGCGAATTTCTTCTTCACCAGGGTCTGCAGCTGTTCTTCCAGGGCGGCGTCCGCCGTCACCCCGTCGCGCAGCACGACGAACGCTTCCAGTACTTCGCCGCGGAGTTCGTCGGGCAGGCCGACCACCGCGGCCTCGGCCACGTCCTCGTGCATGACCAGCACGCTCTCCACCTCGAACGGCCCGATCCGGTAGCCCGCCATGATGATCACATCGTCGTCGCGGGCCGAGAAGTGGAAGAAACCGTCCGCGTCGCGCGATCCGGCGTCGCCGGTCAGATACCAGCGGCCGTCGGGGGTATAGCGCTGAGCGGTGCGTTCGGGCGCGTCCAGGTAACCGAGGAACCACAGCAGCGCACTGTGCTGGGTGTCGATCGCGATCCGGCCGACCTGCCCCGCGGGTACCTCGGTATCGGCATCGTCGGCGAGCACCGCGCATTCCCAGCCGGGCAACGCCCGGCCCATCGAACCGGCCGGGGCCACCGCGTTCAGGTCGTCGTGCCAGGCATTGCAGATCACCATGCCGTGTTCGGTCTGGCCGTAGTGGTCGCGCACCGCGACTCCCAGCGCGTCGGCCGACCAGGCGACCACCTCCGGTGTCAGCGGTTCCCCGGCCGAGGAGGCCCGGCGCAGCCGGACCTGCCGGTCGCCCGAGCCCGCCCGCAGCGCCCGGTAGACCGTCGGCGCGGCCGCGAAATTGGTGACCCCGAACCGGTGCATCACCTCCCAGGTGAGTTCCGGGGAGAAACCGGCGTGCAGCAGCAGGCTCCGGGTGCCCGACACCAGTGGTCCGAGAATGGCGTAGTAGAGGCCGTAGGCCCAGCCGGGGTCCGCCGCGTTCCAGAAGACGTCGCCGGGGCGCACATCGAGCGCGAACTCCTGATAGGCGTGGAACGACGCGAGCGCGCGGACCGGAATCGGCACACCCTTCGGCGTTCCGGTGGTACCGCTGGTGAACAGCTGCACCAGCAGGCCGTCCCCACCCACGGTCACCGGCGCCACTTCCTCGCCCGGCGCCGGCAGTTCATCCATCCGCAGGGCCCCCGGCAGATCGGTGGCCCCGGTGACGATCGTCCGCCAGGGCGGGTCGGCGGGCATATCCCCGCCGGGCGCGAGCTTGCCGGCCTGGTCCGGATCGGCGATGACGAGCGCGGCGCCACTGGCCTGCAGGCGGAACGCGATGGCCGGCGGGGCGAACGCGGTGAACAGCGGGACGTGGACCGCGCCCCGGCGCCAGATACCGAGCAGGGCCACCACGAGGTCGGCGGATTTCGCCATCAGCGTGGCGACCCGGTCACCCGGTCCGACTCCGAGGCCGGCCAGCGCCGCGGCGAACCGCTCGGACCGCTCCCGCAGCTCACCGTAGGTGAGATCGACCGCCGAGAGATCGCTTTCGATAACGGTGAAGGCCACGGAATCGGCCGGGTGCCGGTCGCAGAGCAGCTCGGCCGCGCAGACGTCGGCACGGTCGTAGCAGTCCAGCAGTTCACGCACCCGCGCGTTCGGGTCGGCACCCATCTCGCATCTCCTCGGTCATCGATCCGGTGTTGCAATAGGATGTAGGTCACAGTTTGTCGGCACTACCCCCGAAAAGGGGTGAACTTCATGACCACTCCTCCCGCACTGTTACGCCCCCGGGACAGTGACGCCCTGCGCGCCGAGCTCCGCCGGGTGGCGGGCACCACCGGTGTTCCGGTGCTCTTCGGCGGGGAAGTCCAGGCCGATACTTTGCTGCTCAGCGAGTTCTGCGGGGTCCGTACCAACGGGTTGCGCGGTCTGTCGGTGCGCCGTGCCTCCGGCCTGGGTGGTCAGGTCCTCGATTCCCAGCGGCCCGCATCGGTGACCGACTACGGCAACGCCCTGTCGATCACCCATCACTACGACGGCCCGGTGCTGAGCGAGGGCATCCGTTCTGTGGTGGCGGTGCCGGTGGTCGTGCAGAACCGAGCGCGCGCCGTGCTGTACGCGGCCACCCGGGGTTCCGGGCCGATCGGCGGCCGCACCGCCGAGGCGCTGCTGCAGGCCGGTCGCCGACTGGCCGCCGAGATCACGATCCGCGACGAGGTTGACCGGCGGCTACGGCTGTTGAACGCCGCCACCCCGGCGCGTACAACCGGCGGTGCGCACGCCGAGGAGATGCGGGTCGTCCAGGCGGAACTGCGCACTCTCGCGGAAACGTCCACCGCCGACGAACACTTACGCACAGCGCTGCGCGCGCTCAGCGACAAACTGACCCACGCACTGACCGGCGAACCCGCGCCCGAGGCACCCCGGCTGTCCCGGCGCGAAATCGACGTCTTGTTGCAGGTAGCGCTGGGCTGCTCGAATCAGGCGGCGGCCCAGCGCCTTTCCCTCGGACCGGAGACGGTCAAGAGCTATCTGCGCAGCGCCATGCACAAACTCGATGCCTCCTCCCGGCACGAGGCCGTGATCACGGCACGCCGTTTCGGCCTCATCCCCTGAGTCGGCGCACCGCGCTCGACGGGGGCACCGACGGACCTATGGTCACGTCCCCCGGCCGTCTTCCGGCAGCAGGTCGGGGCGGCGTTCGCGGGTGCGGTCCAGTGCTTGTTCCCGGCGCCAGGCCGCGATCTTGGCGTGGTCGCCGGACAGCAGGATCGGCGGGACCTCGAGGCCGCGCCAGCTCACCGGGCGGGTATAGCTGGGGCCTTCGAGTAGCCCGTCGGAGAACGAATCCTGTTCGTGCGATTGCTGATTGCCGAGCACGCCCGGAATCAGGCGCACCACGGCTTCGGTGATGACCAGCACCGCGGCCTCGCCGCCGATCAGGACGTAATCACCGATACTGACCTCTTCGACGCGTACCCGGCGCGCCGCGTCGTCGAACACCCGCTGGTCGATCCCCTCGTACCGGCCGCAGGCGAATACCAGGTGCCGCTCTTCGGCCCAGCGTTGGGCCGTGGCCTGCGTGAATGGCACGCCGGCGGGCGTAGGGACGACGAGGAGCGCGTCATCGGGACATACTTCGTCGAGCGCGTCGCCCCAGACCGTGGGTTTCATGACCATGCCGGGACCACCGCCGTACGGGGAGTCGTCGACGGATTTGTGCACATCGTGGGTCCAGCGGCGCAGATCGTGCACATCGACCGACAGCAGGCCCTTGTCGATGGCCTTGCCCAGCAACGCGGTGCGCAGCGGTTCCAGATACTCCGGGAAGATGGTGATCACGTCGATCTGCACGACGCCCACCTCATTCGGGATCCAGCAGACCCTCGGGCGGGTCGATCACGATCAGCCCGTCGGCGATCGACACCGTCGGCACGATGGCGGTGACGAACGGGATCAGGATTTCGCGACCGCCCTCGGCGGCGCGGACCGACAGCAGTTCACCGGCCGCGGAATGCAGCACCTCGCGGACGGTCCCGACGGCGGTGCCGTCGGTCAGTTCCACGCGCAGGCCCTCGAGCTCGTGGTCGTAGTACTCGTCCGGGTCCTGCGACGGGCCGAGCTCTTCGCTGTCCACCAGGAACAGTGTGCCGCGCAAGGCGTCGGCCGCGCCGCGATCGGTGACCCCGGCCAATTGCACCAGCAGCCGGCCCGAGTGTTCCCGGGCCGACTCCACGGTGAAATCACGTACCTCGTTCGAGCGCGGGGCCCGGCCGCGCAGCGACGAACCGGGCGCGAAACGCAACTCCGGTTCGTCGGTGCGTACCTCGACGACCAGTTCGCCGCGCACGCCGTGCGATTTGGCGACCCGGCCGACTACGAGTTCCATCTACTGATCGGTGTCGACCACGTCGACCCGGATGCCCCGGCCGCCGATCCCGGCGACGAGGGTGCGCAGCGCGGTTGCGGTACGACCGCCCCGGCCGATGACCTTGCCCAGATCGTCGGGGTGGACATGCACCTCGACGGTGCGCCCGCGCCGGCCGGTGATCAGCTCGACGCGGACGTCATCGGGATTGGCGACGATACCGCGAACCAGATGTTCCACGGCATCGGCGACGACGACGCTCATTACTCGGCAGCCTCGGCGGACTCGCCGGCCTCGGCCGATTCGGCCTCGCCGTCCTTGTCCTTCTTGGCCTTCTTCTTGGGCGTCACGGCCTCGGTGGTCGGCTCGTTCTCGGCGGCGGCCAGCGCGGCGTTGAACAGGTCCAGCTTGGACGGCTTGGGCTCGGCGACCTTCAGGGTGCCCTCGGCGCCCGGCAGGCCCTTGAACTTCTGCCAATCGCCGGTGATCTCCAGCAGCCGCTGCACGGGCTCGGTCGGCTGCGCGCCGACACCCAGCCAGTACTGGGCCCGCTCGGAATCGATCTCGATCAGCGAGGGCTCTTCCTTGGGGTGGTATTTGCCGATGGACTCGATGGCCCGGCCGTCACGACGGGTGCGGGCGTCCGCGACGACGACGCGGTACTGCGGGTTGCGGATCTTGCCCATACGGGTGAGCTTGATACGAACAGCCATCTGCTGATCTGCCTTTCATTGTGGTCACGACGCAATTCAGCGACCCACGCGGTTCGCGAGCCCGGTTTTGCGAATGAAGTGTGTGACCGCCGCGCGGTACGTAACCGGAGACGGGCTGACACTGTCCGGAAGGACGATCGACCATTCTGCCAGACGCAGGTCCCCGGTCGAAATCGCGTCCCGGCGCCACGCGGGCACACTGTCAGGACCGGCGTCACGCGGCGGGCGGATCGCGCCGGTGGGTGGCGGGCCGTGCCCCATGTGCGTAGGGTCCGCTGAGCCGCGCCGATCTCGGGCGCGGTGCAGTGAACAGGAGTACAGACACCGTGCCGTTTCTGAAGAAAGCCCTCGTCGCGGTGACAGCGGGGGTGATCGCCGCGGTACCGGCCATGCCGGCGCTCGCGCAGCAACCCGCCTCGCCCGGTACCGGGTATGCGCCGACGATGCTGGTCCTGGACGCATCCGGGTCGATGCTGGCCGCCGATCCCGGCGGGGGGACGAAAATGGACGCGGCCAAGAACGCGGTCCGCACTTTCGTCACCGCGGCGCCCGACGCGGCGAAGGTCGGACTCACCGCGTACGGCACCGGCACCGGCAACTCCGACGCCGAGAAGGCGGCGGGCTGCCAGGACGTCAAGGTGCTGCGGCCGGCCGACACCATCGACAAACCGGCGCTGACCGCCGCGGCCGACCAGATCGTTCCCCGCGGCTACACCCCCATCGGAACGTCGCTGCGCACGGCCGCCGCGGCACTGCCCCAGGAGGGGCCGCGCTCGATCGTGCTGGTTTCCGACGGCCTGGACACCTGCGCTCCCCCGGACCCGTGTGATGTCGCGCGGGAGCTCAGCGCTCAGGGCGCGGAGATCGTGGTGCACGCCATCGGCTTCGGTGTCGACGATCCGTCGCGCGCGCAATTGACCTGTATCGCGCAGAGCACCGGCGGTACCTACACCGACGCCGCCGACGGCGCGGCACTGGAACAAGTCCTGCCGCGGGTGTCCGCGGTCGCGCTGCGCACCTACGCCGCCACCGGTTCCCCGATCACCGGCACACCCGGCCATCGGGACGCCCCCGTCGCCGAACCGGGCCAGTACCTGGACACACTCGGTCAGCACACCCCGCGCTACTACGGGGTGGAGGTCCCGGCCGGCCACACCGCATACTTCAGCGCCACGGTCTCGTTCCCCCGCGGCGGGTCCGCGCTGTTCGCGAACAACCGGCTCGATCTGCGGGTGTACGGCTCGGACGGTGCGGACTGCGGTGTCCGGGAAAGCGAGCTGGCCGGCCGCTCCACCGACGGTATGACCCTGACCGTCGCCACGGTATGGACGGGCGCGACCGAGGACGCCTCCCGCGGCCCCTGCCAGGGCGGCGGCAGGTATTTCTTCGCCCTGGAGTGGGGCCACGTGGCCGACAACGCGCCGGCGGAACTCCCGGTCGAGTTGTCCGTAGGAGTCGAACCCGCGGTCACCCATCCCGGCCCGGCCCCCGCCTCCGCGGCAGTCGCCTTCACCGAACCGACGGGACCCGCCGTCCCGGCCGTGGGCGGCGGTTCGTTCAACGTTGCGGCAGAGCTGCCGGGATCGGGCCGGTACACCGACACCTTGCAGCGCGGCGAATTCGTGTTCTACCGGGTGAAGCTGGATTGGGGTCAGGGCCTGGCGTATCGGGTGCGTTACGCGCCGGTCCCGCAGCGCGGCTCGGATTTCACGTCCAATATCGCCACCACGCTGTACTCGGCCCACCGAATGGACCTGGATTCCGACACCACCGCCTACGCCGGTACGGAACAGATCCTGCCCACCAACGAGCCGGCACTGGCGACGGCACCGATCCGGTATGCGAACCGGACCGCGAACAACGACGAGATGGCCGGTCAAGCGGTCGCGGGCTGGTACTACATCGCGGTCAAACTGAGCCCGCCGATCACGGGAAGCCGGGTCCCCGCCCCGGTCCCGATCGAACTGGAACTATCCGTCACCGGCGAACCGGAACCCGGCCCGCAGTACCGCGACCAGGCCACGAGCGGCGGCACCTTCGGCGACGAGGCCACGGGTACGCAGCCACACGCCGCCGACCTGGACACCCCCTCGGACGAAGGCATCTCACCGCTCGTCTGGATCGGTGCGGGAACCCTGCTCGCAATTCTGGCCATCACCGCCGTCCTGCTGGTCCTCCTAGCGAACCGCCGCAAGCGCTGACCGGCGCCGGGGCCGCGGGCACGCACTAACCTGAGTGTGTGCCCACACCGCGGTCTATGCGACCCGCCCTCCGCGTCGGCCCTACTTCGTCGTCGCCGGGGCGCAATCAGGGCTGAGGTTCAGCTCCCCGCAGGTCTGAGTGTTCACTCCGGCGGCGGCCGCGAGCTCACCGGTACGAACCCGCTCACCGCGCGCCGCTCATCCTGGCCTGCGCCCGGGCAGCGAAAGCATCGAGAACCTCGATATAGGACGCCGGCACACTCACCCTCATCACCGACCACTCTGCGGTCGAGGTGAAGTCGAACGTGAAGAACGAGCAGCAGCTCGATTCCCGCGCCGCGAGATCCCGGGCTACTGGTTCGGCGTCGTGGGCGAACACGAGTTCCAGCCTCGCCGAGGCCGGCCGCCGGATATCTCGGACCGCGTCGGCGAAAAACCGGTCGAACTCGGCGACCCGGGTCGGCTGTTCCACGGTGGGCAGGGTGCAGTCGTCCGACACCCACTCGCCGGGCACTGGGGAAATCGTCATACCACGACGGTAGGCCTGTAACCGGTACCGGCTGCAACCCCGAAGCCCACCTCCCTGTCAGCGATAGGCCAGCGGGGAGGCAACAGGGTGTCGATGCAGACCTTCCGGTCTTGAATTCGACTGCGCGTACCCCCGGCAGGACGTGCACGGCCGATCACATCTGGCTGATGCCGCACCACGCAGCGAATCCGCGCAACGTCTCGGTGGATCGCGTTTCCTGCCGCGCCAAAGCACGCACTGTCTCATGCACCATCGGGTGATAGCGAGTCTGGGTCGGGGCGATACGCCGGGCCGTCTGTAACGCGGAGAACGTGCCCGCCCTGTCACCGTGCAGCAGGAACGCCCGCGCCAAGTCGATGTAATGGTGACCGGCCCGCTCCCGCGGAGTATTCGCAGGCAGCTGCATCCGCTTCGCCCGCTCCACCGCCGTCGTCCCGTCCAGCGCCTCCACAGCAAGGCCGACGGACCAGATCATCGCGTTCGTCGGGCCGAAGCACAGGCGATAGTCGTCGCGATCCACACCGATCCTGGCCGCAGTCTCGGTCGCCTCCGCCAGATGCGCGTCGGCAGTGTCTCGTCGTCCCGCGCGAGCGGCAGCCAGTCCGGACTTCAGGTGCAAGTTGCCCCACATCGACAGCACCTTCGGATCGCCCTTACCGATCTCGGATTCGATCTGCCGCCGCGATCGTTCCAAGAACCGTTCCGCGCCCGCCCAGTCGGCCACGCCGATCATCTCCCCGGCCCGCTGATAGTCCCCCGCCAGGACAGCGAGTTGGTCCCCGGACCGCGCGGCCGCCCACTCGTAGCGATCCACCGCCAGCGAGGCGAGATCGATGTAGCCGAGCTTGTACACCACCTGGGAGGCGGCCGCATACGCCTCGGCGAGCAGTCCGAATATCCTTTCCTGCTCGGGTCCGTCCGTCGAGTACCACGCCACCCGCAGGTCGTGCAGTAGCGCCGGCAGCAGCTTGCCCGACTCCTCGAGCTTCACCCCGTGCCGTAACTGGGAGGCCCGTGCCACATCTTTGGCGAGGTCGTCACTATGTCGCGGCGGAACATCCTCGGGCGGGATCCGGTACACCGCCAGCTCTCGTCGTAGATCCGGAATCCCGGCGTGCACCAAGTGCTCGGCACGAGTGTCTCGTGGATACGGCTGGTCGGTCAGGTCGGGTACGCCGACTTTCAAAGCGCGAGCGCACGCGCTGATGAACGCCGGTGACGCCGGCGAGCGCCCCTGTTCCACTGCTCGGACCAGTGAAACCGAAACGTTCGCTTCGGATGCCAGTCGAGCCTGCGTCCATCCCGCGAGCTTCCGCTCCTCGGCTACGCGGGCGCCCACCCCGGTATCGATCTGCATGGTGGTCATAACTCACATCCTGCGTCGTCTCCCCTCACCATGGTGCCAAAAGTGTTGTCACCCCGCCCTGTCGACATCACCCGAACCTGGGAGGCAACGGCGCGTGCCGATACCAGCGCAACTTCGGCTCGAGACCGACCACTTAGCAAGTGCATCCAACATCGACAACACACCATGAGGTCTCCCATGACAGAGACGTTCCGCTTGCCGATCCGGGTCCCGCAGAACCAGGCCCCGGCCGCCACGTTCCAGACCTGGCGCTGCCGCGACCGTGGCCTTCTTCAACGCACCCTGGACGGACTACGCGCGCTGGACCTTCCGGTCCGCTGTCGCGCCGACGCCACCCCGATCAACAGCTACGCGCACGCCCACCAGATCGCCGCCGCCCACGCCGACCACGGCCGATGCCCTCGCTACACCGCCGCCCTTGCCTATGCGCAGGAGGTACGGCCGTGAAGCGCGCCATCGTGCTGCGCCGGCCAGGTACCGATACCGATCACATCGACAAGCTCGCCGCCCGATACGACCTGACCGTGGTGTTCACCGTGATCTCGGAGACGGCACACCCCCGGCTGGCGGTGATGATCGCGGTCGAGCACGCCCTCGACCACAGCGCCGAGGTCGTCGTAGTTCCGTGGCTGACAGCGCAGGATATCTGGGCGGGCCGGGAGTGGCTGGCGCTCGCCGAGTTCTGGGTACTCATCGGCGGGGATGGGCCGATCACAGCCGCCGAGTTCGTCCGACCCTGAGGTGCCGGCGGCCGGATAGACGTTCGCAGCGAGTGGGACGGCCGGGTGCACACGGCACCCGGGCCTGCTTGCTTTACCTCTCGTCGTTCTCAGGCCGCGGACACCAGGCCCACCCGCTCGCACAGGTCCTCGACCTCCCCGCGCATTCCCGTCGGCGGCTTCGCCAGCAGGCCGTGCAGCAGCTGCCGTGCGTGTCCGTTGTAGCGGATCGTCTCCGGCGCCGTACGCGCCGACTTGTCCAACAACGCCAGTGCCGCTACCGGCTCGTCTCGCTGGGCATGTGCCCGCGCCACCTCGATGAAATGCCGTGCCCGCCGGGGTACCGAAGCAATCGAGTCCGGATCGAACGAGTACGCGGCTTGGACCGCCTCCCCCGATCGCCACAGCTCCACACCCAGGGTCGTCGCATGTGCAGCCATCACGGGCATCGAAAACGACGTCTGTACATGCCGATACCCCGGGCCGAGATCCCGGACGATCCGGTCGGCCTTCTCCCAGTACGACCAGGCGTCACCGTGCCGACCGCGCCGCGCGTGCACGTAGGCGATCTCCGCCTGCAACGCACCGTAGATGCCCCGCCAATCGTCCGGGGTGGCCACACGCTCGAGGTACGGCGCCAATCGCTGCGCCGCCGACCGGGCCAGTGCGATCGCCTCATCCCACCGACCGGCATCGCGCAACGCCTGCACCATCGCCCAGGCACCACCCGCGACCACGTACGGATCGTCGGCCTCCTGGCCCTCGCTGAGCGCCCGATCGGCCACCATCCACACCAGCTCCGGCGCCGGCTGGTAGGCGACGTAGAAGTCGGCCAGCTGGTACACACCCGCCAGGATGCGTCGCGCCTGCCGGCGGTTTTCCCGCGCCGCCCTGGCCGCACCCTGCGCATCCCGGACCAACCCCGGCAGCAAGGAGCCGAGCTGGGTGCGATGGTCCGGGCTCGAATGCCGAACCGTCCACGCCTGCTGAAGACGCAGCTCGAGGTGGCGGAGATCGGCGGGACGTTCGGGCGGCGCGAGGCGGTAGTCCGTCAACGCGGCCTGTACAGCGGTCAGGGCAGAGTGCCGTGCACCGGCGAATACGGACACCGGGACGGCGTGTCCGTTCCCGGTGAGGTCGGCCAGATCCCGCAGTTCCAGCGCGTGCGCTATCCGTAGCAGCATCGGCAACCGCGGCGGCTGCAAGCGGCCGCTCTCGACGGCCTTCAGCCATTCGGCCGATCGGCCCAGTAGGCCGGCCAGCACCGGCCGCGACATACCCGCGCGTTCCCGGAGTCGCTTGATGCGTGCCCCGATCGGCGTGTCTTCGACTGGATTGATCTCCACCGCAACCCCTTTCGCCGGAGACCTTGTCATCCCAGCGTAGCGCCGTGGGGTACGAACCATACCCCTTCGGCGGTTTACGGGTTCCTACCTTGAACGAGCTACCCCGGGCCGGGTCGGATCGTGGCTCCCCGGCGGGGTGTGCACACCAGCGCGCACCACACAACATCGACAACACACCATGAGGTCTCCCATGACAGAGACGTTCCATCTACCGGCCCGCGTCCCGACGAACCGGGCAGTGACCGCCGCACTCCAGAACTTGCACACGCGCGACCGCGGGCTGATCCAGCGCACCCTGGACGGACTCCGCGCACTGGAGAATCCCGCCCGCTGTCGCGCCGACGCCACCCCGATAAACAGCTACGCGCACGCACACCAGATCGCCGCCGCCCACGCCGACCACCGCGGATGCCCCCGCTACGCCGCCGCCATGGCCTATGCGCAGAAAGTGCGGCCGTGAGGCGCGCCATCGTGCTACGCCGGCCGGGCACCTGCACCGATGAGATCGACGAACTCACCGCGCGGCACGACCTGACGGTGGTGTTCACCGTCACCGCGGAGACGACGCATCCACGGCTGGCCGTGATGATCGCGGTCGAGCACGCCCTCGACCATCTCGCCGAGGTCGTCTTGGTGCCCTGGCTGACCGCCCAGGACATCTGGGCGGGCCGGGAATGGCTTGCGCTCGCCGAGTTCTGGGACCTCATCGGGGGCGACGGGCCGATTGCCACCGCCGAATTCGTCCGACCCTGAGCCACGGGAGCTGTGGGGGCCGCGATGTTCTCGGCGCCCGCTGTCTGTGGCGGAGGCCGTGCTTGTCAGAGATCGAACCGGACGGCGAGCACCATCTTGATGAAGTCGAGTACCTCGGTAGTCACTGTCCCGTCGTAGGTTCCGGCCTCGAGCACCGCTCGCACGCAGGGAATCAACCGGTGTACGGCGAGTACGCGGCCCTCGTCCCAGCCCACCGAGAAGATCCGCAGGTCTCGGGGCATCTCCCGGGCGTCGACCACTGGCACCGCCAGCGCCACATCGCGGTGGCGCAGCAACGTCTGGCCGTCGACGATCACCACGGTCAGGTAGCCGTCACCGGCAGCGATGGTGTAAATGTCGCCCTGACGCAGTTCCCTCACAGAGGGATGCCCATGCCGATGCGCAGCAAGTCGGTATCGCTGTACCTCGGCGGGTTCTGTTGCTCGTGCGCGGCGATACGCCGCAACTCCTTGTCCGCGAGCCGCTGGAGCACGGCACGGTTGATCTCGGCACTGACATTGCCCTCCGCGCTCTCGCGCAGCGCCTCGGCCGTCGCATCCGGGAGGCTGATGTTCAGTTTCGCCATGCCACCACGGTAAAGCGTGACACTTTACCGTGGCAAGCGGGCGGCCGGGTGTGGGTGGTGTCGAGATCAGCACGCGGTGGTGGTCCGACGCGGATGCGGGACGGCGTCGCCCCGGCGATTCAGCCGGGTTACTTGTCCGGGAACTTGAACTTGCTGATGTCGAAGTTCTCCAGGCCGGGCGGGAGCTGGTCGAGACCGGGCGGCATATTCGACAGGTCCGGCATACCGCCGCCGGGCATACCCGGCATGCCCGGGAACCCGCCGCGCATCTTCGGCTGGGTGGGGCCGCGCCCGCCCTTTTTGCCCTTCTTACCGCCCTTGCGGTTCTTGCTGCGGCGGTTGCCGCCGGGCATCCCCATCTGGCGGCCCATGGCGGTCATCATCTTGCGGGCCTCGAAGAATCGGTCGACCAGCTGGTTCACATCGGAGACCTGCACACCCGAGCCGTTCGCGATACGTAGCCGGCGGGAGGCGTTGATGATCTTCGGGTTCTCCCGTTCGGCCGGGGTCATACCGCGGATGATCGCCTGTACCCGGTCGAGCTGTTTATCGTCGACCTGGGCCAGGACATCCTTCATCTGACCGGCGCCGGGCAGCATCCCGAGGAGGTTGCCGATGGGGCCGAGCTTGCGAATCGCCAGCATCTGATCGAGGAAATCCTCGAGCGTGAGTTCACCGCTGCCGATCTTGCGGGCGGCTTCCTCGGCCTGCTGCGCGTCGTAGACCTGTTCGGCCTGTTCGATAAGGGTGAGCACATCGCCCATCCCGAGGATGCGGCTGGCCATCCGGTCGGGGTGGAAGACGTCGAAATCCTCGAGCTTCTCGCCCGTGGAGGCGAACATGATGGGTGCGCCGGTGACATTGCGCACGCTCAGCGCGGCGCCACCGCGGGCGTCGCCGTCCAGTTTGGTGAGCACCACGCCGGTGAACCCGACACCGTCGCGGAACGCTTCGGCGGTGGAGACGGCGTCCTGGCCGATCATGGCGTCGAGGACGAACAGGGTCTCGTCCGGCTGCACCGCGTCGCGGATACCGGCGGCCTGCGCCATCAGTTCGGCGTCGATACCGAGGCGGCCGGCGGTATCGACGATCACCACGTCGAACTGTTTGGCGCGCGCCTCGGCGATACCGGATTCGGCGACCTTGATCGGATCGGCTGCGGTGACGCCGAGCGCGTTGTCCCCGCCGCCGATCGACGTACCGGGATGCGGCGCGAACACCGTGACCCCCGCGCGTTCACCCACCACCTGCAGCTGGGTGACGGCCCCGGGCCGCTGCAGATCGCAGGCCACCAGCAGCGGCTGGTGGCCCTGGTCACGCAGCCATTTGCCGAGCTTGCCGGCCAGCGTGGTCTTACCGGAGCCCTGCAGGCCCGCGAGCATGATCACCGTCGGCGGTGTCTTGGCGAGGGTGATCCGCTTGGTTTCCCCGCCGAGGATCCCGACCAGTTCCTCGTTGACGATCTTGACGACCTGCTGGGCCGGGTTGAGCGCGGCGGAGACCTCCGCGCCCTTGGCGCGTTCCTTGATCCGGGCGATGAAACCGCGCACCACCGGCAGCGCGACATCGGCCTCCAGCAACGCCAAGCGGATCTCGCGGCAGGTGGCGTCGATATCGGCCGGCGACAGACGTCCCTTACCGCGAAGATCCTTCAGGGCACCGGTCAACCGGTCGGAAAGGGATTCGAACACCTGGCGCGCTCCTGATCTCGAGTGTCATCACTGAGTCCCAGGGTAATGGGAGGTCCCAGCGTAGCGGGCGCCCAGGCGTGACCCGGCACGCACTGTCGGTGCCCGCACTGTACTCGGTAAGGTCGCGGCGCCGGTACCCGGCGCGGTGGGTCAGCCCGGAGCAGGGGTGGAGAAACCGCGCTGATAGTCGTGCTGTTCCACGGCGACGAGGTAGGCCGCTTCCCGGCCGGTGAGGCCGAGGCCGCGGGCCAGGGAATCCAGCTGCGACCAGTCGTCGTCCGGGGGGACGCCGGTGGTCGCGACGGCGGCGGCCACGTTCATGGCCGCCATCGCCTGGTCCTCGGTGAGTGTCCGCCCGGGCAGCCAGGTCACCACCCAGTAGGCCTCACCCACACATCGGGCGATATGAGGGGTCATATCGCTGGTCATGATCGACGAAGTCACCACTTGGATTGCCACCGACCTGCTCCCCTCATGAGCGCGACAGCTGACTCCCGAATCGTATGGTCCGGGCGGTGCCCGACCCCGGATCTGTTAGCAACTGCAGGGCAATCGACGCGTAACGGTGACCTTCGAAACCGGCCTGCGCGCACCGCGCCGCTCCCCCCGGGTCCTGGTCAGGTGCGTTCCGGCTCCGGTGGTTTACGCGGGGCCGGGCGCGGAACCTCGGCCAGCACGGCGGTTTCGATCGCGGCGCGCCGCCGCGAATCGCTGTCCGCGCCCAGATCCACACAGAAAACATCGACGACGAACGATCCCATGGTGACCACCTTGGCCCAGCGCACATCGGCGCCCGCGGCCGCCAGTGCCGCGGCCAGCCGGGACAGCAAACCGATTCGGTCCTCGGCCCGTAGCTGCAGCAGGAACTGACCGTCGACCTGTGTCGGCGTCCACAGCAGGCGGGGCTCGGCCTGGGCGTAGCGGGCCGCGCCGGGCGTATCGCGTTCGCGCGCGGCCAAAGCCGCCCGCACATCGAGCTCACCGGCTGTCGCGCGTTTGAGTTCCTGGCGCAGCAGCCCGGCGTCCGGCGGGGTGCCGAAGGTCGGCGTCACCACGAAGGTGTTGATCGCCGACTCCCCGGCGCCACCCACCGAGGCCGAGAGCACCCGCAGCGAATGCAGCGCCAGTACACCGGCGGTATCGGCCAGCAAACCCGGAGTGTCCGGGGCGATCACGGTGGCGAGATAGCTGTATTTACCTTCCCCTTGGGATAATTCGACATGCACACCGCCGGCGGCCGCGCGGGCGAGCAACGCGTCGGGGATGGGTTCGGGTTCGGGGAGTTCCTCACCGGCCATCACGGTGCGGCAGCGCCGGACCAGCTCGCCGATCAGGGTCGCTTTCCATTCACCCCACACACCCGGGCCGGTGGCCAGCGAATCCGCTTCCGCCAGCGCGTGCAACAGTTCGAGCCGGCGCGGATCGTGTTCGAGCGCGTCGGCCACGTATTGCACGGTGGCGGGATCGTCGATATCGCGATGGGTCGCGACATCGGGTAGCAGCAGATGATGACGCACCAGCGCACTGAGCACCTGCACATCCGACGGCCACAACCCCAGCCGGCGGCCGATCTGCGTGGCCAGTTCGGCGCCGACCACACAGTGATCCTCGGTGCGGCCCTTGCCGATATCGTGCAGCAGCGCACCCAGCGCCAGCAGGTCGGGCCGGGCGACGCGGGTGCTCAGCGCGCTCGCGTAGGCGGCGGTTTCCACCGAATGCCGGTCCACGGTCCAGATGTGCAGGGCGTCGCGCGGCGGCAGATCGCGCACCGCGCCCCATTCCGGAAGCAGCCTGCCCCACAGGCCCGTACGGTCCAGCGCTTCCACCGCGTCGATCACCCCGCGGCCGGAGCCGAGCAGGACGAGCAGATCGTTGAGGGCGTCCTTGGGCCACGGTTCACGCAGTTCGGGGGCATCCTCGGAGAGCCGGTTCAAGGTGGTCGCCGACATCGGCAGACCGGTCTGCGCGGATGCCGCCGCCACCCGCAGCACCAGGCCGGGATCGCGCTGCGGACGGGCGTCGCGGGCCAGCACCACCTCCCCCGCGTGCTCGACCACACCCTCGTCCAGGGGCCGGCGAACCGGCATCCGCCGCAGCCGGGCCAGGCCGCGGCGGGGTAGCGCGTTACCGGCGGTGCGCAATCCGACGTCCACCGAATACCCGACCGTGCGTGCCGCGTCGCTGAGGGTGCGGGCCAGATCGAAGCGGTCCCCGATCCGCAACGCGGCGCCGATCTCGTCGGCGTCCTGGGCACGTAACTGGTCGCGCGCCCGGCCCGCGACCCGGTGCAGTTCGGTGCGGACGTCGAGCAGCCGCCGATGTGCCTGCGCCAGACCGCCGCCCGGCGCGTCCGGCCCCAGCCCGGGCATGGCGTCGGTGAGCTGCGCGATGGCCAGCGCGTCCAGCAGCTGGATATCGCGTAATCCGCCGCGGCCGTTCTTCAGGTCGGGTTCGGTGCGGTGGGCGACCTCGCCGCTGCGTTCCCAGCGTGCGCGCACCCCGGCGACCAGTTCGTCGAAGCGGCCGCGGATATCGCGCCGCCATTCCTTGCGGATTCCGGCGATGATCCGGTCGCTGAGTTCGGCGTTGCCCACGATATGCCGGGCGTCCAGCATGCCGAGCGCGGCGACCAGATCCCCGGCGGCCACCTGCATCGCCTGCGGGACGGTGCGCACACTGTGGTCGAGTTTGATGTGGGCGTCCCACAGCGGATACCAGAGCCGGTCGGCGATCTCGGCGACCCGTTTCGGGTCCATATCCTCGTGCAGCAACACCAGGTCCAGATCGGAATACGGCAACATCTCACGGCGGCCCAGGCCGCCGACCGCCATGATCGCCAGACCGCTGTCCGGCGTGATCCCGATCTCGGTGCCCTTACTGGTGAGCCACAGTTCGTACAAGTCCACCAGCGCCGAACGCAGGGATTCGGCGTCGAGGCGCGGATGCCGCGGCTGCCCGCCGCCGAGCAACTGATCGCGGGCCCGGACCAGATCGGCGGCCCCCTGCGACAGTTCCGCGGCTTTTCCCTGCGGTGCGGTGGCCCGCCCGTGTTCCCGTTTCCGCCGGTCCTCGCCCAACCAAACCACCACCCGTTCACACAGGCGACCCCGCCCCGACCGGTAACGGTGGGAGCGGGGCCGCTGTCGTCGTTTACACCCGCTGTCGGCGCGACAGCGGGTTATAGCGCGTCGGTACCGCGTTCGCCCGTACGGACCCGGACGATGGTCTCCACCGGGGAGACCCAGACCTTGCCGTCGCCGATCTTGCCGGTGCGGGCGGCCTCGACGATCAGGTCCACGACCCGGTCCACCATGGCGTCGTCGACCACGACCTCGACCCGCACCTTCGGTACGAAATCGACCGAGTACTCGGCGCCGCGGTAGACCTCGGTATGGCCCTTCTGCCGGCCGTAGCCCTGGACCTCGCTCACGGTCATACCGAATACGCCCGCCTGTTCCAGACCGGTTTTGACGTCTTCGAGCGTGAACGGTTTGACGATTGCGGTGATCAGTTTCATGGGGTTCATGCCTCCTTGCCGGCCGAACGTGCGGTACCACCCAGTGCAGCGAAATCGTATGCCGATTCCGCGTGTTCGGAGTCGTCCATACCGTTGGACTCCGCCTCGGCATCGGCGCGCAGTCCGATGGTGAACTTGATGGCGAACGCGATGATCAGCGCGACCACGAAGGAGTACGCGAGCACCGCGACCGCACCGAGCGTCTGCCGGCCCAGCAGTTCCAGATCACCGCCGTAGAGCAGGCCCTCGGCCCCCGCGGGCGCCTCGGGAGCGGCGAACAGGCCGATCAGCACCGTGCCGAGGATACCGCCGACCATGTGGATACCCACGACATCGAGCGAGTCGTCGTAGCCGAACTTGAACTTCAGGCTCACCGCCAGGGCGCAGACCACACCGGCGATCACGCCGATGGCCAGTGCGCCCAGTACGTTCACCGAGGTACACGACGGGGTGATGGCGACCAGGCCGGCGACGATACCCGAGGCCGCGCCCAGCGAGGTGGGCTTACCGTCACGGATCTTCTCGACCACGAGCCAGCCGATCATCGCCGCGGCGGTGGCGACCAGCGTGGTGATGAAGGCGGCACCGGCGACCCCGTCGGCGGCCACGGCCGAACCGGCGTTGAACCCGAACCAGCCGAACCACAGCAGCGCGGCACCCAGCATGACGAACGGCAGGTTGTGCGGCCGGAAGGGGGTTTTCGGCCAGCCGGCCCGTTTACCGACCACAATGGCCAGCGCGAGCGCGGCGGCGCCGGAGTTGATGTGCACGGCGGTACCACCGGCGAAGTCGATGGCCTCGACCTTCTCCATGATCCAGCCGCCACCCCAGACCCAGTGCGCGACCGGGAAGTACACCACGGTGGCCCAGATGGCGCTGAACACCAGCCACGCGCTGAACTTCAGCCGGTCGGCGACCGCACCGGAGATCAGTGCGACGGTGATGATCGCGAACATCGCCTGGAACGCGACGAATACGGTCGCCGGGAGGGTCCCGATCAGCGGGACGCCCGCCGATTCGTCACCGAATCCGGCGATCAGCGTCTTCAGGCCGAAGAACTGACCCGGATCCCCGAGCAGGCCGGCCTTGTCGGTCCCGAAGGCGACCGAGAAGCCGTACAGCACCCAGAGCACTGTGACGACGGCCATCGCGCTGATGCTCATCATGATCATGTTGAGCACGTTCTTGCCACGGACCATACCGCCGTAGAAGAACGCCAGGCCGGGTGTCATCAGCAGGACGAGCGCGGCGCTCGTCAATATCCATGCGGTGTCGCCGGCATTGGGCGCGCCGATCACGGTTTCCACCAGTTACCTCCCTCATCTTCCGGCCCGCCGCCTGCACGACTTCGGGCCCGCTACAGAAGGGTCCTCATTCGGTGTTTCATCCGTGACGCCCCGGTGTTTCACCTAGGTGAATGGATCGCGCGGTTTTGTTTCGAGTGTGTTGCCGCCGCCGAACGCGCCGGTCACCGGGGTGTGTGAGGTCGCCGGCAGGGCAACGGGGAGGCAACCGGCGGCCGCGGTGTCATGGTGGCTGGACACCGCGGCACCGGGCCGGTCAGCCGAGCAGCGCGTCCACGAAGGCGGCCGGTTCGAACGGGGCGAGATCGTCGGCGCCCTCGCCGAGCCCGACCAGTTTGACCGGGACACCGAGCTCGTGCTGGATCTGGAAGACGATCCCGCCCTTCGCGGTGCCGTCCAGTTTCGTGAGCACCACACCGCTGATATCGACCACCTCGGCGAAGATCCGGGCCTGCATGAGCCCGTTCTGCCCGACGGTGGCGTCCAGCACCAGCAGCACCTCGTCCACCGACGCCTTCTTCTCCACCACCCGTTTGACCTTGCCGAGTTCGTCCATCAACCCGGTCTTGGTGTGCAGCCGGCCGGCGGTATCGATGAGCACCGCGTCCACCCCGGACGCGATACCGGTACTCACCGCGTCGAAGGCCACGGCGGCCGGATCGGCGCCTTCCTTGCCGCGGACGGTCTCCGCACCGACCCGTTCCCCCCAGGTCTGCAACTGGTCGGCCGCGGCGGCACGGAAGGTATCGGCCGCGCCCAGCAGGACGCGCCGCCCGTCGGCCACGAGGACGCGCGCCAGTTTGCCGGTCGTGGTCGTCTTGCCGGTGCCGTTGACACCGACCACGAGCAGGATCGACGGGTGATCGGCATGCGGCAGTGCCCGGACGGAGCGGTCGAGTTCGGGCCGCAGCGATTCCATCAGTACATCGCGCAGCACCGCCCGCGCCTGATCGGCGGTACGGACGCTGCGGGCCGCCATCTCCTCCCGCAGCCGCTCCACGATGACGGTGGTGACCGCGGTACCGATATCGGCCAGGATCAGCGTGTCCTCGACCTCTTCCCAGGATTCCTCGTCGAGGTCGCCGCCGCCGAGCAGGCCCAGCAGGCTTTTGCCGACCGCGTTCTGCGACCGTGACAACCTGCCACGCAGCCGGGTCAGCCGGCCGGAGGTGGGAGCGATCTCCTCGACTTCGGGTACGAGGTGTGCACCGGCCGCGGTATCGGGGGCCACGACCGGGGGCTCGCCGGTAGGCGGCGTCGCGGGCGGTGCCGTGGCCGACCGATCGGCGGGCTGCGCCGGTGCGGAGCCGGTGTCCGGGGCGGTGGTAGCGCCCGAGGCAGCGCCGCTCAGGTTGTTCTCCGGCGGAGCTGTTGTCCCGGATTCGGGCGCGGGCGGTACGGGGGTGCCGGTCGCGGTGGACCCGGCGTCTCGCGGAGTTGCCCGGCCGGTGTCCGGCGGGGTCGTGGTGCCGGTGTCCGATGGCGGTGCGGTGCCGGTGTCCTGCCCGGCTGTTGTGCCGGTGTCGGCCGGTGCCGCGGTGCCGGCGTCCTTCGGCGGCGCCGCGTCCGGCCGGGCGGGTGCGGCCGCACCGGTACCGGTGGGTGTCGCCGGGGCCGCGGTCGTGCCGTTCTCCTCCGGCGCGGCCGGCTGTGTTTCCGGCGGCACCGTCGGCGCGGAATCCGTGGTGGGCGCGGCCGGTGCCGATTCCGGTTCGGCCGGCGGCGCGGTGGCGGTGTCGGCGGTGTCCGGCAGCGGGATATCGGTGATACCCCGGCGCGGGGCATCGCGCGGGATCGCCGCATCGTCGCCGATATGCGGCTGCCCCTCGGTATCCGTCCGCTCAGTGGGACTCGGCGGCGTGGGTGGGCTGGGCCGCGCGGGCGCGGCGGTGGCGCCCTGGCCGCCCTGACTGAAGGTGAACCCGCCCGCCGCCTGGTAACCCCCCGACCGGTCGGCCAGTTCCTTCTTCTCGGCCGGCTGGGTCAGCGAGACCCGGCCGCGTTTGTACCGGACGAAACCGGCCACGAGCGCGACCAGCAGTACGGCGGCGATCGCTGCGATCAGAATCCAGGCTTGCGCACTCACACCGCCCATCCTTGCAGAGCCGGTGCGGGCCGCCACCGACCCCGCCCGGCCCGCGCGGCGGCCACCGCCGGCCGTACGGTCATGCGCTGCGCTTTCCCAGCTCAGCCCCGCGAACACCGCCGGTGAGATTTCTTGTCCTGCGGAAGTTCTCGCGGCAGGCCAATAGGATCGGCGATGTGACCGATCGAAACGTGCTTGGGGGTCCGCTACAAGAGTGCGGCACCGATCCTCTGACCGGGTTCTACCGGGACGGCTGCTGCAGCACCGGCCCGGAGGATCTGGGCAGCCACACCGTGTGCACGGTCGTCACAGCCGAGTTCCTGGAACATCAGGCATCCATCGGCAACGATCTGAGCACACCGCGCCCGGAGAACAATTTTCCCGGCCTCCAGCCCGGAGACCGGTGGTGCGTGGTGGCGGTGCGCTGGTTGCACGCGCACGAGGACGGTGTCGCCGCGCCGGTCGTATTGGCGGCGACCCATGAGAATGCCCTGGAAGTGATATCGATGGAGATCCTGCGAAAATACGCGGTCGATGTCCCCGACGACGTCAGCGATCTGCTCTGAGACCGTAACCGGCAGCCTGCTACGCCTCGGACCCGTACGGGTCCACCTGTGGATCAACGCCAGGTTCGTCGTCCGGGGCGGGCTGATCATCCGCCGGCGCGATTACGGCGACTCTTGGGATTTGGCGACGGGTCTGGCCCGCACCGTTCTCGGACTGCTGATGCCCGCGATGAACCGCAAACCACCGGCCCTGCCGGCCGAGCCCGGCGGGTTGTCCGGCCGAGCGCGGCACCAGCCGGGCGCCGCCCTGGCCGGGCGCGGCGTTCCACCGGTCGCGGCGTTCGGTCGGAGGCCCAACCAGCCGCAGCATTCAACCAACCGCAGCGCCGGCCCGGCCGCAGCATCCATACCGACCGCAACATTGGAGGCGGCCCGGTGTATCACTCCGGTACCGTGGCCGGTGCGGGGCCGACATTCGCGCCGCGCAACCGCTGGGAGATCACCTGGGTGATTCCGTCGCCGCGCATACTGACGCCGTAGAGGGCGTCGGCGATTTCCATGGTGGGCTTCTGGTGGGTGATGACGATCAGCTGGCTCTTCTCGCGCAACTGCTCGAACAGGCCGATGAGGCGGCGCAGATTGGTGTCGTCGAGCGCGGCCTCCACCTCGTCCATCACATAGAACGGCGACGGGCGGGCGCGGAAGATGGCGACCAGCAGCGCCACCGCGGTCAATGATTTCTCACCGCCGGAGAGCAGCGACAACCGTTTGACCTTCTTGCCGGGCGGCCGCGCCTCCACCTCGATTCCGGTGGTGAGCATATCGCCGGGGTCGGTGAGCAGCAGCCGGCCTTCACCACCTGGGAACAGGGCGGAGAACACCTGCACGAACTCGCGTTCGACATCGGCGTAGGCATCGGTGAAGACCTGCAGGATCCGCGCATCCACCTCGGCCACCACGTCCAGCAGATCCTGGCGGGCCTTCTTGACGTCTTCGAGCTGGGTGGCCAGGAAGTTGTAGCGCTCCTCGAGCGCGGCGAATTCCTCCAGCGCCAGCGGGTTCACTTTGCCGAGAGTCGCCAGGTCTTTTTCGGCGCGTTTGGCGCGGCGTTCCTGGGAGGCGCGGTCGAACGGCATGGGGGCCGGCGCGCTGACCTGTTCGCCGCGCTCTTTGGCCTGCTCGTATTCGCGCATCTCCAGATCACTGGGTGGCAGCGGGACATCAGGGCCGTATTCGGCGATCAGATCGTCGAGCGCGATCCCGAACTGTTCGGCGATCGTGGTCTCGAGCTGTTCGATCCGCAGCGCCGCCTGCGCCTTGGCGACCTCGTCGCGGTGCACCGCGTCGGTGAGCTGCCCGAGTTGCGTACTCAGCGCCCGGACCCGTTCCTTGATCTGATCGACCGCGGTGGCGCATTCGGTGGGCCGGGGCGCCAGAAAGTCGGCGGGCGGGGGGCGGGGGGGCGGCGCCCCCCGCCCCGGCGCAGGGCGGGGGGGGGCGCGGGAGGCGGC
>NZ_JARWPM010000281.1 GCF_029869215.1 Nocardia carnea
GGCCTGGTTTTGTTTAAAATCCCCCCGGCGGTCGGCCGCGGCCCCCGCGGGGCCCGCCGCCGCCGCCGCGCCCGGGCCCCCCCCCGGGCGGCCCACCGCCGGGCCGGCCGCAGCCCCCCAACCAGCCGACGCAGCGGATGGGCCGGCCCGGCGAGCCGGGCCCGCAGCGCGGCGAACAGGGCACCGTGAAGATGCCGAACCCGGCCGCGGCCGCCGGGTCGGCCGAAACCACCCGGCGCGAACGCACCGCGACCGGCCCCCGTCAGGCGACCCGTCCGGGCGCGAACACCGGGGAACGTCGCGCGGTCGGCCAGGAAGGCCGCTCCCGCGTACGCTCCGGCCCCGGTGGTGGCCCGCCGCCCCGGCGGCCGGGCGAGAACCGCTCCGGGGGTCCCGGCGGCCCCGAGGGACGGGGTCCGGGACAGAAACGCAAGAGCCGGTGGAAAATCGTGCGCCGCATCGCCTATGTACTGGTCGCGCTGGCCATCGTGGTGCCGAGCACGGTTTTCCTCATTGCCTATTCCACGGTGTCGGTACCCGAACCCGGCGACCTCAAGACCAATCAGGTCGCGACGATCCTCGCCAACGACGGGGAAACCGAGATCACCCGGGTCGTGCCCCCGCAGGGCAACCGTACCGATGTGACGATCGATCAGATCCCGCCGCATGTCCGCAATGCCGTGATCGCCGCCGAGGACCGCGATTTCTACAGCAACCCCGGTTTCTCGATCTCCGGTTTCGCCCGCGCGGCGCGCGACAACCTCCTGGGCCGGGAAAGCGCCGGTGGTGGTTCGACGATCACTCAGCAGTACGTGAAGAACGCGCTGGTCGGTGACGAACGCAGTATCACCCGTAAGCTGCACGAGCTGGTCATCTCCGCGAAGATGGCCCGGCAATGGAGCAAGGACGAGATCCTCACCGCCTACCTGAACACCATCTACTTCGGGCGCGGCGCCTACGGTATCGACGCGGCCGCCAAGGCGTATTTCGGTAAGCCGGTGCAGGAGTTGAACGTCGCGGAGGGCGCCGTTCTCGCCGCGACCATCCAGCTGCCCTCCCTGCTGGATCCGGAATCGAATCCGGAGGGCGCGGAATCGCGCTGGAACTATGTTCTCGACGGTATGGTCGCCGGCGGCAATCTCGACCGCAACGAACGCGCGGGGATGACCTATCCCCCGGTGAAGTCGTCGTCGGAGACCGGCCAGAAAACCGATTCCACGGGCCCGGAAGGCCATATCAAGGCGCAGGTGCTGCGCGAGCTCTCCGAGGCCGGGATCAGCGAACAGCAGTTGAACACCGCGGGCCTGGAGATCACCACGACCATCGACGCACAGGCCCAGCAGGCCGCGCTCGACTCCGTCCATACGAATATGGAGGGCGAACCGGACAAACTGCGCACCGCGGTGGTCTCGATCGACCCGAAATCCGGTGCGGTGCGGGCCTACTACGGCGGTGAGGACGGGTACGGCTACGACTTCGCCAACGCGGCCCTGCAAACCGGCTCGTCGTTCAAGGTGATCGGCTTGGCACAGAACCTGGAAGAGGGCAAACCGCTGTCGCAGATGTACGACAGCTCGCCCATCACGGTGAACGGTATCGAGATCACCAACGTCGAAGGCGAACAGTGCGGTGTCTGCACCATCGCCGAAGCGCTCAAACGGTCGCTCAACACCAGCTTCTACCGGATGCAGCTGGAAATGGAGAACGGCCCGGAGAAAATCGCCGAAATGGGCCATAAACTGGGCATTCCGGAAGAGCTCCCGGGTCTTGGCCCCACCCTGACCGAACCGGGCGGCGCCGGGCCGAACAACGGTATCGTGCTCGGCCAGTACCAGGCCCGGCCGTTGGATATGGCCTCGGCGTACGCGACCCTGGCGGCCTCCGGGACGTACCACAAACCGCATTTCGTGACCAAGGTCGTGACAGCCGATGGTCAGGTTCTGCTGGACCGCGGCGATGTGGCCGGGGAGAAGCGGGTTTCGGAAGCCGTCGCCGACAATGTGACCGCCGCGATGGAACCGATCGCCGCGTACTCCCGTAACCACGGGCTCGCCGGTGGCCGCCCCTCGGCCGCCAAGACCGGTACCGCGCAGCTCGGCGATACCGGGGAGAACAAGGACGCGTGGATGGTGGGCTACACCCCGTCGCTGTCCACCGCGGTCTGGGTGGGCACCACCGACAACTCGCCGCTGCGCAACTACGGCGGTGCGATGATCTACGGTTCCAGCCTCCCGTCGGATATCTGGAAGGACACGATGGACGGCGCCCTCGAGGGCACGCCCAACGAGAAGTTCCCGAAGCCGGCGCCCATCAAGGGTCAGGCGGGTGTCCCCAAGTGGACCGCCCCGTACACCGCGCCGTCAACGACCATGCCGACGTTCGAACCGCCGGTGGTGATCCAGCCGAGCCAGGTCGAAATCCTGCCCGGTATCACCATTCCGGTGCCCGGGGTGGCGCCCAACCCGCGCACCCAGAATCAGCCGCAGGGCCAGCCGCAGAACGACAGCGGCGCCGGTCCGCTACCGGGGCAGCCCACTGCCGGGCCGGAGGGCACCGTGCCGACCGTTACCCAGGCGCCGAGCCCCGGCACGGATACCGATACCGGCGGGGAAGATACCGAGTCCGGTGGTCCGGGCGGCCCCGGCGGTGCCGGAGACGGCGGCTGACCGAGCCGCAACCCACCGCGAGGGTCCGGCTCGGTCCGGACCGTACGCCCGTAACAGGTAACCTCGGGTGCCGTGAGCGAGCAGCGACTGGTGGGTGGGCCGGACGACGGGAACGATCCCGGAGACGGGCCCGCCCACCGGGGCGCCGGCGCCGGATACGACGCGCCGGCCCCGCTTGCCCCCGACCTGCGTTCGGCCGACGCCCGCGACAAACCCAGCCGCAACGATTCGATGACCGCCCAGTTGTGCACGGTGATCGGTGGCCCGGTCGGCGATCACGCACTCATCGGGCGGGCACGGTTCTGGACCCCGATGCGGGTGCTGCTGGCCTGCGCGGTGATCTTCCTGGCCTTCGGGTGGTTCGCCAAGGCCGGCTGTATCCAGCAGACCACCACGGCCGGGGGTGCGCTCACCCTCGACTGGAACAACGGCCGCCAGTACACCGCCATGTGCTACTCGGACACCGTCCCGCTCTACGGCGCCGAACGGCTCAACGAGGGCGCCTTCCCGTACAAGAAATCGTGGGTGGAGGAAACGCCGGGCGGCGGCACCGAGGTCCGGCATATGGAATACCCGGTCCTTTCGGGGCTGTACCAGTACGTTTCCATGCTGGTTGCCAAGTCCTGGGATGCGAGCCCGCTGCCGGGGGCACTGCAGGTGGTCCTGTATTTCAATGTGGTCGCCCTGGGCCTGGCGATGGCCTGGCTGGTGACCATCTGGGCGACCGCGGTACTGGCCGGGCGCCGCGTCTGGGATACGGTGCTGATGGCGTGTTCACCGCTGGTGATCGTGCACGCCTTCACCAATTTCGATTTCCTCGCCACCGCCTTCGCCGCCACCGGCCTGCTGGCCTGGGCCCGGCGCCGGCCGCTGCTGGCCGGTGTGCTGCTCGGCCTGGGCGGCGCGGCGAAACTGTATCCGCTGCTGCTGCTCGGCCCGATTCTGGTGTTGTGCCTGCGCGCCGACCCGATGCAGCGGATGCCGCGCGCCCAGTTCGCGATCCGGTTGCGCGATATCCGCGGTTCGGCCGATCTGGCCGCGTGGTCGTCCGAGATCCCGGCCCGGATCCGGCTGCTGGCCGAGCGGCCGCTGGGCGCGGCCGGTCTCACCGCCGGCGGCGCACTGACGACCTGGGCGCTGGTGAACCTGCCGATCGCGCTGCTGTATCCCGACGGCTGGCGGGAATTCTTCCGGCTCAACACCACTCGCCACGCCGACCCGGATTCGATCTACAACGTGGTGATGTCGTTCACCGACTGGAACGGGTTCGACGGCACGCTACGCCACGGCGAGGCACCGACCGTGCTCAACCTGGTGTCGCTGTTGCTGTTCGCGGCGGCCTGCGCCGCCATCGCCTATATCGGGCTCACCGCCCCGCGCCGGCCCCGGCTGGCCCAGCTGTGCTTCCTGGTGATCGCGGCCTTCCTGCTGACCAACAAGGTCTGGAGCCCGCAGTACTCGCTGTGGCTGATACCGATCGCGGTGCTCGCCCTCCCGCATCGGCGGCTGCTGCTGGCCTGGATGACGATCGACGCCCTGGTCTGGGCGCCCCGGATGTTCTACTACCTCGGCATCGACCGCAAAGGCCTGCCCGAACAGTGGTTCACCGGGACCGTACTGCTCCGCGATATCGCGGTGATCGCCCTGTGCGTGCTCATCGTCCACCAGATCTACCGGCCCGAACAGGATCTGGTCCGCCGCGACTATCTGGACGACCCGGCCGGTGGCATCGTCGACCGCGCCCCCGACCCACTACTCCCCTGGCTCCCGGAGTTCCTGCGCCCCGGGATTTCCCTGGACACCCACTGGACGGGCGCCGTCGCCACCACCCGCCGGCAGCCACGAACCACCTCGGCGAATCCGGTCGCGACCCCCACCCCCGTGGAAACACGCCCACCCGCCCGCCTGGGCTGACGCAGGCCCCACAGCTCCCAGACCCCGCCACCACCACGGCGGCGCCGAGTCCAGCCAGGTATTCGGCGGGCAGGCCCGCATCGAACGCAGCTACGGCGGCGCCGAGTCCAGCGAGGCCCTTGGAGGGTTCGGCCCGGGGCCGCGGTTGGGGCCGGGGGGGCGGGGGGGCGGGCCCGGGGGTGGCGGGGGGGGGGGCGGGGG
>NZ_JARWPM010000282.1 GCF_029869215.1 Nocardia carnea
GGGTCGGACTACTGACCGTCATATCGGCTCCTTACTACCCCCGGGCTGACGCTCGAGCCCTAACGGTAGCGTGAAGCTGTTACTCGCCAGTAGGTTTTGGCCGGGAATCTGTTCTCGCTACCTGACGTGGGGGCCCCCCCCCAGGGGGGCTGCACACACCCCCGCCCCCCCCCCGTCAACCCGCCGTCGGCCCCCCGCCGGGGCGGTCGTGGGGGGCCCCCCCGCCGCGCCACACCTGGGGCCCCCCCCCCCCGCGCCGACGAAGTCGGCGCCAATAAACACAGCACGCCAAAGACTCAGCGGAAGTCGCGGGAGCGGGAGCCGATGCGCATATCCAGGCGGCGCAGGGATTCGGCGTAGATGCTCACCGCGCCTTCGGCGTTCTGGACCCGGCCGCGGATCAGCAGGGCCGAGGCGCCTTGGGCGAGGCGGCGGTAGCGGGTCCACAGGCCGGCCGAGCACACCACGTTCACCATGCCGGTTTCGTCTTCCAAGTTCAGGAAGGTGACCCCGCCGGCGGTGGCCGGCCGCTGCCGGTGGGTGACCGCCCCGCCGACCAGCACCCGCGTTCCGTCGGGAATCGCGAGCAGTCCGGCGGCCGGGATCACCCCGAGCGCGTCGAGGCGCGGGCGCAGGAACTGGGTGGGGTAGCTGTTCGGGGAGACCCCGGTCGCCCAGACATCGGCGGCGGCGTGTTCGAGGTCGCTCATCCCGGGCAGGGCGGGGGTGCTGGTCGAGGCGCCGGTTCCGGGAAGCCGGTCGGCACGTTCGCCGGCGGCCGCGCCGGCCGCCCACAACGCTTCCCGGCGCGAATATCCCAGCGATCCCAGCGCGCCCGCGGTGGCCAGCGATTCCGCTTGCGGGACAGTCAGTTCCACCCGGCCGGTGAGGTCCAGGAAGGAGGTGTAGGGGCCGCCTTCGGCCCGTGCCGCCACAATCTTTTCCGCGAGGTCGGATCCGATACCGCGTACCGCCGCCAGCCCCAGCCGCACCTCGGTACCCCGTTGTTCCAGCGTGGCCTCGGCGGCACTGGCATTGATATCCGGGCCGTGGACCGCGACCCCGTGCCGGCGCGCGTCGGCGACCAGTGATTGCGGGGAGTAGAAACCCATGGGCTGCGCCCGCAGCAATCCGGCGCAGAACGCGGCGGGATAGTGCAGTTTGAACCAGGCGGAATAGAACACCAGTGCCGCGAAACTCTGCGAATGACTTTCCGGGAAACCGAAATTGGCGAAGGCGAGCAGTTTCTCGTAGATGCGGTCGGCGAGTTCACCGGTGATTCCGTGCAGATCGCGCATGCCCTGATACAGCCGGCCGCGCAGGCGTTCCATCTTCTCCGGGGAACGTTTGGACCCCATGGCCCGGCGCAGTTGATCGGCTTCGACCGGGGTGAATCCGGCGACATCGACCGCCATCTGCATCAACTGTTCCTGGAACAGCGGGACGCCGAGGGTGCGTTCGAGCGAGTTCCGTAACGCCTCGTGATCGAAGGTGACCTTCTCCAGTTCGTTCTTGCGGCGGATATAGGGATGTACGGAGCCGCCCTGGATAGGGCCGGGCCGGATCAGCGCGACCTCGACCACCAGATCGAAGAATGTCCGCGGTTTCAACCGCGGCAGGGTCGCCATCTGGGCGCGGGATTCCACCTGGAAAACCCCCACCGAATCCGCGCGGCACAGCATGTCGTACACGGCGGGTTCGGTGAGGTCCAGGGCGTGCAGTTCGACCGTCACCCCGATGTGCTCGCGCACCAGATCGATCATGTAGTGCAGGGCGGAGAGCATGCCCAGGCCGAGCAGGTCGAATTTCACCAGGCCCGCCGCGGCGCAATCGTCTTTATCCCATTGCAGCACACTGCGTCCGGGCATCCGCGCCCATTCCACCGGGCAGACATCGGCGATGGGCCGGTCGCAGATCACCATTCCGCCGGAATGGATGCCCAGATGCCGGGGCAGGCCTTCGATATCGGCGGCCAATTCCAGGACCGGGGCGGGGATATCGGTGCCGGTTTCCGCGCCGACCCCGGTCCACCGGCTCACCTGCCGGCTCCAGGCGTCCTGCTGTCCGGGGGCGAAACCGAGCGCGCGGGCGGCGTCGCGTACCGCGGATTTGCCGCGATAGGTGATCACATTCGCCACTTGTGCCGCGTTCTCCCGGCCGTATCGGCGGTACACGTATTGGATCGCCTCCTCACGGCGGTCCGATTCGATATCCACATCGATATCCGGCGGCCCGTCCCGCTCCGGGGAAAGGAAACGCTCGAACAACAACTTGTTGGTGACCGGATCGACATTGGTGATCCCGATGGCGAAGCAGACCGCGGAATTGGCGGCCGAACCCCGCCCCTGGCACAGGATGTCGTTGTCGTGGCAGAACCGCACGATATCGTGCACCACCAGGAAATAGCCGGGGAACCCGAGTTGCTCGATCACGGCGAGTTCGTGTTCGAGTTGCCGGTAGGCCGCCGGGTTCCGGGTAGGCGGCCCGTACCGGTCGGCGGCACCGCGCCGGGTGAGTTCCCGTAGCCAGGAATTCTCGTCGTGGCCGGTGGGCACCTCGAACGGCGGCAGCTTCGGTGCGATCAACTTCAGGTCGAATGCGCATTCCTTCGCGATCAGCACCGAATTCGATACGGCTGCCGGGAAATCCGCGAACAACGCGGCCATTTCCGCGCCGGAACGCAGATGGGTGCCGCCGGTGGGGGCGAGCCAGCCGGTGAGATCGTCGAGACTGCGCCGGGCCCGGATGGCGGCCAGCGCGGCGGCGCGGCGGCCGAGACCGGGGGTCGCGAAATGAGCGGCCGTCGTCGCGACCACGGGCACCCCGGCCCGCTGCGCGGCCGCGGCCAGGGCGGCGTTGTATTCGTCGTCGACCGGTAGGCCGTAGCGGGTGAGTTCCACCGCGACCCGGTCGGCGCCGAAACGCTCGCACAGGTCACGGAGCGCGGCTTCGGCCCGCCGCGGCGGCTCACCGGCCGCCAGATCCTGTTCCAGTGCCCGCCGCACCCGGCCTTTACGGCAGCCGGTGAGGATCTGCCAGTGCCCGCCGGCGGCTTCGGTGAGCGTATCGAGGTCGTAACGCAGGATCCCCTTCTCACCGGCCGCCATATGCGCCACCGCGAGTTGCCGGGACAACCGCCGGTAACCCTCCTGCCCCCGTGCCAGCACCAGCAGATGCTCTCCCTCCGGGTCGGGAAAGCCGGTTCGCGGCGGAGAATCCGCGGATGAATCTTCCACCAGGGTCAGTTCCGCGCCGTAGACCGTGGGCATCCCGTATTCGGCGGCGGCCTCGGCGAATCGCACCACACCGTAGTACCCGTTGTGATCGGTGAGCGCGATCGCCGACAGCCCCAGCCGCGCCGCCTCGGCGACCATTTCCTCCGGCTGCGAGGCGCCGTCGAGGAAACTGAACGCCGAATGCGCGTGCAGTTCCGCGTAGGGCACCACCGGACCGTCCGGCCGGGTGAGCGGTTCGGCCCGGTACTCCCCGCGGCTGCGGCTCCAGCCCGGGGCGTCGCCGCCGTCGGGTTTCGGGCGCCCGGACAGCACCCGTTCCAGCTCCAACCAGCTGGGTGGACCGTTACTCCATCCCATACGCCGCTCAGCAGGCCACCCGTTCGGTGGATTCGGCGTCCAGCAAGATCGCCACATGGTCCACGCCGGCCCGGATCACCCGCCCGTAGGCGTCGTCGGCGAGGACGCTCGCATGCCCGCGGGCCAGCGCCAGCTGCATCCGCGCCATCTCGAAATCACCGACCAGCCGGTGGCTGTCGGCCAAGCTCAGATACAGCGACGGCAGGAAGCCGAGGAGCCCGTCGTCGAGCGGGACACCGGGTACGAAGGCCGAGTCGAGCGCCCGGGTGTCCCAGAGCAGCGCGTCTTCGGCTGTGTCCTGGAGATCGGCGAGGTGGTGGGCGACCACGCTGCGGTACAGCGGTTCGCCACCCGCGCCGAGTTGCTCCCATAGCTGTAGCAGCGCCTGCCGCGCCGCCTCTCGATTCACGCCGCCGAGCCGCACCGCGGCATAGATATCCGCCATCCGATCGTCCGTCATGCACCAAGTATCGCACATATGTTCGAATCTCGAGCGCTGGAATCGAACCCGTTTTCGAACACCGAGGTACCCTGGCGCGCTTTCTTACTTTGGAGTAAGTTCGGCCGGGAACGACCTGCACAGAGGGGCTGCTGATGAGCGAAAACGGAACCCACCGCGGAAAACGCGACCTCACCGGGCGGTATGTCCTCATCACCGGCGCCTCCTCGGGTATCGGCCGGGCGGCCGCCCTCGCGGTGGCGAAGAAGGGTGCGGTGGTGTTGCTGCTCGCGCGGCGGGCCGACGAACTCGATGCGGTGGTCGACGAGATCCGGGCCGCCGGCGGCGCCGCCCACGGCTACCCCTGCGATATCACCGATTCCGCCTCGGTCGAAGCGACCCTGGACAAGCTCCTGGCCGAACACGGCCGAGTGGACATGCTGGTGAACAATGCCGGCCGTTCCATCCGCCGCGCCATCCACCGCTCCACCGACCGGCTGCACGACTACGAACGCACCATGGCGGTCAACTACTTCGGCGCGCTGCGGCTCACCCTGGCCCTGCTCCCGCAGATGCGGGAACGCAAATTCGGCCATATCGTCAATATCAGCAGCGCGGGCGTGCAGGTGGCCACGCCGCGGTACTCCGCCTATCTGGCCAGTAAGGCCGCACTGGACAAGTTCACCGAGGTGGCGGCGGTGGAGACGATGGCCGACGGGGTCACCTTCACCACCATCCATATGCCGCTGGTCCGCACGCCGATGATCGCGCCGACCGGTAACCAGGGCCCGGCCGAATCCCCGGAGTGGGCGGCCGCGACCATTGTGCGCGCCCTGACCGAGCGTCCCCGGCGTATCGACGTCCCGGTCGGCACCCTCGGGGAGTTCGGCGCGCTGTTCGCCCCACGTATCCGCGACCTGGTCCTGCACCGCTACTACCGGATGATCCCCGACTCCCCCGCCGCTCGCGGCGAACGAGCGGAGCCGCTCCCCCAGCCGCAACTCACCATGGTCCGCGATCCAGCCGACGACCGCGCGACCGCAGCGGTCGAGAGCACCGGCGTCTCGAAGCCCGCCGGCACCCCGCGCCCCGCCCTGCCGCTGCCCCGGGTGCGCGCGCGGGCGGCGCGTGGCACCGCGACGGTACTGCGCCGCGCCGCCCGCTGGGTGCCCGGGACCCACTGGTGATCACGGAACACCGGACCGTCCGCGACCGCGGCAGACCCGCAGACGATCACTCGCAGCCACACTCAGAGGTCGAAGACTCGCTGCGCCGGCGGTAGCGGTGGGCAGGCGGCGGAGATCTGGGCTACCAGCTTCCAGGGCCGGTCCCCGTCGAGTGAGGATTTACCGTTGGTCAGGATCGCACCGGCGAGGCCGCGGGCCGGATCGGCCCAGCCGTACTGGGTGGTGAACCCGCTGCGCCCGAAATGCGCGGTGGTGTCGCGGCCGAATTTGGCACGGCGCCCGCCCAATTCGTATCCCCCGCGGCTCACCCGCCCGGCGACGCCGGGCACCCGCGGCGCCGGCCGCACCATCTCACGGACGGTTTCCGGCCGCATGAACCGCACGCCGTCGAGTTCCCCGCCGCGAGCCAGGATTTCGTAGAAGCGAGACAGTTCGGCGGCGGTCGTCACGAGGTTGCCCGAGGGCAGTTCGGCGGTGAGGAAAGAGCGGTTGGATTCGCGGTTCACCGCGTCCTTGGCGAATCCGCCGCCGAGCGCCTTACCCGCGACGAACGATGCCAGCCGCGACGGCGGTGGCCCGGTTTTCACGCTCGGCACCACCGCGTCCACGTCCTCGGGGCGCACACCCAGATTCGTCCACCGGAAACCCAGCGGGTCCAGGACCCGTTCGGCCAGATGTTCCCGGATCCGTTTCCCGGTAGCTCGCTGTACCAGCAGCCGCTGGATCAAACCGCTGGTGAGCGCGTGGTAGACACGGAAACGACCCGGCGGATAGCTGGGTTTCAGATCCACCAGGCCCCGCAGGCACAGCTCCTCGTCGAACACCATGTCGTGACCGCGATAGGGCGGGGTGACGAACGGAACCCCGGCGGTATGCGCGAGCACTTGGCCGATGGTGATCGCCGCTTTGCCGTTGGCCGCGAACTCGGGGATGTACTCGCTGACGCGGTCGTCGAATCCGAAGGCGCCCTGCTCGATCAGCGCGAAGATCACCGCGGCGGAAACGCCTTTGGCGGTGGAGAATCCGCAGAACGGGGATTCCGTGGTCACCGGGATCCGCTCGGTCTCCGGCTCGTCGCCCGGCGCGTTGCCCCAGCCGTGCCCGATCGCGCGGTTCAGCACGACCCTGCCGTTGCGCCGCAGGCAGACCTGGATCGCCGGCGTGCTGCCCAGCCGGTACCAGGCGCGTACCGACTCCCAGATGGCGGCGATATCCGCCGCGTCCACACCGGCGTCGGCCGGGTCCGTTTCCGGCCCGCGGCAGGTGAGGTCGTCCAATTCGGCGGCGACCGGGACCAGGAGCGCGGAATCTGCCTTCACCCGCCCCAGCGTAGCGACGCCGAACGCGCCGGGCGGCTCACGACAGGGCGGCGCCACCGCCGCCGCCGGGCATCTCGGCGCTCCCGCCCAGCACCTACTGACAGCGGGGGGACCTGCCCGAACGATATCGTGACGGAGATCACCGACTGCCCAGCAGGTGAATTGTGCTCTGATCTTTCGAGAAGCAGATGCTTGTCTCCTGCCGTCGAGAGGTGACCATGACGTCCGCGAACACGCGCCTGTCCCGGGCACATATCTGGCTGCTGACCTTGTCCTCCATGGCCGTCGCACTGGCGATCGCCGCGATGGCCGCGCTCTACACCGCACTGCCGGAAATCGCCGCCGATACCGGCGCCACGCAGCAACAACTCACCTGGGTCGTCGACGGTTACACCCTTGCGCTGGCCTGCCTGGTCCTGTTCTCCGGAGCCCTGGGCGACCGGTTCGGGCGCCGGATCATGATGGTGGCCGGGCTGGTCGTTTTCGCGCTCGCGTCAGCGGTGCCGCTCGCCTTGGACGAGCCGCAGTGGATCATCGCCTCCCGGGCCGTCGCGGGGGTGGGCGCGGCACTGGTCATGCCGTCCACGCTCTCACTGCTGACCGGTGGTTTCCCCGCCGAGAAACGCGGGGTCGCGGTGGGGCTGTGGGCGGGTGTGGTGAGCGGCGGTGCCGTGCTGGGCATTCTCGGTTCCGGTCTGCTGCTGCAGGTCTGGTCCTGGCAGGCGATCTTCCTGGCGATGACCGTCGCCGGAACGGTGCTGGCGATCGCGGGGTGCACGGTGCCCGAATCGGTGGACGAAACGCGCCCGCCGCTGGACTTCTGGGGCGGAATCACCGCATCCATCGCCGTCGGAGCGGTCGTGGTCGGGGCCATCGAGGCGCCGGTGCGGGGCTGGACGGATCCGGTGGTGCTCGGACTCTTCGTCGCCGGCTTCCTGGCCGGGGTCGGATTCGCGACGGTCGAATTGCGGGTAGCGCATCCACTGCTGGATGTGCGCCTGTTCGCCGACCGTGGTTTCGGCAGCGGCGCGGTGAGCGTCGGGGTGCAGTTCCTGGTGGCGTTCGGCTACTTCCTGCTGTTCGTGCAGTACATGCAGTTGATCTTCGGCTATTCGCCGCTCATGTCGGCGGTGGCCATGGCACCGATGATCGCCCCGCTGATCGGTATCTCGATCTTCGCGCCGCGACTGGCCGAACGATTCGGGCTGCGGTGGCCGACCCTGATCGGGCTGCTGTGTGTGGGCACCGCGCTCATCCTGGTTTCGCGAACCACGGTGGACAGCACCTACCTCGACGTCCTGTGGCCGCTACTGATCCTGAGCACCGGGCTCGGCCTGTGCACCGCCCCCGCCACCGCCGCCATCATCAACGGCACGCCCCCGGAGAAGCACGGAGTCGCCTCGGCGGTCAACGATGCCTCGCGGGAGGTCGGCGCGGCCATCGGCATCGCGGTCTCCGGCAGCATCCTGGCCGTCGGCTACACCGACCGCATCGCGCCCGCCCTGCCCAGCCTGCCCGAAGCGGCGCGCGGACCGGTCGGTGATTCGCTGGCCGCGGCGCTGGAGGTCACCGAACGGGCCGGGCCGGTCGCCGCGCCGCTGGCCGATTTCGCCGAGGAGGCCTTCGTGCACGGCGCGCAGCAGGCTTCGCTGGCGCTCGGGATACTGACCGTGGTGATGGCGCTCGTACTCGGTGCGTGGGCGCCCGGCCGGACCGCCGCCCAGGCCGCCACCGCCGGCGCAGAGCCAGTGTTGACGAACCGGTAACGACAGCGCGAACCGGAGGCGGCTTCACACCGTTTGCCGCACCCTTCCGGCATATTCGACGGGTCCGCTCGACGCGAAAGGCCCACCATGCCGACTCCGAACATGTTCCTCGTGTACGTCACCGACGCCTCCGCTTCGGCCCGTTTCTACGCCGACCTGTTCGATATGGCCCCGAAGTTCGAATCGCCGCGTTTCATCACCTTCGATCTGGGCGGCGGTATCGACCTGGCGCTGTGGAGCGGACACGCGGAACAGCTCCAGCCGGCGCCACGCAGCAGCGAATTGTGCCTGAATATGCCCGGCGGCCCGGCGGTGATCGACGATCGGTTCGAGCGGTGGGTCGCGCAGGGCGTGAAGGTCGTCCAGGAACCGCACGACGCGGTGTTCGGGCGCACCTTCGTGGTCGCCGATCCCGACGGCAACCTGATTCGCGTCGCGCCGACGGACTGACCGGGCCGGAACGAACGACTGCGCCCGCTGGGCGAACGCCGACGGCCCGCTGCCGGACGGCCGGTCCGGGAGCGGGCGTCCGTGCCCTCACCCTTCCGGTCGGTCCCCTGCCGGGGGCAGGCCGGAAGCAGGCACTATCTGGCCGGCACCTCCACCGCCTCCGGCGCCTCGCCCGCGTCGTGCGGCCGGTCGTCGGACTGTGCGGGTTCCACGGTTACGGTTTCCCCGGCGGACTCCCCCGCCGCGACCGCCGGCGCCTTCCGGGACTTCTGCCACGCGTACACGGTGAGCGCGATCGCCACCGCCGCGATCACCGCGTAGGAGATCGTGCGCGGGGCACCCTCGATATCGAAGTGCTTGAACAGCGTGCGCGCGTTCGTCAGCACCAGCACGCCACCGACGCCGGTGCCGAGTACCGCCGGGGCCACCCGGCTCACCAGCCACGCCGCCAGCGGTGCGGCCAGCACACCGCCCAACGCCAGGCCGGCGATGATCAGCAGATTGTCGAAGAAATCCGAGCCCAGACCGAGCAGGAAGCCCACACTGGCCGACGCCGAGACGATGAACTCCGAGGCGCTCACCGTGCCGATCACCCGGCGCGGCGCCGACCGCCCGGTGGTGAGCAGCGTGCTGGTGGTGACCGGACCCCAGCCACCGCCGCCGCTGGCGTCGATGAAACCACCGAACAGGCCGAGCGGGGTCAGGAACTTGGCGGAATGCGCGGCTTTCTCCGACGCGGCGAATTCCAGCGGCGGCCGGGAGGAGAACCGGAGGATCAGGAAGACACCGATCGCCAGCAGAATCCCGGCCGTCACCGGCGCGGCGGCCTCGGTGGAGATCCGGGAGAGCACGGTGGCGCCCAGGAAGGCGCCGATACCGCCGGGCACACCCAGCCGCAGCACCATCTTCCAGTCGACATTGCCGAACCGCCAGTGCGAAACACCTGATGCCAGCGTGGTCGCGACCTCCGCGAAATGCACCGCCGCGCTCGCATGCGCCGCCCCCGTACCACTGAGTACGAGCAGCGTCGTCGCGGTGACGCCGAAGGCCATCCCGAGCGTGCCGTCGACGATCTGCGCGCCGATACCCACAAGGGTGAAAACAAGTAACTTGATCATGACGGTGTGCTCCCGAACCCTGGACCGGACATCCGAGGTTACGACGCGAACACCGCCGTGACACGGGTTGCGATCACCGTGAACGAAACCCTCCCGGGCTGCCGGAACCGCAGGTCACGGTGGTCGCGCGGAAAAACGGTCGGAAAAATCCCCCACCCCTGGTAAGACTGGCGCGTGCCCACCCGAACCTGCCGCCGGATAATCCTCCGGGACCGGCCCGTCGCCGAGATCACCGCCGCCACCTTCGCCGAGCAGACCGTTCCACTCCCGGATCCGGCCGCGGGCGAAGCGCTGGTGGAGGTCGTCTGGCTCGGAATCGACGCCACCCAGCGCACCTGGCTCAACCCCGGCCCGACCTACACCGATCCGGTGGCTGTCGGTGATGTGATGCGCGGCAGCGGTGTGGGCCGGGTGGTCGCGTCGCGTAATCCGGAACTGCCGGAGGGGCAGTGGGTCTACGGCGAACTCGGCTGGCAGGAGTACACCGTCGCGCGCGGTACCGGCCTGTTCGGCGTCAATCCGGTCCCCCCGGGTATCGAGCCCCGCCATATGCTCACGGTTTTCGGCGTCAGTGGCTTGACCGCGTATATCGGCGTCACCGAGGTGCTACGCGTCGCGGAATCGGATGCGGTGCTGGTCACCGGTGCGGCCGGTGGTGTCGGTTCCTTCGCCGGCCAGATCGCCCGCCTGATCGGCGCCCGCGTGCTCGGCACGGCCGGCTCGGCGGCGAAAGTCGAGTGGGTGCGCGATACCGCGCGGTTCGACGCCTGCCTGAACTACCGGACCGACGACGTCCCCGCCGGACTCCGCGAGTTCGCGCCGGACGGTCTCACTGCCGTATTCGACAATATCGGCGGGGTTCTGCTGGAGAACGCCCTCGACAATCTGGCGCCGCACGCCCGCATCGCGCTGTGCGGGTCCATCTCGTCCGGCTACACCGCCGCGGGGTACGGCACCGGCCCGGCCAACTACATGCAGCTGGCGTTCCGCCGAGCCCGGATGGAGGGTTTCGTCTTCTACGATCACCACGCGGTGTTCCCGGCCGCCCTGTCCCGGCTGGCGGGCTGGGTTGCCGCGGGCGAGTTGCACTGGGCCGAGGACGTGGTCGACGGCCTGGAGAACGCGCCCGCCGCCCTGCAACGGCTGTTCGACGGGGCGAATCTCGGCAAGCAGCTCGTCCGGGTGAAGTAGCGGAACCTCGATCCGCCGGCTGCTGTGTGCGGGGCGGCGGACACCGGGTGGAGGCGGCCGCCGGGCACTTCGGAATGCCCGGGCCCGGAGCCGCCGCTCGGCGGGCCGGGCGGCGGCTGCGGGCTCGCGGGTTCAGTACTGCGGACGGCGGTCGACCGCGCCGGCGCCGATGGACCCCAGCAGCGTGATGATGCACAACCCGGCGATCAGGTTGATCGCGGCCGTGGCGATCTTGGCGTCCAGCCCGGCCACCAGCGTGAACGGCAACAGCACCGCCAGCGCCGTGATCAATCCGGTGATCCAGTAGAAGAACTGGAGCGGGTTGGGCATCAGCGCCAGCAGCAGGTTCAGCAACCCGGTGGCGGCGATCGCGGCGGCGGCGCCGGCGATCGCGTACGAGGTGGTCGAGACCGTGCCGTAGGCGCCGGCGCCCTCGGGCGAGAGCACCGCGATATTCAGGATGCCGCGCACCAGCATGATCGCCACCACGATCACCAGCGCGACCACCACGGCGGTGCCGAGACCGCCCGCCCACAGCCGCCCGAGATTGATTCTCGGCTCGTCGGGCTGCTCCGAATAGCCGGGGTCCGGATACCCCGGCTGCTGCGGATACCCCGGCTGCTGCGGGTAACCGCGCTGTTCCGGATGCCCCTGCCGGTAGGGGTCCGGGCGTCCATAGTTGTACGACGGATCCGTCATAGGCAGAAAGTACCCCGCAGACGCGTTCGGCCCCACCCGAATGGCTGCCTCGCATGTCGCGCGAGCTTCGGGCCTCGGTCGGCAGGTTGTGGAGCGCTGTCCGACCGGCTTGTGCCATCAGCACACGACCGGAGGAGCGATAGCCCGCGCGGATGCACTGAGACATACACCACTTTCATGCGCCGCACGCACTGACTGTAATGTCCCAGAACCGTGCCTGACTTCGGTTTGCGTGCTGAACGAAAGACCACGTTGCGCTGGGCCGCCGTGACCGCACTCGGTGTGCTCGCCGGGTATGCCGCCGTGCTGTTCGCCAACCCCCGGCACTTCTACACCGACGACACCGAAGCCCAGTACGTTCCCCTGTGGCTGAGCATCGGGCGGCGTCTACGCAACGGTGAGTTTCCGGGTGTCGCCCCGGAAGAGTGGATGTCGGGCAACTTCCTGGTCGAAGGCCAGGCCAGTGTGTTCAATCCGCCGCAACTGCTGGTCGCCGCACTGGCACCCTCCTTCGACAACCTCGTCGTCCTGGCCACCCTGGTCAAGCTCGCCTATTCGATCGTGCTCGCGCTCGGCGTGTTCCGCGTCTGCCTGGCGTACCGGGCGCATCCGGCGTGGGCGGCCGTCGCGGGTGTCGCGTTCTGTTTCTCGGGTTGGCTGCTGTTCCTGGACCAGGCGACCTGGGTGCTCGGCCTCGCCGGAACAGCCTGGCTCACGCACGCGTGGGCGTCCGGGGTGCGTTACTCCCGCGGCCGGAGCGGGCCGATTCCGGTGTTCGTCTTCCTGTTCTTCGCGATCACCCTGGGATACGTCTGGCCCGGTATCGAATCCGCGCTCATGATCACCGCCGTCGCCGCCGGGGAATGGATATATCACCGGACACCGTGGCCGTCGGTACGACTGCTGCTCGCCGCCGGCTGCGCCGGTGCGGCCGGCCTGCTCACCTACCTGCCCGGAATACTCTCGGCCGAGGTGACCTGGCGCACCGCCGACGACATGATCAACAACGACGGTTTCATGACCGTGCCATGGTCGGAATCGCTGAACGCGAGCCTGCCGAGCACCCTGCCGTCGTTCAACTCGTGGTTCGGCCTGATCCAGCCGTTCCCGATCGTCTATATCGCCTGGTTCCTGATCCCCGCGCTGGCGTTCATCGATTGGAAGGCCACCGCGCAGACCTTCCGGGAGTCCGCCGGGGCGGTGATCTTCGCCGGTAGCGCACTGATGTGGACGGCCGGCCCGGCCGCATTCGGGCCGCTGCGCTGGCCGGCGCGGGTACTGCCGATGCTCGCCCTTGCGCTGCTCGTGCTGTGCTGCGTCCTGCTGAGCCGCCACGGGACCCTGACGAATCCGCGACTACGTTTCGGGGCGGCCGGGCTTCTGGTGCTGCTCCTGCTGGTGCGGTCGGTCTCGGCGGCACCGAGCGACCGCATCTGGACACATATCGGCGCCGCCGCGACCGTCGTGCTCCTAGGGGTCGCTGTGGTGGCGCTGTTCGCGAAATGGGGCCGGACCGCGGCCTGCGCGGCCCTACTCGTCACCGTCGCCCCGATCGCCTACTACCAGGTGGACAGCTCGTACCCACATCCGATGTCGTGGAATCTCCCGGAACGCCGCTCCGACGCACAGGCCCTCTTCCCGGACTTCACCGGCACCACACTGCAACTCGGCAACAGTTCCATCTTTCCGGGCGACGCCAAGGACCTCACCGGCGTCTACAGCTCACTGGTGGTCGGTTTCTACGCCGCGGACCTCGACCTCGACTACGTCAACGGCTACACCCCCATCGGCCACCGCGCATTCTCGGAACGCACCTGTATGCGCTGGGAGGGCAGCACCTGCCCGGAAGCCTTCGCCGAGATCTTCGCGCCGGAACCGGTGACGGGCGAACCGCTGGTCGACCTCATGAAGGTCGACCGGGTAACCCTGATGCGCCTGGTCTACCCCGACGCCCGCGACACCCCACCCCCACCGGGCTGGCACTGGGTCGACTACCCGCCGAACGACAAATGGATCTGGGTACTGGAACGCGACGGCGGCCCGATCTCCGCGACCGACGGCCGGATCGCCCACACCGAAGGCGTCGAAGCCGTCTCGGTATCGGAAACCGAGAACACCAGCACCGTGCGGGTCTCCTCGGCGCACGGCGGACGAATCACCTTCGCGCGCCTGGCCTGGCCCGGCTACCGGGCCACACTCGAGGGCCGGGAGCACCGGCACGAGGCCCTCGACGACATCTTCGTCTCGGTGGAAATACCGCCCGGCACCGAGAACGCCGAACTAGAGGTCACCTGGCGGCCGCCGGGTATGTACCTGGGGACAACCACTTTCATCCTCGGCCTGCTCGGAATCGGTGGGCTGCAACTGCTCTATGCCCGCCGTCGGCCGCTGCCGGATAGCGACAGTCCGGATTCCGAACCCGAAACCCCGGCTCGAGCGCCGACGAATCGAACCGAACCATTGGTCCGCGTTTGAACCACTACGGCACGGCTCCTCCCGAGTCGCCGGACCACCCACGGCGACTCGTCACATCGGTGAACACCTGCACGGTCGCAGGGGTACAGCGGCAGACCGGACCCGACCGAGCGCGATCCCGCGAATCTACGCCCCACCGCATCCTTCTGCGCCCGTGTGCGAACCGACCCGGCGCAGCTCTTCTCCGAGTTCTCGGACCGCAGAATTGCGGGGCCACTTGGCCGACATCTGCCGATGGAGGTCAACGAGGAAACCCGGCAGCCGGAAGCCGGGCGTATCGATCGTGACTCGAACAGCCTGCGACGCCTTCCGGCACGCCGCCTCCGGTTCCCCCATACCGGCCAGCGCGCACGCGAACTCCGCGACATACCAGGTAGCCCACTCCAAGTTGAGCAGGTCGGGGACGAACCGCTGCCGGCCTACAGGGGCAACCCCGACCGATATGCCATTCCGCGCAACTCACGCCCCACCGCGTCTTTCTTCGCTCGCGCCAACAACTCGGTGAGGACAGCGCGCATGAACGGATGTCGATGGATCCGCGCAGGCGAGATCTTCTCGGCGCGACGAAGCATCAGCACTGCTTCGGTCTGCCGCTTCGGCAGCCGGGCGAGCGCGCGTCCGTATTCGCGGTAGTACGCCGCCTGCCTGGTCGCGGAAAGCGCTCGGGGATCGACGGTTTCGGCTATTGCGGCCGCTTCCTGATGCTCCCCGGCCTCGAGTGCCACCGACATCTGCCAGATGCCGACATTCGAGGGGCCGAAGCCGAACCACATTGCGTTGGCGTCGCCGGTGTGCACGGCCAGATCGGCGGCGTGTTCGAGGGCCGCACGGCGCTCACCAGCGTTGCCTTGGGCAGCGGCGACGAGAGCGTTGGTCAGCGCGAGCATTCCGGAAACCTGCATTGCTTCAGTTGTCGCGGTTCCGGGTTCAGCGGCTGCCAGCAGCGCCCGAATCGCATCGAAACCCCCGGCGGAAAGCAGGCCGAAGGTGGTTCCGAAGGCGCTCACGGCACCGAACAGCGGATCGTCCAGACGCTCGGCAGCTTGGCGGGCCAGCACTGTCGCCTGCCATGCGAGATCGGGCCCCGCGCCGATATCGGACAACCATGCCTGGGTGCCCTGCACATGCGTGAGCACCGCGAGTTTCAGGAGGTCCTCATCATCCCGGCCGGCAGCTATCGAGGTGTGCAGATCGCGAACCAAACTCGGCAGTTCCGAACCGACCAGCGAATAGTCACACCGGCGTTGCGCCTCCAGCACCGCATTCGCACGGGTTTTCAAGACCGGGGCCGCCACGATTTCCCCGCCGGAAGCACCGATACTAGCCTGCAACAACGATAGCCGGACATCGCCGAGAGACCGATCCTCGTCCAGCTCGCCGCCCAAGCCGATTCCGCTCCGGGTGATCTCACTGGGCGCCACCTCCAGCGCATCCGCCAGTGCGATGATCAACGAGCGTCGATCGAGTGCTCGCTCGCCGGACTCCAACCGCGAGAGATACGACGTGGAAATTCCGGCCAAACCCGCCACCACAGCGAGGGACTTCCCGCGCGCGTGGCGTATCCGGCGGAGCGACTGCCCCATACCGTCGTCGGAGGCCATACAGCCAGCGTAACCCAGCGCCCCTGACCACCCACAGAGCTGTTTTGCCTGGGTGGCAAACCCTCGACGCACTCGCCGCGGATGCTTACCCCGCTCCACCGCCGAGCTGTGCTGTCCATCCACCGGCGCGGGCAATATTCGACGACAGAGGGGAATCATGAAAACCGACATCACCAGCGCCGATTCCAAGGCAACGGGAATCCGGGCAGTTCTGCTTCTGCACTCCCAACACGACTCATCTGTTCTCGATGCACTGCTGCAGAGGTACCACGCAACCACCGTCCATACGATCCACACCGACGCCCCTGCCGTGCTATCGGCACTCATCGCCGTTCAGCACGCACTCGAACACCTCGCCGACGCGGTCGTGATACCGCACCTCCAAGACCTGGAACCGGGCACTCCCTGGTGGGTCGTGACCCAGGCGGCCGACGTCATCACCGGTACGCGCCGCTATCCATTCGGCACGACACCGGAACGCGCGGCCCGGTGATCTGGAGTCCGGCGCTGGTTGTCCTCGCGCTTCTCGGGGTCACGATATTCGTCTTGGCGCTCACACTGCCGGAGCGGCGGGACTGAATGACGGCACCTACCGCGGTCTCCCGGATCCACCGGACCGGTCAGTCCGCGGTACCGGAGAGTTCGGTAACCGCGGTCTCATAAGCGTTCAGTGTGTCGACGACCAGCCGCCGCTGCGCCGGTGTCAACGGTTCCAGCGCCTGCCGCCAGGCGTGCGCGCCCGGCGAAAGCCATTGCGAGACAGCACTTCTTGCCTCATCGCTGATATCGATGATCCGGCGCCGGCGGTCGGCTTCGTCTTCCCGTCGTTCCAGGACGTCCTTCCGGCTCAGCTCGCTCACGATCAGGCTGACCGTGGTGGGCGCGACGCTCAACCGCTCCGCCAGCTGCGAAACCGTTTGCGGGCCGTCCAGCAGCAGCAACGAGAGCAGGGACAGATGCCGCGGGGCCAGATCCAGCGAGCGGAGTTGTTCGGGTGGACGCATCCGTTTGGCCCGGCCCACCAGGCGTGGCATCAGGAGCAGCAGCTCCCGGACCGTGTCGTCGGCGGACTCGGATGTTGACACGGAGCACCTCCGGATTTACCTTTGTTTACAAATCTATTTTGCTTCCCAAGGCAATTCTAAGGGGCCGATATGCCACATCTCACGGTGCACGCGCTGGAAGACGATCTCGCCGGCCGGGAAACCGCGGCGATCGAACAGCTCACCGACGCCGTCGTCGCGGTCTACGGCGACTGGGCCCGGGATATCGTCGATATCCGCCTCGTCGGGGTTCCACACGGCCGGTGGGGAATCGGCGGAAAGCTCGCCGATTCGCCCGCACCCAGCGTCACCTTCGGAATCCGGGCGGCCGCGTTCGATCGGCCGGACGCCGCGGATATCACGGCCCGGCTCGTCTCCGGTGTCACCGACGCGATCGCATCGGTTTTCGGTGAACAGGTCCGGCCCGGGGTCACGGTCGACCTCGTCGCCATGCCGGCCGAACGCACCGCTGTCGGCGGCGTCCTACCTGCTCCCTAGCGCCGCAGCTCGGATCTATTGGTCGACCGTCAAACCCTTGGCCTCGAGAATCGGCGCCAGGCCGGACACCTGGATCGGGGTCTCGCCGTTCTTGTAGCGCTCGATATAGCCCGCTTCCGCGGCATCGCGTTCCCGGCAGGCGTCGATCGCGGAGGCAACCTCCTCGCGTTCCACGACCACGACGCCGTCGCAATCGCCCTTGATCACATCACCGGGCCGGATGAGTTGTCCGCCGAAGACCAGCGGCTGGTTCACCGGGCCGAGGGATTCCTTGACCGTGCCCTGGATGCAGATGTGCTTGGCGAACACCGGGAACCCCAGTTCGCGGATCTCCCGGGAGTCGCGGATACCGCCGTCGGTGACGAGGGCGGTGATCCCCCGGGCGACACAGGCATTCGCGAGGACGTCACCGAACTGCCCGGCCGGCTGGTCGCCGGACGAAACGATCAACACGTCACCGGGTTCGGCGTAGCTGATGGCGACCTGGAGCATGATGTTGTCGCGCGGATGGCAGACCACGGTGAACGCCGACCCGCAGAACGACATCTCCCGGTCGATGGGTTTGATCCCCGAATCCAGTGCGCCCTTGCGGCCTTGGGCTTCGTGGATGGTGGCGGCCGAGAACGTGCCGAGTTCGTCGATCAAGGCGCGGTCGGCGCGGTCGATCTTGGTGGTGACGTGAACCATGGTTACTCCGTAGTTGTCGAGGCCGGTCAGGCCAGGGCGGCGACGGCCTTCGCGATACCATCGGCGGCGGCACGCAGGACTTCTTCGGAAGTGGCGAAGGAGATGCGCAGGTAGCCGGGGGCGCCGTAGGCGGAACCGGCGATGGTCGCGACCGCGGCGTGATCGAGCAGGTACAGCACCACATCACCGTCGGTTTCGAGCACTTCCCCGGCCGGGGTGCGTTTACCGAGCAGCCCGGCGCAGCCCACGAACATGTAGAAGGTGCCCTGCGAGAGGACCGGTGTCAGGCCCTCCACTTCCGACAGCAGGTCGAAGACGATCCCGCGCCTGGCCCGGTAGCTCGCGACCGATTCGGCCACGAACGTCTGGTCACCGGTGAGCGCCTCCGCGGCGGCGGCCTGGCTGAGCGAGGACGGGCACGACGAACTCTGCGATTGCAGTTTGTTGATGGCGGCGGTGAGGTGCGGATGTGCGATGCCGTAGCCCAGGCGCCAGCCGGTCATCGCGTAGGACTTCGATACCCCGTTGACGACGTAGAGCCGGTCGCGCAGCCGCGGCGCCACCTGGAGCAGCGACGGGCACGGCGCGCCGTCGAAGACGATTTCGTCGTAGATCTCGTCGCACAGCACGTGTACGTGCGGATGGCGGTCCAGGACCTCGGCGAGCGCGGCCAGTTCCGCGGCGCTGTACACCGCTCCGGTCGGGTTGGCGGGGCTGTTCAGGATCACCCATTTGGTGGCGGGCGTGATGGCCGCTTCCAGTTTCGCTGGGGTGAGCAGGAACCGATCGGATTCCGGGCAGTCGACGATCACCGGTGTCCCGCCGTGCACGATGACCATATCGGGGTAGGACACCCAGTACGGCGCGGGAACGATCACCTCGTCACCGGCATCCACCGTCGCCATGAGCGCGAGGAAGATCAGCTGTTTGGCGCCGCCGCCGATACTGATCTCGCTGTCGGTCACCGTGGCGCCGGTACGCGCGGCCGTCCGCGCGACGATGGCTTTGCGCAGCGCCGGAATACCGTTCACCGCAGTGTATTTGGTGAACCCGGCGTCCATGGCCGCGGCCGCCGCCACCTTGACGTGTCCGGGGGTGTCGAAATCCGGTTCGCCGATGGTGAGGTCGAGAATGTCGCGACCCGCCGCGCGCAGTTCCCGCACCCGTTGCGCGGCGGCGACGCTCGGGGATTCGCGCATCCGCTCGACACGGTCGGCGAGAACGATCGGGGACATGGGTTCCTCCAGAGTCTTCGGTGGTGGCGGGTGATCAGAAAGCGAGCAGGACTTTGCCCGAAGCCGCCGAATCCTTGGCGACGGCGAAGGCATCCAGTGCGTCGGCGACCGGGAATTCGTGGCTGATCACCGGGTCGACGACCAGGCTTCCATCGGCCAGAGCGGCGAGGACTTCGTCGATTTCGTCGTTGAACCGGAACGAGCCGGTGACGGTGAGCTCCCGGGTGATCACCAGCGACAACGGCGCCGGTTGCAGACCCGTGGGCAGCAGCCCGAGCAGCACCACGCGCCCGCCGCGGGTGCAGCCGCGGATGGCCGAATCAACCCCGAAGCGGGTGCCGGAACATTCGATGACGACATCGGCGTCGACCGCGGCGATACCGTCCGCGTCGTCGGCTTTCAGGGTCGCGGTGGCGCCCAGTTTCCGGGCGATATCCAGTGGGTGATCGTGCAGGTCGACCGCGGTGATCGCGGCGGCACCGGCGCGGCGCAGCACGGAGACCACGAGCGCGCCGATGGGGCCGCAGCCCACCACCAGCGCGGTGCGGCCGGCCACCTCCCCCGCCCGCGCGACCGCATGCCAGGCGACGGCGGCCGGTTCGGCCACGGCGGCAGACCGCAGGGACAACCCTTCGGGCAGCGGTCGCAGCATCCGCGCGGGCAGGACCGCATACCGGGTGAAGGCGCCCTGGGTGTGCGGGAACTGTGCGGCGCTACCCAGGTAGGTACAGCCGGGCGAGAGGTTGGGGCTGTCGGCGGGGTAGCGCGGTGCGGTGCCGCCGGGGGTGGCGGGATGCACCGCGACCCGGGTTCCGGCCGCGGGCCCGCTCCCGTCGGCCGCCGCGCGCACGACGGTGCCGGATACCTCATGACCCAGTTGCAGGGGCGCCCGCAGGATCGACTCCCCCGCCGCGCCGTGCGTCCAGTAGTGCAGATCCGACCCGCAGATACCGCCGTACGCGATCTCCACCACCGCCTCACCGGGACCGAGCGCCGGTACGGGCCGGTCCTCGACCCGCAGATCACCGGCGGCATACGCCACCACCGCAGGGCTCTGCGCCGGAAGATCACCCGCCGCACGCTGATTCTCGACCGGCAGGGCCCCATCCCGCTGCGCCGCCATGGCAGGAGCCTGCGCCTGGAGACCACCCGCCGCAGTCCGGTTGCCGACCGGCAGATCAGCGGCGGCCTGCGCCCCCACCGCCGGAGCCGCTGCCGGCAGATCGTCCATCTCGGGCCGCTGCAGATCGCCGGCACCGTACGCCGCCGCAGGAGTCTGCGCCGGAAGGTCGCCCACCGTGGGCCGGTTCTCCCCCCGCAGGTCACCGGCGGCGTGTGCCGTCACGGCCATGGTCTGCGCGGCGCGCTCGCTCCGGGCCGACTGCTGCGCGCGGGCCTGCGACGGCATCAGTCGTTCCGCCGTACGAATTCGAGGCCGCCGGGTACCTGGAAGGTGGGGGTGATCTCGATCAGGCCCAGGTTCATGTGCCGGGGTGCGTCGATCGCGAACTCGATGGTGTCGGCGATGTCCTTGGTGGTGATCGATTCGAAGCCCTCGTAGTAGGTCTCCCAGGCTTCGCGCATCGCTTCGGGGGTGCCGCCGAGGTTGCGGCCGAAGATCTCGGTTTCCACCCGGCCGGGGCAGATCTCGGTGACCCGGATCCGTTTGCCGATCACATCGTTGCGCAGTTGCCGCGACAGCTGGCGCACGGCGGCCTTCGTGGCGTGGTAGGCGGTGTGGCCGTAGAAGTTGTAGTGCCCGGCGATCGAACCGATATTGACGATATGACCGAGGTCGCGGGCGACCATCCCCGGTACCAGCAGCCGGCACAGGTGCAGGACGGCGCGCAGATTCACATCGACCATCGCGTCGACCGATTCCGGGGTCGCGTCGAGAATATTGCCGGTCGCCGATACGCCCGCGTTGTTGACCAGCACGTCGATCTCGAGCTGCGATACCGCCTCGGTGAGCGCGGCGGTATCGCTCACGTCGACGGGCAGCGGGATCATCCCGGTCGCCGCGGCGACCTCGTCCAGCCGGGCGGTATCGCGGGCGACCCCGTAGACGGTGAGTCCGCGTTTGGTGAGCATTTCGGTGACCGCCGCGCCCATCCCGGTGTTGGCTCCGGTGACGAGGGCGGTGCGGTAATCCTGTACAGGCATGAGGTCTCCAGACTTCAGAGCGTGTCGCGCAGCGGGAGATGGGCGCGGTCGGTGACGGTGCTGACGGCGGCGAAGGTGCCGAGCGCGGTGACGACGGCGTAGACGGCGGGAACGTAGATGCCGAACTGCGGGATCAGCCAGGTCATCAGCAGCGGCGCCGTACCACCGAAAACGGCCGAGGAGATGTTGTAGCCGACCCCGTAGGCCGAGTAGCGGACCCGCGTCGGGAACAGTTCGACGATCAGGATGTGGATCACCGCGCTGTGCCCGGCGAAGATCACCGCCATGATGCAGGCGCCGAGAACGGCGAGCGCGAAGTTACCGGTGGCGATGAGGGCGTAGCACGGGATGGCACCGATGGCCATGGCCAGCGCGGCGCCCGCGATCACCTTCTTGCGGCCGAGCTTGTCCGAGAGCGCGCCCATGAACGGGATGGCCACCGAGATCGCGACCAGGCTCGCAGCCGTGACCACCAGCGCCGTTCCGGTGGAGAACCCGAGTTCGTCGCCTTTGAGGAAGGTCGGCATGTAGGAGAACAGGACGTAGTAGCCGGACCCGTTCATGAGCGGGATGAACAGCGCCAGCAGCATGGCCCGGCGGTGTTCCGGGGAGGCGAAGGCTTCCCGCAGCGGGTTGCGGGACAGGCCCCCGGACTCCTTCAGATTCTCGAAGTTCGGGGTATCGCTGATCGCGCGCCGGATGTACCAGCCGATCACACCCATCGGGATCGCGATCAGGAACGGGATACGCCAGGCCCAGCTGCCGAAGCCGCCGCCCTCGATGGCCTCGACCGTCAGCCACGGGGACATGGCGAAGGCGACGAGAGTACCGGTGAGCAGCGCGAGGAACGAGGCGATCTGCGCGTAGCTGGTGATCAGGCCGCGTTTCCCGTCGGGGGCGTGTTCGGCCAGGAAGGTCATCGCGCCGGCCGCTTCGCCGCCGACGGAGAAACCCTGCGCGAATCGCAACGCGATCAGCAGCGCGGGGGCCGCGACGCCGATCGCGGCGTAGGTCGGTAACAGGCCGATACCCGCGGTCGCCACGCTGATCAGCATGATGACGAATACGAGCATCTTCTGGCGGCCTATCTTGTCGCCGAGGATGCCGCATACCACCGCGCCCAGCGGGCGGACGAAGAACGAGATCGCGTAGCCGGCGAACACCAGCATCAGCGCGTCACTGGACTTCGACACATCGAAGAACACGATCGCCAGCGCCGTCGCCATGAAGGCGAAGATGCCGTTGTCGTACAGCTCGACGAAGATGCCCACGCATCCCGCGAGCACCACGCGGCGCAGTGAGCCGGGCTTCGCCGGTTCGGATGTTTCGGGCCGGGACACGGGGCCGGCGGTGCCGGTCGGCAAGATCGTGTCGGTCATGGGTACTCCAGGTGATTCTGCGGGTTTGCGGGGCCGGATGGCGGGCCTGATGTCGGTGGGGTGATGTGCACGGGGATGCGCAGCTCCGCGAACGCCGCCGCCACCCGGGTGCGCAGCCGTTCGATGGCGGCCTGCTGGGCCCGGTAGCGACGTACCGCGTCGGCAATGGTGACATGCCGGAACAGCACGCGCTGACCCGGCCTGACCTGCCCGAGCCGGGAGAGCCCGACCGCGGTGACCACGGCGAGCACCGGATAGCCGGCGGTCACCCCGCGGCCGCGGTGCAGGACCAGCAACTGGTCACCGGCCGGCACCTCCACGGCGCCGATCGGGACGCCGCGGGAAAGTACTTCCCCGCGGGCCATCCGGCGCGGCAGCGGCTGCGCCGGGTCCACGGGGGTCAGCCGCAGGCCGATATGGTTGCTGTCCACACCCACCACGAACGGCGACTCGAACAACCGCCGGCCGGTGTCTGCGAATTCGGCGGCGTCGGGGCCGTCGGTGACGTCGATGGTCCATTCCGCCGGGAACGGCGCGGGCCGCGCACCGAACCGCAGCACGGGGAGCCGGAAATGCGGGTGATCGGCCGTCGGGCCGTCGACCTCCACGGCTATATCCGACCCGGCCGTCAGCCGGTGCCCGAATCCGAGCACCGAATCCGGCGCACAGCTACCCAGCAGCCGCTCCGCCGCGATCGCACCGTGCACGGCGAGGTAGACCCGCAACCCGTCGCGGATACCGCGGACCGTCAGCTCGGTACCGGCGCGCCAGACGAACGGCTCCCACCGCGGGCACGGCAGACCGTCCGCCCGGACGTCGGCGGGAGCGCCGGTCACCGCGATGAGCAGATCGGTACTCGCCACCGCCGCGAAATCCGCGGCCAGCAGTTCCAGCAGCGGCGCGGACGAATCACTCGCGACCAGGGCATTGGCGACCTCGGCGCTGTACCGGTCGAGCGCGCCGCCGGTCATCTGGCCGACCCGCGCGGCCCGGTACCGGCCCAGGTCCTGGATCACGGTGTTACCGGGCTCGCGGACGGTGATGCATTCAGCCAAGGCCGGCTCCCGCGTGTCGGGACCACTCGGCGGCGGGGACGGCGTGGAAACGGAAGCGATCGCCCGGGCGGAACCGGGAGATCGGCTCGGCGGCCGGGTCCACCAGCGTGAGCGGGGTACGGCCGATCACCGGCCAGCCACCCGGCGCCGGGCGGGCCGAGATCACGGCCTGCCGGCCGGCCACCGCCACGGCGCCCGCCGGCACATGCGGGCGCGGTACGGCGCGGCGCGGGACCGGTGCCGGGAAGGCGGGACCGTCGAGCATCGGCGCACCGCCGGGCGAACCGTAACAGCGCATGGTCAGCGGTGCCGCCCCGTGCAACCGGATCACCTCGGCCGGGGTGATATCGAGATACCGCGCGACTTCCTCGAGATCGGGTCCGTGTTCCCCGCCGTAGACCACCGGAATGTCGAACTCGCGCGGCGCGGCGGACACTGCCGGCCCGTCGCCCAGTCCCCCGATCAACTCCTTGATGGACTCGTGATCCGTTACCGTGCAATCGAATTCGACGAGCAGCGAATCATAGGCCGGAATGATTCCGGTGAGCGCGTACCGCTCGGCGTATCCGTCCAGCGCCGCGGCGATCGTATGCACGACCCGCCAGGCTTCCTCCCGTTCGCGGCCCCGCGTATCGACCCGGACCGCGCTGTCCCCGCATTCGGTGACGACGTACCCGGCCGTCGTCACGCCGGACACGCGGCGCTCCCCCGCCCGGCCCGGTCGGCGAGTAGCCCCGCCAGCGGCGCGATCCGCACACCCGCCTCGGTGAGCGCTGTGCGGATGGCCCGCGCATGCGTGACCGCGTCGGCATTGTCACCGTGCAGCAGCAGGGTATCGGCGGAAATCGACAGCGGGGTGCCGTCCACGGCGTCGAGGACCCCCTCGGTCACGAGGCGCACCGCCCGCCGGACCAGTTCGGCCGTATCGTGGATCACCGCTCCCGGTTCGGAGCGGGGTACGAGGGTGCCGTCGGCGCGATAGGCGCGGTCCACGATACCGACGATCCCGACCCGGATGCCCTGCGCACGGGCGTGGTCGGCGAGTTCGCCGTCCTGGGCGAGCACGATCAGGTCCGGGTCGAACGCCCGTACCGCGGCGACCACCGCGGCCGCGTAGTCCGGACGGGTGGCGACCAGATTGCCGAGCCGGCCGTGCGGTGCCAGATGGGTCACCGCGGTGCCGTGCGCGACGGCGAACGCGTGCAGGGCACCGAGCTGATACAGCACATCCGTGCGTACCTCCTCGGCCGTGAGGTCCATCGCCCGCCGGCCGAAACCGACCAGATCGGGGAAGCTGGGATGCGCGCCGATCCCGATACCGCGCGCCGCGCACTCCCGGACGGTGCGGTCCATGGTCCGCGGGTCGCCGGCGTGGAAACCGCACGCGATATTGGCGGAGCTGAGAACCTCGAGCAAGGCGCCGTCATCGCCCATCGTCCACGCACCGAAGCTTTCACCGATATCGGCGACAAGGTCGATTGCAGGTGCCATGATGCCTCCGCGGACGAGGAAACTACGAGTACCGGTTGCGTGAACTCCGGGTGTTCATCGGACGTTACGCAGTAAATCCGGTAGCCGGGTAATACCGGTTTCCGGTGAGGCGATAACAAACCTTTATGCCATCTGACCAGCACTGATAGGAAGCGATACGGATTCGGAGGCCCCGGTTCGATACCGGCCTGTACCTGTCCGGCAACAATGTGGAAATCCCGGCGTGCGACAACGTCGCTTCCAGAAAGGTGAACCGAGGTGGATACCCGACGCTTGTTCTCGTTCGTGCGCATCGTCGACGCCGGCAGTATCACGCGCGCCGCCGATATCCTGCATATCGCGCAACCCGCGCTGAGCCAGCAGATGACGGCGCTGGAAGCGCATTTCGGGCAGCAATTGCTGATCCGGCACAAACAAGGTGTGGAACCCACCGAGGCGGGGCGCGCGCTGTACCGGCACGCGCAGATCATCCTGCGGCAGGTGGAGAGCGCGCAGGCCGAGGTGAGCGTGGTCGGGCGCGAACTCGCCGGCGGGGTGTCGGTGGGCCTGGCCCCCTACAGCACCGTGAACGCCATCGCCCTGCCGTTGCTCATGGCGGTGCGCGAGCGATATCCGAGCATCCTGCTGCATATCAACGAGAATTTCGGCGGCGTGCTCAGCGAGGCGATGATGACCGGCCGGATGGATATGGCCCTGCTCTACGACACCGGACCCATCAAAGGCGTCACCTTCGAACCCCTGCTCACCGAGGAACTGATGGTGGTCGCCCCACCCGGTACCGGGTTGCCCGGAGAGACGGGAGCGGCGGTCCCGATCGCCCGGCTCACAGGTCTGCCACTGCTGTTGCCGGGCCCCACCCACACGATCCGCAAGGTCGTCGAACAGGCCTACGACCGGGCGCTGGAAAAAGCCCATGTCGTCGGCGAAGTGGAATCGGTGACACTGATGGCACAATCCGTACGAAACGGCTTGGGCTCCACCGTGTTACCGCTGTCGGTGGCGCGGCGCATCATGACCGTCGACAACCTCGAACTGCGCCGCATCGAACCCGCCATCACCGTGCAGGTCTCGCTCGGTGTCCCGGCGAACCAGCCACTGTCCAAACCGGCGGAGGCGGTCCGCGAAATCCTGCGCGCGGTGGTCGCCGACTATATAGCGAACAGTTCCGCCCGCCGGGCGCAATGACCGAGCTCAGTACCCCCGCGCGGTGTCGATCACCGCGAGCAAGGGCTGCCCGGCAGCGAACCGCTCGATATTGGCCGCGACATGATCCGCCAGAGCGCGGGTGAGACCCGTTGCCGGGTTGGCGATATGCGGGGTGACGATCGCGTTGGGCAGCGACCACAGTGGGTGGCCCTCGGGTAGTGGTTCCGGATCAGTGACATCGAGCGCCGCACCGCCGATCGTATTGTCACGCAGCGCGTTCACCAGCGCCTCGGTGTCGATCAGCGACCCCCGCGCCACATTCACGATCCAGGCTGTGGACTTCATCAGCGCCAGCGTCTCCGCGTCCACCAGATGCGCGGTCTCCGCGGTCGCGGGCGCCGCGATGACGAAATGATCGGCTCGCGACCAGACTTCTCCGGTCCGGGAGGCGGGCACGGTTTCCGCCGCGCCGGGCACCGCGGTACCCGACCGGTTCACCGCCAGCACCTCGGCGCCGAATGCGGTGAGTAGCGGAATCATCGCCCGGCCGATACCGCCGCAGCCGACGATCGCCACCGTCGTACCGCGCAGTGTCCCGACCCGGGGATCGAATTCGGCCTTCCGCCACGACACCGCCCGCGACTGCTCCGCGAGCCCGCGCACCCCGGCCAGCAGCAACATCACCGCATGCTCGGCGACATTTCCGGCATACGCGCCGGCGGCCGAGGTCCACGTGCGGCGATCATCGACGAGCCCGGCCGCCAGCCACGGTTCCACCCCTGCGGAAGGCAGCTGCACCCAGCGCACCGCATCCGGCAGCTGCCCGGGGAACGTATCGGGTCCCTGCGCCCAAACGACCGCCTCGGCCTCGGCGAGCGGGACCAGGACACCACCTCCGCGCTCGATACCGGCCGCGAGCGCGGTCTCGTGATCGGGGCCGAGATGGATTCGGGGAGCTCTGCTGTGGGACACGTTGCGCTTTCTGGATCGGAACGGATACGGCGACAGGCTGTCACACCACCGCGGTCAAACCGCCGTCGACGTACAGGATCTGGCCGTTGACGAAATCGGACGCGGGCGAGACGAGGTACAACAGGGCACCGACCAGTTCCTCGGTCCGTCCCCAGCGCCCGGCCGGGGTGCGCCTGGCCAGCCAGGCACTGAAATCCTCGTCCTGGACCAGCGCCTCGGTGAGCACCGTATCGAAATATCCGGGCGCGATCGCGTTCACCTGCAACCCGAGTGGGGCCCAGTCCGCGCACATTCCCCGGGTGAGCATCTTCAACCCGCCCTTGCTCGCCGCGTACGGCGCGATCCCGGCCCGCCCCAGCTCACTCTGCACCGAGCAGATGTTCACGATCTTGCCGCGCCCGCGTTCGACCATCGCCCGCGCGAATTCGCGCCCCACACAGAAAGCACTGAACAGGTTGGTATCGAGGACCCGGTGGTAATCCTCGTCGGAGAATTCCAGCAGCGGGCTGCGATGCTGCACACCGGTGTTGTTGACCACGATCTCCACGGGACCGATCTCGGCTTCGATATCCGCCGCCGCGGCCGCCACCTGCGTGGAATCGGTCGCGTCGAAGGCCCGGATATGCACCGCCGCACCGGTCCGGCCGGCGATCTCGTCGCGGCTGCGCCCGAGCGTCTCGGGATCGCGCCCGTTGAGCACCACCACCGCCCCCGCTTCGGCGAGCCCGGACGCCAGCGCGTAGCCGATCCCCCGGCTCGACCCGGTGACCAGCGCCACCTTGCCGGCGATATCGAAACTGGGGTGTGCGCTCACGGAGCCGCCTTCCGGTAATCGTTGGAGAAATCGGCCGCTGCCCGCGCGAGCTGTTCGGGCGGGGATTCGATATCCAGCACGATGCCCGGTTCGTCGGGTTCGAGCGGTTCGAGCAGGGCCAATTGTGAATCGAGCATCCCGGGCAGCATGAAATGACCGCTGCGCTGCGCCATCCGGGCCCGGATCACCTCCGGCGGTCCGTGCAGATGCGCGAAGACCACCGGCTCGCCCCCCGCCCGCAGCAGCTCGCGATGCCGCCGCCGCAACGCGGAGCAGGCCACCACATACCGGGTGTCCCGCGCGGCCAGCCGTTCGGCGACGGCGGCCAGCCACGGTTCCCGATCCGCCTCGGTCAGCGGGGTACCGGCGGCCATCTTCTCGATATTCGCCCGGGAATGCAGATCGTCGGCATCCAGGAACTCCGCCCCCAGCAACTCGGCCACCCGGCGGGCGATGGTGGTCTTCCCACAGCCCGCCACACCCATCACCACGATGTGGGGTCGCCGCTCGCCGCCCATACTCTCCTACCCGTCGAATTCGACAATCTCGCACCGAGCCTGCCCGAAACCACCCCGCCGCGGCAACGACCAGGCGATACCGGTTCGAAAGGACGTCATAACGAAATCCGAGGGACGGGGGCGCGGCGCCGATAAGGGCGCACCGGGCACGAGGCTGCTCGCGAAGCGGATGCGACGGTGCCGGCACCCTGCGCTCCGCGCCACGGCTCGGCCGACGGAACCATTTCCGAACCTGGATCTGCGTCCCTCCGCCGGTACCATGGTCCGCATGTCGATTCCGGATGGCGAGCGCCCAGAGCTGCCGGAATACATGACGTGGGAGGAACTCGGGCAGCTCCCCGAGGAGATCGCCGAGCGCATCGAACTCTGGGAGGGGCGGGTCGTGTGGCTGCGCCGCGGCCCACACGAACATCAGGAGTTCACGAACCTGCTCTGGAGCGAACTTCGGCGCTGCGCACGCAGCGCCATGTCGGCCGACCCGGAGCAGTGCTGGCGGGTGTGCACCGAAACCAACGTTTTCTTCGGGCCTACCGGGATGTCGGACTTCGTCACCCCGGACTTCATGATCTGCCGATGCCTGCCCCAGCCGTATCAGTACGTGCGCTCCGATGGCGTCGTCTTGGTCGGCGAAGTCCTGTCACCGTCCAACTCGGACGCCGATATGGAGCTGAAGAGGGCCCGCTACGCGAAGGCCGGTATTCCGTGGTACTGGGAGGTCACCCTCGCCACCCAGCGCAGTGAAATCGCGCATATCCACGCCTACACACTCGTACCCGAAATCGACCCGCCCCCGGGGATCACCGTGCTGCACAGGGCCAACTACATCCTGGCCGGTGCCTGGTCCCCCACCGACGCGGGCGCGATCTCCATCGACCACCCGTTCCCCATCACCATCCCCTGGTCCGCCCTACAGTTCTGAACGTCCTTCAGTACAGGTACACCACGGCGTTGTTTCCACCTGTACATTCGACGACCGAGCCGCCGGTGCAGGTCATCCGGTAGGTCTGCCCGGTCACCGGGCTACTCGCCGCCACCGATACGGTGCCGTCGCGGACCGGCTGGTCCAGATAGGCAAGCCGCACCTGCTCGGCGAACTCACACGAGGTGACCGAATTGGCGACAGCCGAATTCGCGAACTCGGCGGTTACGCGCACCGGTGCGCAGACATCGGCAGCAGCGGGAACGCTCCCGCGGTTGTGTGTCGGCTCCGGAGCCGGAGCGTACGACGGTGTGGCCACGGGCCCGACCGAGCCGCCACCATGGTCGAAGTGAGACACAGGACGGCAGCCGAGAGCGCGACCAGCCACAACCCCCACCCGACCTGCAGACCGACCTCCCCGCCGCCGTCACTCCGGCCGCGCAGGATCTCCCCGATATCGACCATGGCGACGATCAAGCAGATCAGAGCGGCACCCGGCACTATCCACGGAATCGGCGCCGGCAGCTCCCGGGAAGTACTCACCATCGTGAACAACACGAGCACCGCCACCGCACCGAGCACCAGCGTAAAGACGCCATCCCCCTCGAGCCCATTCGCCGATACGAACAACACGCTCACCCAGGGACCGATGCTCCCTACGATCACCCCGGCACTCGCAACGATTCCCGCGATCAGGTTCGGCAAGTAGAAGGGCTCTCTCCCGGTCCTACCCTGTTGATCACGACTGGGGATCTCGAAACGCTGTTCTCGGCCCGACATCGCAGAAGCCCTCCGGTCCGGGGAATCGTTGCGACCGGCGGATACCCACGGCACCGGTTGCAAACCTTCCCGACCAGGCCTAACGAACCGGCGACTCAGAAATTCACCGACGTGGACGCGTCCGGCGGCACCCCCGATCGACCTGTCAGCTGACCTCGGACAATGTGTCCTACCTGCGGCGTAGCGGTGCCCCCAGTCGGACTCGAACCGACACTTGGCGGATTTTAAGTCCGCTGCCTCTGCCAATTGGGCTATGGGGGCGTGCGGACCACACACTACCGACTCGTACACCCGTACCGGAATACCCAGCAACTGGGAGTCACATGGTGGTGTCTGTCTGAATTGCTTGGCAAGCCTCCACCAGCACGTCCGCGGCCAGCAGGCCTGATTCCTCCGCCGCCTCGCGGACCTCATCGGGCAGATCGTAGTCCGTGGTCACCGCCAGCAACGCCAATTGCAGCGCTTCGCCCAACTGGCCGAGGCGGCGGGCGATCAGGGCCTCGTCCATATCCGGGCCCAGGTTCTCCCAGCCGACGGGCTGCACCCCGGCGATCCGGTAGCGGCGCAACGTGTCCTCGCCGAGGACCTTCATGAAATCCACCGCCGAAGCCATGCAGCGGTTGTTCGCCACCCGGTACTCGGTGCGGTCGGCAATCTTGTCGATGAGTACCGCGACGATCGTCGCCGCCGTGAACATACCGTCACAGACCCGGGCCGGCGCCGCCTCGGGCGGGCCGGGCGCAGCGGTGGCGAGGCCGGTGGTGACGGCGTCGATCCACTCCACCACCTGCTCGGTACCCGAGGCATCGGATCGTTGTGGTGCACGAGCCACCGGGTTGTCCCGGCGCCGGAACCACCGCCACGGTAGACGCATCGCCATTCACCCCTGTTCGGAAGCGGACCTGCCGAGCAGCGAATGCCGCCGGCCGTATGCGAAGTACATCACCAAACCGAGCAGCATCCAGACTACGAAACGCAGCCAGGTTTCGACGGATAGATTCACCATCAGCCACAGGCAGGCCAGCACCGCCAGGAAGGGCACCCAGGGCACCAGCGGGACCCGGAAACCGCGGGGCAGGTCGGGGCGGGTGCGGCGCAGGACGACCACGCCGATGGAGACCAGCAGGAACGCGAACAGGGTGCCGATGTTCACCATTTCCTCGAGCGTGCCGAACTCGACGAACCCGGCCAGCAGCGCGCACACCACGCCGACGATCACGGTGATCCGCACCGGGGTGCCGCGCTCGCCGGTTTTGGCCAGCCAGCGCGGAGTCAGGCCGTCGCGGGACATGGCGAACAGCACCCGGGTCTGGCCGAGCAGCATCACCATGACGACGGTGGTCAGGCCGGCCAGCGCGCCGATGGAGATGATGTTCTTCGCCCAGTCGGCGCCGTTGAGCGCGAAGGCGGTCGCGAGGGTGGCGTCGTCGCCGGCGAGTTCGGTGTAGGGCACCATGCCGGTGAGCACGATGGAGACCGCCACGTACAGGATCGTCACCGCGATCAGCGAGCCGAGGATGCCGCGGGGCAGGTCGCGCTGGGGATTCTTGGTTTCCTCGGCGGCGGTGGCGACCACGTCGAATCCGATGAACGCGAAGAAGACGAGGCTGGCCGCGGCGAGCAGGCCGTACCAGCCGAAGCTGCTGTTTCCACCGCCGGTTACCCAGGAGAACAGCGACTGGGTCAGGCCGTGGCCTTCCTCGTGCGGCACCGTTTCCGGAATGAACGGGGTCAGGTTGGCGGAATCGAAAAAGGTGAGGCCGACGATGATCACCAGCAGAATCACCCCGACCTTGATCGCCACGGCGACCGCCGAGACCCGCGAGGACAGTTTCGTCCCCAGCGCCAGCAGAGTGGTGAGTATCGCGATCAGCAGGACAGCGCCCCAGTCGAAGGTGACGCCGCCGATCTCGACCACCGCGGCACCCCGGTCGAACACTTGGCCGAGGTACTGGGACCAACCCTTGGAGACCACGGACGCCGCGAGCGCGAATTCCAGCAGCAGGTCCCAGCCGATGATCCAGGCGGCGAGCTCGCCGAAGGTCGCGTAGGAGAAGGTGTAGGCGCTACCGGCCACCGGCACGGTCGAGGCGAACTCCGCGTAACACAGTGCGGTGAGCCCGCAGGCGATGGCCGCGAACACGAAGGCCAGCGACACGGAAGGCCCGGCGACGTTACCCGCGGTGCGGGCGGTGAGGGTGAAGATACCGGCGCCGATGACGACGGCGACACCGAAGATCGCCAGGTCCCACGCGGTGAGGTCCTTGCGGAGTTTCGCGCCGGGCTCGTCGGTGTCGCGGATCGACTGCTCCACCGATTTGGTGCGGAACAGCGAACTGCGGCTGGTCGGGGTCGTCACGGCGGCCTCCTCGTGTTTCTGGCGCGAGTACCGGGAACGCTAGTGCACTCCCGACATATATCTGGTTATCCACGACGACAGCGCCGCAATCACCACGCCGGCCGCGATCGCCACGAGCCCGGTGATCCCGAAATAGGCGAATTCGGCGTCTCGAGAGTAGAAACGCGCCAGTACCCCGGACAGCGTGGTGCCCAGGGCGACCGAGAGGAAATAGAGCGCCATCATCTGTGCCCGGAAATGTTCGGGCGCCAGTTGCGTGGTGACGGCCAGCCCGATCGGCGAGATCAGCAGTTCCGAGATCGCGAACACCGCCATGATGAACAGCACCGCCAGCGCCGGCACGGCCTTACCCGTGCTGCCCGCCAGCGGCACGAACAGCAGGAACGCCGCCCCCATCCCCACCACCCCGAGCGCGAATTTACGGGGTGTGCTCGGCGCCCGGTCGCCCAGGCGGGTCCACAGCAGCGCGAACAGCGGCGACAGCGTGATGATCCACACCGGTTCCACCGATCCGATCCAGCTCGAGGGTGCCGTCCAGCCGAAGATATTCCAGTCCATCCGCTCGTCGGAGTACACGGCGAGCACGGTGAAGATCTGCTGGAACAGCGCCCAGAACACCACATTCGCCACGAAGAGCGGGAGGAACGCCCACACCCGGCTCCGTTCGATCCGGGTCACCCGGCGATTGGTGAGCAGCACCGTGAAGTACACCAGCGCGGCGACGACGATCAGCGCGGTGGTGACATCGGGCAGATTGCCGATCGTGACCAGCCCCGTCACCAGCGCACCCACGATCACCAGGAGCGCGGCGAGGACCACCCCCGCCAGTGGTCCCACCGCCTTGCGTGGGAGCGGATCGGGGACCTCTCGGCCGGCCGTGCCCAGATTGCGGCGGAACATCACGTACTGGATCAGTCCGAGCGCCATCCCGACCGCGGCGGCCCCGAACCCCGCGTGGAAGCCCCATTCGCGCTGCAACAGCCCGGTGAGCAGCGGCCCGGTGAACGCGCCCAGGTTGATCCCCAAATAGAACAGGGTGAATCCGCCGTCGACCCGCGCGTCACCTTTCGGATAGAGCGTGCCCAGGAGCGCGGACGCGTTCGATTTCAGCGCACCGCTACCCAGGGCTACCAGAACCAGCCCGATCCCCACGCCGGCGAGTCCGGGGATCGACGCCAGCGCGATATGCCCGGCCATCACCACGACCCCGCCGTAGAAGACGGTCCGCTCCATCCCGATCAGTCGGTCCGAGACCCACCCACCGAGCACCGTGCACAGATAGACGAGCCCGCCGTAAGCGCCGACCAGCCCGACCGCGGCGTCCTGATCGAGCCCGAGCCCGCCCTCGGTGGTCTCGTAGTACAGGTAGTACCCCAGGATCGTGAGCATCCCGTAGAACGAGAACCGCTCCCACAGCTCGACACCGAACAGGTTGACCAGCCCGATCGGGTGGCCGAAGAACGTCCGGCCGGCGACCGCCGCCGAGGGTGCTTCCGACATCCTCCGACTGTGCCACGAACCACACCGGCCGCGTGGCAACCCGCACAGAACCGATACCGCACGGCGACGCGCGCGGCGGTCAGGCGATGGACTGGGCTATGCCGTCCAGGATGTCGTGTTCGCTGACGACCAGCGCATCGATACCGGCCCGTTCGGCCAGTTCGGCGGCCAGCACCTCGGTGATCACCGCACCGCCGCCGATCACATCGACCCGCCCCGGATGCATGGGACCCAGCGCGGCGCGCTCGTCGTGGTTCATCGCGATCAGCCGATCGCAGACCGCGTTCAGCTCCGGCAGTGTGATCCGCGCCAGATGTGTTTTCGCCGAATCGTATTCGGGCAGGTCCAGCGCGACCGCGGCGAGCGTGGTCATGGTCCCCGCCACCCCGACCCAGGTATGCGCGCCGTCCACCGGCACCTGTGTGAAGGCCTCGGTGAGCCGTTCGGTCGCGAATTCCCGCGCCGCCGCCACCTGCGCCGGCTCGGGCGGGTTCCCGTGCAGGCACCGTTCGGTGACCCGGACACACCCGATATCGGCCGAGAACGCCGCCCGCACCCCCTCGGCGTCGCCGACCACGAGCTCGGTGGAACCGCCACCCAGATCGACCACCACGAACGGCCCGTCCTCCGGGCGCAACTCCCCCACCGCACCGGCGAACGACAGCCGCGCCTCCTCGTCGCCGGTGATCACCTCGGCCTCGGCGCCCGGCACCGCGCGGCCCAGTTCGGCGCGGGTCATCGCGAAGAAATCCTCCCGGTTCGACGCGTCGCGGGTCGCCGACGTCGCGACCATCCGCACCCGTCGCACCTCGTGCTCGATCATCAGCGAGACGTAGTCGGCCAGCGCGACCCGGGTGCGTTCGATCGCGTCCGGATCGAGCCGCCCGGTCGCGTCCACCCCCTTACCGAGGCGCACGATCCGCATTTCCCGATGTACGTCGCTGAGCGTGCCGTCGGCGCCGATATCGGCGATCAGCAGACGGATCGAATTGGTGCCGCAATCGACCGCGGCGACCCGGTCGTTCATCGTGTCTCCTCAGAAGCGAACGGTGCGTCTTCCGCCGGTTCGTATCGCGGCCAGTCCGCGGGCACCGCGGTCCCGCGTAATCCGTTGTCGGCGGCCAGCGCGACCGCTTCGTCACCCAGCGGGTTCACCCCGGGCCCCTTGGCCAGCGCGTGCGCGATCAGCACGTGCAGGCATTTCACCCGGTCCGGCATACCACCGCCGGTGAAATCGGTGCCCAGGGATTCGATCTCGTCCCGCTCGGCCAGATAGCTCTCGTGCGCGGCCCGGTAGGCGGCGGCCAACTCCGGGTCGCGGTGCAGGCGTTCGGTCATCTCCTTCATCACCCCCGCCGACTCCAACCGGCTGGCCTCGGCGGTGAGCCGCGGATCGGTCAGGTAGTACAGCGTCGGGAAGGGGGTTCCGTCGGGGAGCTTCGGCGCGGTTTTCACCACTGCCGGCTGCCCGTCGGGTGTGCGGTAGGCGATGGCGAGCACCCCGCGCGGGGCGCGGCCCAATTGTTCGGCGACGATCTGCAGATCTCGGTCGTCGGGTGTACTCACCTGGGTCCTTCCGGCTGCGGCGCGGGTGCTGCGGGTTCGGTGGGTGGGGGTTCGGAAATACTGCGCCACAGGTCGGTGTACCACGGGTCGGGTTCGGCCTTCGGCGCCTGCGGGTCGGGAATAGCGGGCACCTCGATTCCCGGCACCTGCACGATATAGGGCGTCTCCCCCGGCATCACCAGCCGTAACCGGTCCCGCGCCTCGGACCGGATATAGGCCGGATCCTCCTGTTGCGCCCGGCGGTCCTTCAGCACGGCGATATCCGCCTCGAGCGTTTTGCGCTCGGCCGCCAGCTGGGCGGCTTCGGCGCGCTGCGTGAAGAACGTGCGCATCGGCACGGCCAGCGTCATCGCCAAGGCGCACACCACCATCGCCAGGATGATCGCTTTACCGGCGGACAGTCCGAGGATCGTCCGTTCCGACCAGTCCCGGCCGCCGGATTCGCGGCTGGGGGGGGGGGGGGGGCCCCCCCCCCCCCCCCACCCCCCCCCCCCCCACAGGGCGGGGGGGGCGCGGGCCGGCCCCCCGCCCCGGGGGGGCCCCCCCCCCCCCGCCCCGGGGGGGCGGCCGCC
>NZ_JARWPM010000283.1 GCF_029869215.1 Nocardia carnea
GCCGCGGCCCCGGGCAGACCCGCACCGACCGCGACATCCCCCGCGCTCGGTGCGCCGCCCCCGGCGCCCGCCCCCCCCCCCCCCCGCGCCGGGCGCGGCAGGGGCGGCCCCCCCGGGGGCCGCGGGCCCCGGTCGGGCCGCCACTGGGGCTCCCGGCGCGGGGTGGCGGCGGTGCGGGCGCCGGTGGCGGCGCACCGAGCGCGGTGGATGTCGCGGTCGGTGCGGGTCTGCCCGGGGCCGCGGCACCGCCGGCCGCACCCGGTGCCGCGGCCGCACCCGCGCCCAGTACCGCGCCGGTCGTGGCGGCGCCGCAGAATCACACGGTGCGACCCACCAGCGCGGAGGATCTGCTGCCCGAACCCAAGATCCTGTCGGTGATCGGCGGGTTGATCGCGCTGGCCATCGCCGGCGGCGGCTCGGCCGTGATGAGTTATCAGAGCGCGGCCCAGGCCCAGGCGCGCATCGACGCCGCGCGCGCCGAATTCTTCGGAACGGGTGCGTGATCCGATGACGCGAAGCGGAACAGGTAACGCCCGGACCTCGACGGGTAAAACACCGGGTACGCGTGCCTATCGCCGGGTCGCGGCTGCGGTGGACGCGGTGTGCGCGATTGCCGCCGACGCCGACGCAACCACCCTCGATCAGGTGGTGGACGCGGTGGCTGCCGAACGCGGCCGGCCCATCGAGATCGCCGACGCCGATCTCGGCCCGGGAGTCTGCGGGCAGCGGCGGTACTACCCGGCCAAGGACATCATCGTGCTCGCCAGCGCACTACCGAGCCGCGACCATACTTTGGCGCACGAATTGGGCCATATCGTTTTCGATCACGAGGGCGCCCCGGCCACCGAGGTGACCCTCGAGGTGAGCGATGAGCTCATCGCCTACATGCTGAGTCAGCGCGCGCATCAGACCGCCGTCGAGGACGGCGAGGACGACCAGGCCGAATGGGAGGCCGAAACGTTCGCCGCCATGCTGATGACGCGGTTGCGCGTATTCAACAGCCGGGGCGCGGGCGTCTCGGTCCTTCGATTCGATGAGGCTCTGGGATGACGTTCTGGTTGACCGCATTGATTGTCTGGGTCGCGGCCGGCGCCCGGGTGGGTCGGGTCCTCGTCAAACCCGCGACCACCGCGCGGGTGGCGATCGTGATCGCCGTGGCGGCCGTGGCACTCGCCTGTACTGCGGCCATTCCCGATGTGGGGCTGGCGATCGACAACCTGCTGCCCGGCGGGCTGCCGGGCGGATTGTTGTCGGAGGGTGTAGTCGTGGGGGCCTGGCAGCTGTTCGTCACCGCGACCTCGGTCGTCGCGTCCGCGGCCTGGCCGGTGGTTTCGCGGCGAAACCTGCGCCAGATCGCCTGGGCCATATACGGTGCCGGTCTGCTCACGATCGCCGGTGCGCTGTTCTGGTCCTTCACCGTCGGCTGGGCGGTGGTCGCGGCGGCGGGGATCTTCGTGGTGGTGACCGGCCTGCGGAATCTGAGCTGGACGGCGCTCGGTCGCGGTATCGCCATCTATATCGCGGGGACCGCGCTGGTGATCGGGCTGGCCGCCGGACAGATCCAGCGGGGGCTCACCGATGCTCCCGGTGCCGAGCCGGGGAAACCGGGCTGGGCGTGGCCGCTGTGGCAGATCGCCGCGCTGCTGGTGGCGTTCGGCGCGGTCTGGATCGTGGTCGAGATGTGGTTGCGCGCTCGGTTGCTGTTGCGCCGGGTACAGACCCTGCACAAGGTCTTGGTGAAACGCTTCCCCGAGGTGGTCCAGGAGGAAACCGGGACGTCCACCCAGCTCAAGGCATCGGACCGGGTCGCGCAGATCATGGACGCGCTGTATCTGCAGTCCGGCGGTGGTGTGGAGCTCGCCGCCGCGGGCGACCCGCCGGCGGCTATCGGGCGGCGGGCCGAGCGAGTTGCGCAGTGGGCGAAGCATCCGCTGGGGACCGCGGTGGTGGATGCCCGGTGGATCGCGCCGCCGGAAGGTATCAGCCCACGAGGGTGGGTTCAGGCGATCGCGCAGGCCTTCGACGCGCTACCGGAGCAGGCCGCGCAACCGGAGCCGCAGCCTCGGTAGTTGCCCGGGGTGTGCCGTATGTCCGTTACGTCACTGTGATATCGCCGCGGCGGGCCCAAAAATCATGCCGATTGGTCGGTACTGCGATTATCGGACACTGCGGGTCCGGGCGTTCCGTGATACCCCTGCCGCAAGAATTAGTCCCACTGGTGGGAACGCCTCGCGGTGTTTACCGCCGAACAGGAGCAGACGCCGGGGGGGCCCCCCCCGCAGGCGCCCCGCGGCGAGACCGGGGGGTTTGTGTGCCGAGCGGGCGGAGTAGGTGAGGGCCGCCCGCCCCCGCCCGGGAGTCAGCCACAGGGGAGCCCGGGGCAGG
>NZ_JARWPM010000284.1 GCF_029869215.1 Nocardia carnea
CGGTGCCGAGGTGTTCTGGAACAAGCTCACCGGTTCGCGGGCGTTGCCCTGGACGCGGACCGGTTCCGGTGCGCCGCTCGCCGCCGCCGCCCCCCGCGCGCCCCCCGCGGGCACGGGCCAAACCCTCCAAGGGCCTCGTAAGACTCGGCGCCGCCGTGGGCGCGTCCGGTTCCGGGGTTATTGGACCTCTGAGGGCCTCGGTGAACTCGGCGCCGCCGTAGTTGCGTTCGGGTTTCGGGGTTGTGCGGACCGCTCAGGGCCTCGTAAGACTCGGCGCCGCCGTGGTTGCGTTCGGGTTTCGGGGGTCATGTAAACGTCGCGGGGATCGTAAGACGAGGCACCGCCGTGGTCGCCTTCGGTTCCGGGGTTACGCGGACCTCCATGTATCTCGTATGACTGGACAGCGCCCGCCGGGCGGGCACGGTCGGCGGCGCCCGGCACTCTGTCCCGTAAAACGGGCAGCACCTGGACCCGGGCGGGCTGTGGGCTCGAGTCCCCCACTACGCTGAGCCCGTGTCGAGACGAGCCGATGGCAGGGCGGACGACGAACTCCGCGAGGTACGGATCACCCGAGGTTTCACCACGCATCCGGCCGGTTCGGTGCTGGTCGAGTTCGGGCAGACGCGGGTGATGTGCACGGCCAGCGTCACCGAGGGTGTTCCGCCCTGGCGGCGCGATTCCGGGTTGGGCTGGCTCACCGCCGAATACGCGATGCTGCCCGCCGCCACCCACACCCGTAGCAGCAGGGAATCGGTCAAGGGCAAGGTCGGCGGCCGCACCCAGGAGATCAGCCGGTTGGTCGGCCGGTCGCTGCGCGCCTGTATCGACCTGGCCGCGATCGGCGAGAACACGATCGCCGTCGACTGCGATGTGTTGCAGGCCGACGGCGGCACCCGCACCGCGGCCATCACCGGCGCCTACGTCGCGCTGGCCGATGCCGTCACCTACCTCGGGGCGGCGGGCGGCCTGGCCGATCCGCAGCCGATCTCCTGCGCGATCGCCGCGGTGAGCGTCGGCGTGGTGGACGGCCGGGTCCGGCTGGACCTGCCGTACGAGGAGGATTCGCGCGCCGAGGTGGATATGAACGTCGTCGCCACCGATACCGGCACCCTGGTCGAAATCCAGGGCACCGGCGAGGGCGCCACTTTCCCGCGCTCCACCCTGGACAAACTCCTGGACTCCGCGCTGGCGGGCTGCGAGCAGCTGTTCGCGGTGCAGAAGGAAGCGCTCGCGCTGCCCTACCCGGGCGTGCTGCCGGAAACCCCCGAACCGGCGAAGAAGAAGTAATGGCCCGTCGCGTTCTGCTCGCCAGCCGCAACACCAAGAAGCTGCACGAGCTGCGCCGGATCCTGGACGAGGCGGGCGTGGCCGGGCTCGAGATCGTCGGGCTCGACGATGTGCCGGAGTATCCGGAGGAGCCGGAGACGGGCGCGACGTTCGAGGAGAACGCGCTGGCGAAGGCGCGGGACGGCGCCAAGGCCACCCGGTTACCGTGTATCGCCGACGATTCCGGGATCGCCGTGGACGCGCTCAACGGTATGCCGGGGGTGCTCTCGGCCCGCTGGGCCGGGCGGCACGGCGACGATGCCGCGAACAACGCGCTGCTGCTGGCCCAGCTCGCCGATGTCCCGGATGAGCGCCGGGGCGCCCGGTTCGTCTCGGCCTGCGCACTGGTGATCCCGGCGGGCGCGGAGATCGTGGTGCGCGGCGAATGGCCGGGCACGATCGCCCGGGCCCCGCAGGGTGACGGCGGTTTCGGTTACGATCCGCTGTTCCATCCCGACGGCGGTGCGCTCAGCGCGGCCCAGCTCACCCCGGCGCAGAAGGACGCGGCGTCGCACCGCGGCCGGGCGCTCGCCCAGTTGCTCCCGGCACTCACGGCACTGGCCGGCTGAGTCGCTCCTCCGCGGGTCGGCTCAGAGCCCGAAATCGCGTTTGACCTGCTGGGTATTGCGGTGCTCGACGAAGAAGGAGAGCAGCGGGATCGTACCCGCGAGCAGGGTGCCGATGGTGCGTTTGATCGGCCAGCGCACCTTCACCGCGAGGTCGGCGGTGAGGATCAGGTAGATGAAGTACGCCCAGCCGTGCACCATGGCGATCCACCGCGGCGTATCGACCCCGAAGCCGTATTGGGCGATCATCTCCGCGGTGAGCAGCAGCAGCCACAGGCCGGTGATCCAGGCGAGGGCGCGGTAGCGCAGCAGCGCGCCCGCGATCTTGCGGTTCCCGGCGGGCCGGGGCGCAGCCGCTTCGCCGACGGTGGTCTTCTCGCTGGCGGTCAACCGGCGCTCCTCTCAGAATCGCGGGCTTCGCTGCCCGCCTGGTCGCCGGCGTTCAACCGGGCGAGATAGCTGTTGTATTCGGCGAGCACGGGATCGGTGTCGCGGGCAGCGCGCGGGCGCTCGGGCAGGAATCCGGCCGGAATCTCCCGAGGTTCTCGCGCCGCGACCCGGCGGCGGCCACCCGCACCACCGGCCCCACGCCGATCGGCCCGCGCCACCGCGTCTGTCGCTCGGCTGTCCTCCGCTGCCGGGCCCGAGCCGGCGGATTCGCCGGCGGCCGCCGGATTACCGTCGTCCGTGGCCTCGCGCTCCAACCGCACGAAGCGGAAGTAGGCGAACAGCGCGAAGGCGCCGAACAACGGCCACTGCATCGCGTAGCCGAGGTTCTGCGCCGTTCCGCTGGCCGAGGAGAATCGCTCCCACTGCCACCAGCCCAATGCCACCGCAGCCACCGCGAGCACAACCGCCAGGACGATCAAGGCCGGGCGGTGCACGGTGCGGCGGGGTGTTGCGGACACGGCTACCACGGTACCCGTCTACTACATCGGCCGTAGTGTGAGGTGCGCGGCGCGGTGGCCGTCGTCGCCGCCGGTCAGAGCTTGTAGACGACGCCGGTCATCCGCTCCGATTCTTCCCACAGCCGCCGCCACAGCTCGGTGTTCTTCGACAGCCGGGTCGACGGGGAGGGCTGCACCGGACCCTGGGACTGGAACAGCCGGGTCGGCCCCCAGTAGGTCTGCGGGTCGGCGTCCGGCATCGTCGCCGCGAACAGCGTGGAATGCGCCGCCTTCGCGGGAGCGTGCCCGACCAGCCGGATCACCGGTTTACTGATGAGGTCGAGCGGGGTTTCGGTGCGGGTGAACAGTTCGGTCGCCGATACACCCGGGTGCACCCCGTAGGACCGCTTCGGCGATCCGGCGGCGGCCAGCCGGCGCTGCAGTTCCCGGGCGAACATCAGGTTCGACAGTTTGGCCTGCGCATAGGCGAGGTTGCGCTGGTAGCGCCGGTTCTCGTAGTTCAGGTCGTCGATCCACAGTTTGGGGGTCTGTTTGTGGGCGATACTGGCGAGGGTCACCACCCGGTCCTGGATCCGGTCCAGCAGCAGCCCGGTCAGGGCGAAATGCCCTAGATGGTTCACCCCGAACTGCGTTTCGAAACCGTCCACGGTGCGCGAGAACGGCACGTTCATCAGTCCCGCGTTGTTGATGAGCACATCGAATTCGCCGGTCTCCTCCGCGAATTCGCGCACCGAGGAGAGATCGGCCAGGTCGAGCCGGCGCACCTGGATATCACCGCCGAGGGACTCGGCGACTTCGCGGGCCTTCTCGGTATTTCGGCAGGCCATCACGACGGTGGCCCCCTTACCGGCCAGGACCTTGGTGGTCTCGGCACCGAGGCCGCCGTTGGCCCCGGTGATTACGAATACGCGCCCGCGCTGGTCGGGCATCTGATCGGGTTTCCACGCCATGACCCGACCTTACTGCTGGGTAAGATCGCTGTGAAGGACCACACACCCCGATCCACCGCACGCGGCGGCCGGCCGCGTGGTACGCGACTCCGCGAACGGGTGTCGGTGCGGCGCAGTAGGCTGCCCGAGTGCCCGAACTCCCACCCGTATCGACCCTGCTGGCGACCGCAGTATCCGCGCTCGGCGGTAAGGAGCGCCCCGGTCAGATGACCATGGTGGCCGCGGTGGACAACGCCATCGAAACCAAACAGCATCTCGCGGTCCAGGCCGGGACGGGCACCGGGAAATCGCTGGCCTATCTGGTGCCGAGCCTGCGCTACGCGGTGCGCACCGGGCGCACGGTGGTGGTCTCCACCGCCACGATCGCCCTGCAGCGGCAGTTGGTCGACCGCGATCTGCCCCGGTTGGCACAGGCCCTGGCGAAACCGCTCGGCCGGCCGGCGGAGTTCGCGATCCTCAAGGGGCGCAACAACTATCTGTGCCTGAACAAGATCAACAGCGCGGTTCCGGACGAGCCCGCCGAGGCGGAATTGTTCGACGCGTTCGCGGTCTCCCGGCTCGGCCGCGAGGTCAAACGCCTCAACGAATGGGCCTCCGATACCGAGACCGGCGATCGCGACGAACTCGCCCCCGGGGTCAGCGACCGCGCCTGGCGGCAGGTCAGCGTGTCGTCCCGGGAATGCCTCGGCAAATCCCGCTGCCCGTTCGGCCAGGACTGTTTCGCCGAACGCGCCCGCGCCGAATCCGCGCAGGCCGATGTGGTCGTCACCAACCACGCCCTGCTGGCCATCGATGCCATCAGCGGTATCCAGGTGCTCCCCGAACACGATGTGGTGGTCGTGGACGAAGCGCACGAACTGGTCGACCGGGTCACCGGCGTCGCGACCGCCGAACTGTCGGCCACGGCCATCAGCGCCGCCGCCCGGCGCTGCGCGAAACTCATCGACGAGCAGGAGGTCGATCGCCTCGAGGCGGCCGCCGAGGCCTGGCATACCGCCCTCGACGAACTCGGTCCGGGCCGCTGGGAAATGCTGCCCGAGGGGATCGGTCAGGTCCTCGCCCTCATCCGGGACGCCGCCTGGAACGCACGCACCGCGCTGAACCCGCAGGGTTCCGCCGCGCCCGGCGCGGACCCGGAGGCCGCGGCGGGCCGGAACATGGCCGTGGCCGCGGTCGAGGAGATCCATGACAGCGCCGTCCGCGCCCTCACCGCGTTCGACGAACCGGATCCGGCGGCCCGCCGCGATGTGGTGTGGCTATCGGCCGACGAGGTTCGCGGGGTCACCCGCCGCTCGCTGCATATGGCCCCGCTGGCCGTCGGCGGGTTGCTGCGCAGCCAATTGTTCGGCACGGCCACCGTCATCCTGACCTCGGCGACGCTGCAGATCGGCGGTTCGTTCGACGGCCTGGCCCGCACGTGGGGGCTGCCACCACAATCGGCCGGCAAGGTCGACCCGGCCATGGCCAACAGCGCCGAGGCCCCCGGCGATACCGGCACCGTGCGCTGGAATTCGCTGGATGTGGGCTCGCCGTTCGACCACGCCAAATCCGGGATCCTCTACGTCGCGAAACATCTGCCCAACCCGGGACGCGACGGGCTGCCCCCGGCCTATCTCGACGAGATCGAACGGCTGGTATCGGCCGCCGGCGGGCGGACGCTGGGGCTGTTCTCCTCCATGCGCGCCGCCAAATCGGCGACGGAGGCCCTGCGCTCCCGGCTGCAGACGCCGATCCTGTGCCAGGGCGAGGATTCCACCGGCGCGCTCGTGCGGAAGTTCGCCGACGACCCGGAAACCTCGCTGTTCGGCACCCTCTCCCTCTGGCAGGGCGTGGACGTCCCGGGCCCCTCGCTGAGCCTGGTGATCCTGGACCGGATCCCCTTCCCCCGCCCCGACGATCCCCTGCTGGCGGCCCGTCAGCGCGCCGTCGAATCACGTGGCGGCAACGGCTTTCTCACCGTCGCCGCCAGTCACGCCGCGCTCCTGCTGGCCCAGGGGACCGGACGCCTGCTGCGCAGTGTCGACGATCGCGGCGTGGTGGCCATTCTCGACCCGCGGCTGGCCACCGCCCGCTACGGCGGCTATCTGCGCGCCTCCCTCCCCCCGTACTGGGAAACCGCCGATCCGGAAATCGTTCTGAAAGCCCTGCGCCGCCTCGACGCCGCCGCAACGGTCTGAACTCCGGCGGCGTCCCCAGCCGGGCACACCGACGGAGTCGGCGCCGAAATTACAGCACGCCTTTGAAGATCAGCGTGATCCCTGCGGCCACGATCGCGGCACCGACCGAGGCCAGACCCCAGGTCAGGCCGCTGCGCGCCCACGGACGACCGGAATCCACGGAGAGCCGTCCGGGCCCGGTGAAGGCGATTACCAGAGCGACCACCGCGAAGAGCAGACCCATCTCATAGCCACCGAGCAGGCCCTTACCGAAACCCGTGTTGACGATGACGATCCCGGTGCCCAGGACGATCGCCGCGGCCAGCGGAGTGAGCACGCCGAGGGCCAGCAGCAGCCCGCCGACGAATTCGCTGAGCCCGGCGAGGGTTCCGAAGAGACTGCCCGGATTGAATCCCATCTTCTCGAAGCCGGCGTTGTTCGCCGCGAGCCCCTCGCCGCCGAACCAGCCGAACAGCTTCTGGGCGCCGTGGGCGGCGAACAGCAACCCGAAGACCAGGCGCAGGATCAGCAGCCCGATATCGGTGGACAGGGTTTTCTCACTGGTCGTGGCGGCGGCGGTACGGTCGAGTGTCGAGCTGACGGTCATCGGAACCCCTCATTCATCCGGCAGGTAGTTAGCCCGGGAAACAACCGGACCGAGGTCCGAATCCCAAAGCTAGGTTACCCTAACCTTCCCCGCCCGCAACCTATTCCGCGAGCAGGAAGAAATATCCGAGGAACACCACCGTCAGCACCCACATCACCGGATGCACTTCCCGGAACCGGCCCCGCGCCACCATCACCACCGGATAGAAGATCATCCCCATGGCCAGGCCGTTGGCGATCGAATAGGTCAGCGGCATCACGATAATCGTGATGAACGCCGGTACCGCGAACTCCAGCCGGCCCCAATCGATATCGCCCAGCGACCGTGCCATCAGCACCCCGACCACGATCAGTGCCGCCGCGGTCACCGCGCCCGAACCCGCCACCACCGAAAAGACGGGGAAGAAGAACATCGCCACCGCGAACCAGGCAGCCGTCACCACCGCGGTGAGACCCGTCCGGCCGCCCGCCGAAACACCGGCCGTCGATTCCACGTACGCCGTGGTGGTGGAGGTACCGATCACCGCACCCGCCATGGTGCCCACCGCATCCGCGGACAACGCGCTCGACGCCCGCGGCAGTTCGCCCTTGGCATTGAGCAGACCCGCCTGATTCGCCACCCCGATCAACGTGCCGGAGGCATCGAAGAAATCGACGAACAGCATGGTCAGCACCACCACCGCCATCTGCGCGGTGAACGCGTCGGGCAGATGGGTGATCGCCTGCCCGAAGGTCTGGTCCAGGCCCTGCGGAACCGCGGCCAGCCCGTCCGGGATATCCACCAGCCCGGCGATCATCCCGGCCACCGCCGTCGCCACGATGCCGTACAGCACCGCGCCGTGCCAGCCGCGCACCAGGAAGATCACGGTGAGCACGAGCCCGAACAAGGCCAGCACCGTGGTGCCTTCGGTGAAATCACCGAGCCCCACCAGAGTCGCCGGATCCGCCACCACGATCCCGGCGCTCTTCAGCCCCAGGAACGCCACGAAGGTCCCCACGCCCGCCGCGACCGCCAGCTTCAGCTGCAACGGGATGGCGTTCAGGATCTTCTCGCGGATCTTGGTGATCGCCAGAACGAAAAAGATCACGCCCGAGAGCAACGTGCCCGACAACGCCACCTGCCAGGGAATCCCCATCCCCAGCACCACCGAATAGGCGAAGAACGCGTTCAAACCCATCCCGGGCGCCAGCGCGATCGGGTACCGCGCCCACAACCCCATCACCAGCGACCCCACCACCGCCGCGACCGCGGTCGCGGTGAACACCGCCAGGGTGGGAATGCCCAGTGCACCCACATCGCCCTGATCACCGAGGATGGCCGGATTGACCGCCAGGACGTAGCACATCGCCAGGAACGTCACGGTTCCGGCCATCAGCTCCCGTCGCACGGTCGAACCGTGGATCCCGATCCCGAAGAACGAATCCACACGTCCACGAGTCCGGGTCAACACTCCGGTGGCCATGGCACCTCCAGTCGGCTAGGCGTAACTCCGTCCCGGCGGCTGCCGACCACCCGGCGCGGTACGACGCAGGTCAGCGCCAGTGGAACGGTATCGGATAGTTGTTACGAAGCTGTATATGGCGCCGCCTCCGGCGGCGCGGGGGTTGGGGGGCCGCCCCCGGGGGGGGGGGGGGGGGAGCCGCGCCGGCCCCGCGCGCCCCCCCCCCGCCGCCCGCGCCCCCCCCCCCCCCCCCCCCCCCCCGCCCCCCCCCCCGGGGGGGGCGCCCCCCTCCCCCCCCGGGGGGGGGGGCGCGGGGGGGGGGCCCGCCCCCCCCCCCCCCCGCGGCCGTCGGC
>NZ_JARWPM010000285.1 GCF_029869215.1 Nocardia carnea
GGGGTACCGATAGTCTGATTGTGTGCCGCAGACCCCGCCCGCCCGCTCGACTCCGCGCGCCTGTCCCGGCGTCGCGTCGCGGGGTGGTCGTCCGGGGTTCGTGCAAGGCCTGCCGAGCGCTTCCGCGCAGTACCGGTCGAGGGGGGTAGGGCCCGGGGCCGGGGGGGGCGTAAGCCCCGGGGGCGCGCGGGGCGGGAAGCCCGCGGGCCTATTTCTGCTGCAGAAGACCCTCTACACCCTTTACGAATCCGTACTGGTGTTGTGGGGCGCCGCGCGCGGCGACCGCGTGGTGGGATGCGGCGCGCTGCATGTGCTGTGGGCCGATCTCGGTGAGGTGCGCACGGTGGCGGTATTGCCGGAGGTCAAGGGCCGCGGTGTGGGCAAACTCATCGTCGAACAGCTCATCGAGGTGGCCCGCGAGCTGGAGCTGAGCCGGCTGTTCGTGCTGACGTTCGAGGTCGAGTTCTTCGCCCGGCACGGTTTCGCCGAGATCGACGGCACGCCGGTGACCGCGGAGGTCTACGCGGAGATGTGCCGCTCCTACGACACGGGTGTCGCGGAATTCCTGGATCTGAGCTATGTGAAACCGAACACGCTCGGCAATACCCGGATGCTGCGCACCCTCTGAGCGGCAGCGCGGGCAACCGCCGGACCCGCTCGAGGGTGGCGGGACTGTAGGCCAGGCGTCCGCCGGGTGGTGCGGGCGCGGTGCCGGGAACAGCGGACAACGGCGCGCGAACGCGACGAACCGCGCGCACATTAGAGTCGTGCCGTGCCGATATTCGCCGTCCACTACACCTATTCCGATGCCACGATCGCCGATCGTGACACCCACCGCCCGCGCCACCGGGCCTGGCTCGCCGACCAGGTCGCGGCGGGAAAGGTGCTCAGCACCGGGCCGTACACGGACGGTTCCGGGGCGTTGTTGCTGTTCCGGGCACCGGACGCCGGATCCCTCGCCGAATTGCTGGCGCAGGACCCGTTCGCCCGGGAGAAACTGATCGATGCGGTGCGGGCCGTCGAATGGCAGCCCGTGCTGGGCGCGTTCGCCGAATGACAACCGTGGCGCGCCGGCCGGTCATGAGCCGATAGCCCATGTCGCTGGATCCGCTCCCGCGGCTGCCCGCCTGCGCGGCGGACAACGGTAAGCGGTCGCGGCCTGGCCGGCGCGCCGCGGGTCAGTCCTTGGACTGCGAAGCCGGACGGGCGCGTCCCCGGGTTTTCAGCAGGCTGGCCACCGTCGCGACGACGAGAATTCCGAGGATCACCGACAGCGACAGCGCCGTGGAGATCTCCGGCACGCTCACATGCTCGCCACCGTTGATGAACGGCAGGTTGTTCTCGTGCAGCGCGTGCAGGACGAGTTTCACGCCGATGAAGGCCAGGATGGCCGCCAGCCCGTAGGACAGGTACACCAGCCGGTCGAGCAGGCCGCCGATGAGGAAGTACAGCTGACGCAGCCCCATCAGCGCGAAGGCGTTGGCGGTGAAGACGATATACGGCTGTTCGGTGAGACCGTAGATCGCCGGGATGGAATCGAGCGCGAACAGCAGATCGGCGAAGCCGATGGCCAGCAGTGCCAGCAGCATCGGGGTGACCGCGCGCTTACCGTCGATCCGGGTGACCAGTTTGTCACCGTCGTAGGTTTCGGTGGTCGGCACCAGCCGTTTGGTGAGCGCGACGATACGGCTGTCGCGTTTCTGTTCCTCCTCGACCTCGTGCCCACTTTCCTTGAGCAGTTTGATCGCGGTGTAGACCAGGAAGAACCCGAAGAGATAGAAGACCCAGCTGAACGCGCTGATCGCCGCGGCGCCGACGGCGATGAAGATACCGCGCATCACCAGGGCGACCACGATGCCGATCAGCAGCACTTTCTGCTGGTAGATCCGCGGCACCGCGAAGGTGGACATGATGATCAGGAAGACGAACAGGTTGTCCACCGAGAGGGCTTTCTCGGTGACGAAACCGGCGTAGTACTCACCGGCGTAGGTGCCGCCCCACTTCCAGGCGATGACACCGCCGAAGGCGAGTGCCAGGCCGATGTACACCGCCGACCAGAATCCGGATTCCCGGAAGGTGGGTTCGTGCGGGGTACGCACATGGGCGAAGAAGTCGAAAACGAACAGGCCGAGGATCACCGCGATGGTGATCCCCCAGACGAGAGCGGTTACCTGCATACGGTGGTCCGTTCAGCGGTGCGAGTCATGACACCAATCATGCCCGATATGCCCGATTCGGTCGTGTTGCGGGGTGGTTGCCGGTGATCTTCTCACACCCCGCACCGGCACGAGCCGCTCACTCCTCCCCGGATTCCGCCGGGTCGTCCCCGCCGCCACGGATCGAGTAGAGCAAACCGTCCAGCTCGTCCGGTTTCACGAGTACATCCCGCGCCTTGGACCCCTCACTCGGACCCACCACGCCCCGGGTCTCCATCAGATCCATCAACCGCCCCGCCTTGGCGAACCCGACCCGCAGTTTGCGCTGCAGCATGGAGGTGGACCCGAACTGCGAGGTGACCACCAGCTCCACCGCCTGCAGGAAGACATCGAGATCCTCCCCGATATCCGGGTCGACATCCTTCTTCTCCCCCGCTTTCGCGGCGGTGACACCCTCGGTGTACTCCGGTTCGGCCTGGTTCTTGGTGAACTCGACGACCGCGTGGATCTCCTCGTCGCTGATGAACGCGCCCTGCAGCCGGGTCGGTTTCCCGGCACCCATGGGCAGGAACAGGCCGTCGCCCATACCGATGAGCTTCTCGGCACCCGGCTGATCCAGGATGACCCGCGAATCGGTGAGCGAGGAGGTGGCGAAGGCCAGCCGGGAGGGCACGTTCGTCTTGATGAGGCCGGTCACCACGTCGACCGACGGCCGCTGGGTGGCCAGCACGAGGTGGATCCCCGCGGCCCGGGCCTTCTGGGTGATCCGCACGATGGCGTCTTCGACATCACGCGGCGCGGTCATCATGAGATCGGCGAGTTCGTCGACGATGGCCAGGATGTACGGGTAGGGCCGGTAGACGCGTTCGCTGCCCAGCGGCGTGGTGATGGCGCCGGATTTCACCTTGCGGTTGAAATCGTCGATATGGCGGACCTTGCTGGCCTGCATGTCCTGATACCGCTGTTCCATCTCCTCCACCAGCCAGGCCAGCGCCGCGGCGGCCTTCTTCGGCTGGGTGATGATGGGGGTGATCAGATGCGGGATGCCCTCGTACGGGGTGAGTTCCACCATCTTGGGGTCGATCAGGATCATCCGGACCTCGTCCGGAGTGGCCCGCTGCAGCAGCGAAACCAGCATCGAGTTGACGAAACTCGATTTACCCGAACCGGTGGAACCGGCGACGAGCAGATGCGGCATCTTCGCGAGATTCGCCGCCAGGAATTCGCCCTCGATATTCTTGCCGAGGCCGATCACCAGCGGATGATGGTCGTTGCGAGTGGACGGCGCCTTCAGCACATCGGCCAGCCGCACCAATTCCCGGTCGGCGTTGGGCACTTCGATACCGACCGCGGACTTACCGGGGATCGGCGCGAGCAAGCGCACGTTCTCGGTAGCCACGGCATAGGCGATATTTCTGGTCAGCGCGGTGATCTTCTCGACCTTCACGCCCGGCCCGAGTTCCACCTCGTACCGGGTGACCGTGGGCCCGCGGACGAATCCGGTAACGGCCGCGTCGATCTTGAACTGCACCAGCACCTCGGTGATCGCCTCGATCATCGATTCGTTGGCGGCGCTGCGCCGGCGCGGCGGATCACCGTCGACGAGCAGATTCATCGGCGGCAACAGGTAATCGCCCTCGGCCACCCGTTCGGGTACGAATTCCGGTTCCGGCGGGGGCGGCGGGGTCTGGTCGACGGGGGCCGCGGCGGCCGGTTTACGTTTCGTCCGCGCGGCCGGTTTCTCCTCCCCGGCGGCGATGGGTTTGGCATCGCGCAGCGGCGGCTCACCGGCACCGCCCGGGTCCGGCAGCGGACCGGTGAATTCGTCGGCCGGATAGTTCTCCGACGGTGCGCGTCCCCGGCGCCGCGAGCGGCTCGGCGAAACGAGGGGTTCGTAATCGTCGACCGGGTCGAAACCGTCGCGATAGTCGTCCTCCGGCGCGGGTGCACCGAAGAATTCGCGTAACCGCTGGGGTGCCTCCCGCACGGTGGTACCGGTGACCAGCAGTACCCCGAACACCATGGCCAGCAGCAGAATCGGGACCGAGAGCCAGGCGGTGAGCCCATCGGTGACCGGGCCGCCGATGACGAAACCGACGAAACCCGCGGCTTCGGCCCGGCCCGCCGCGTCGGCCGGGCCGCCGTCGGCGATATGCCACAGTCCGAGGAACGGCAGCCCGATCAGCAACCCGCCCAGTACCAACCGCGGCCGGATATCCGGTCGCGGTTCGGTGCGCATGAGCACGACGGCGATACCGGAGGCCACGAACGGCAGCACCGCCGACGCGGATCCGGTGACCGCGCGGATGATGCCTTCCACCCAGTGCCCGATGGGACCGCCGGCGGAGAGCCAGACCGCCGCGGCGATCACCGCGCTGAGCGCGATCAGGCCGAGGGCGGCCCCGTCCCGGCGATGGCCGTGTTCGATCTCCCCCGCCCGGCTGATCGCCCGGGTGGCGGCGCCGACTCCGCGGGCCGCCATTGTCCAGCCGCCGCCGACCAGCCGGCCGAATACGGCCAGCGGCGCGGTCTCCGAACGCCGGGGCGGTGCGGGACGGCGCGTGGTACGCCGGGCGCGGGTGGCGGGTGCCTTGCGCCCGGCGCCCTGCTGCGTGGTCTTGCGTGCCGGGCCCTGAGCCCGTGCCGCGCCGTCCGATCGACGCGTGCCCGAACGAGAACGGGCCGCGGTGGTCCGCCCCCGAGCCGATCCCGCCCGCGCACCCGGTGTGGTTGTGCCGCGGGACTTACCTGCCATGGGCTCAGGCTAGCCGCAACAACCCCATCGGGACCATCCGCAACACTGGTACCGAGGTCCGTGCGCGCGGCGAATAGCGCGTCTACGCGGCGTGCGGACCGATTCCGCGCCCCGGACCGGCCCGGGCGACGAGGGCGCGGGCGTCAGATCGAGCGGTCGAGTTCGAGCACCTGCCGCACGGCCTCGGGCTCCCCGGCCGTATCGATCCGGACCTGGTCACGGCCGAAAGCGTGCAGCAGCAGTTCGGCAGGTGTACCGGTCAGCGTCACCACCGGGCCCGTCCCGTCCACCACCCGCACCCGTTCGCCCGCCGGTGTCGACAGTTCCACCGGCACCGGCGATTTCCGGTAGGCCATCTTGCCCATCCGCCGCAGCACCGACCACAGCCGCTGTTGATCCTCGGCGGGCAGTTCGCGCGGTTCCCAGCCGGGCCGCGCCCGCCGGACATCCTCGTGATGGACGAACATCTCACTGAGATTGGCGATCGCGTCCACCGGCCGCAGCGGTGACCACCAGGGCGGGCCGGTGCGCACCAGCTCCAACAGATCCTCGAACGGCTTGCCCGCCGCCTTGTCCTGCCGGCGCTGCAGATAGCCGGCGAAGGGCCGCAGCATGATTCCGGGTGCGGCGTCGGGCCGGCGTTCCCGGACCACCAGATGGGCAGCGAGGTCGCGCACGGTCCACTCACCGCATAGGGTGGGCGCGTCCGGCCCGGTCTCGTTCATCGTTTCGACCAATGCACGGCGTTCACGCTGAGCCATGTTCACACGATGAATCTAGCCGAGACCCAGCCATCGGGGAGGGGATGCGATCCGAACCGGTTGCTACGCAGCAGAGATGCTCTGTACTTTGTCATTCGGTCCATAGGGTCGTGGACCGATACACACAGAATGGGAACACCTTTGAAGAAGATTCTCACCGTCGCCGCCGTTCTGGTGGCGACCATCGGTTCGATGTTCGCCGCCTCGGTGACACCGGCGCACGCGCAGTACAGCAGTTACTACGGCGCCATCGCGGTCTCGCTGTCCACCGGTAACTACGGGTGGTCCTACGACTACGACAGCTACTCCGAGGCCGAGCAGGCTGCCGAGGACCGGTGCGGTGCCGCCGATTGTGTCGCCAAGATCTCCTGGCGCAACGGCTGCGGTGCGCTGGCGGTGTCGGACAACTGGCTGAGCTACGGTTCCGGTTCCACCCGGTCCGCGGCGCGGGCCGAGGCGCTGGCCAACAACCCGGGCAACGCCTACATCGAGCACTGGAACTGCACTTCCGGCTACGACCTGTGAGTTCGTACCGACCACTTTTTCCGGCCGGCGCCGAATTCGCCGACACACTTTCGTAGGGGAAACAGAACTGTGAAAATCCGTCCATTCCGGGTCGTGGCCGCCGTAACGATGGCCGCCGCCGCCCTCACCTTCACCGCGTGCTCGTCCACCGAGGAATCCTCCACGGACGCGGCGGCCACCAGCACCGAAGCCGCCGCCGAGTTCGAGACGGGTAAGACCCAGGGCGAACGCGAGGAAGGCAAGGCGCCGACCACCACGCCGGCACCGAACCTGCCCAAGCCCACCGTCGAAGAACTCAACGACAAGCTCACCCGCGCCCTCGACGGTGCGGTGAGCGAAGAAGAGAAACTGGGCTTCATCGAAGACGCCGAACAGGATCCGCAGCTGGTCGACAAGCTGGTCGAGGCGGCCAAGAAGAACGAAGTGACTGTAAAAATCACCAACGTCGGCGAGCCGGCCGAGGGCAAGGTCAAGGCCGATGCCGAGGTCACCATCGCCGGCAGCCCGGTGGAGAACGCCTCGGTCGATTTCGTGGCCGAGGGCGATCAGTGGAAGATCGCGCACGATTTCGCGTGCAATATCGTGAAATCCGCGGAACTCGATTCGGCCGCCTGCCAGCCGGAAGCCTGATCACCGAGCCGGACCGGACACCGGTGAAAACCGCCGCGGGCCTCGAGCC
>NZ_JARWPM010000286.1 GCF_029869215.1 Nocardia carnea
CGCGGGGCCGTAGCCGCTCTTTCGGCTCCCCGCGGCGCCTGCGCGCTGCTCTGTCCGGAGGGCTCCGTACACCCTGCTGCATGCGGCGATGTTCGATATCGCCGCGGCCGATCCCGGTCGCACGGCACTCGTCGACGGCGAGACGACGGTGTCGTTCGGCGAACTCGCCGAGCACAGCCGCCGGATCGCGGCGCTGTTGATTTCGCACGGTGTCCGGCCCGGCGATGCGGTCGCGGTCTGCGCCGCGCGGGGCACGGCGCAGGTGGCGGCGCTGTACGGAGTGCTGGCCGCGGGGGCCGCCTATGTACCGGTAGGGAGCGACCAGCCGCCGCAGCGGCGGACCGCGATCCTGGAACAGGCCGCGGTCGCTGTGGTACTCACCGACGACTCTGCCCGGTCGCACACAATTGTGCCGCGCGACCACGCCGGCGGAACCACTGATATCGCCGAGCACACCCCTATGGAGGGCGCCGCCGACGATGCCGAAGTCATCGGTACCGGCTGCTCCGATGACATTGCCGGTATCGCCGGTACGGCAGGTTCCGATAGTGCCGCCGAGCAGATCTCCTCGCCGGGGTCAGGAGATGTTCCCGGGAGAGTCGCTGGCGGAGGCGTTGTGCGCGACACCGAACCGGGCGCCGGTGGAGTGCCGGTGGTGGCGATCGCCGACGCCGAGGATCACGAGCCGGCGCCGGTGCATCGCGGCAGCGATAACGATCTTGCCTACGTGATCTTCACGTCCGGTTCCACAGGCGTTCCGAAGGGTGTGGAGGTCGAGCACGGGCAGGCGGTGAACACGCTGGCCGATGTGCGCGAACGCTTCGGGTTGGGCGGGGAGGACCGGGTTCTGGCCGTTGCGGCTGTCGATTTCGATTTGTCGGTGTTCGATCTGTTCGGTGTGCTGGGTGCGGGTGGGAGCGCGGTGCTCGTCGCGGACGCGGACCGGCGGGATCCGGATCGGTGGCTTGCGTTGGTGCGGGAACACGGTGTGACGGTGTGGAACACGGTGCCGGCGATGCTGGACATGCTGCTCATGGCGGCGGAATCCGGGCCGGGACTGTCGCCGGCGCTGCGGTTGGCGCTGGTGTCCGGGGACTGGGTGGGCCTGGATCTGCCCGGCCGGCTGGCCGCCCTGTCCGGGGGGTGTCGTCTGGTCGCGCTGGGTGGTGCGACCGAGGCGGCGATCTGGTCGAACTACTTCGAGGTCGGCACCGTGGACCCGGAGTGGACGTCGATTCCGTATGGTCGCCCGTTGCGTAACCAGCGCTTTCGGGTGGTAGACGGGAGCGGCGGGGATCGTCCGGATTGGGTGCCGGGGGAGTTGTTGATCGGTGGTGCGGGTGTGGCGCGGGGTTACCGTGGCAGACCCGACCTGACCGCGGCCGCGTTCTTCGACGAGGGCGGTGTTCGCTGGTACCGCACCGGAGACCTGGGCCGTTATCGTCCGGACGGCGTCCTCGAATTCCTGGGCCGCGCCGACCGTCAGGTCAAGATTCGTGGGCATCGGGTCGAGCTCGGGGAGATCGAGCAGGCCATCACCGCGCACCCGCGGGTCCGGCGGGCCATTGCGCTGGCGGTGGGGGAGCGCGCCCGGGCGCGGCTGGTCGCCTTCGTCGAACCGGAACTTCCCGCGGATCTGGCGAGCTTCCTCGCCGACCGGGTCCCCTCGGCTTGGGCGCCCGAGTTGATCGCGCTAGCGGACCCGCCACTGACGGGCAATGGAAAGATCGACCACGCCGCCCTGGTACGGCGAGCCGAAGCGGCCACCGCCGGTGGCGACGGAGCCGCACGGGGTGAGCCGGTCCGCCCCGGGCTCGAAACCCGGATCGCGCGGATCTGGCACGAAATCCTCGGCGGCGCGCTCCCCGGCCGGGACGCCAATTTCTTCGCCGCCGGCGGGGATTCGCTATCGGCGACCCGCCTGGTGAGCCGCCTTGCCCGGGAACTCGGCCTCCGCGTGACCTTGCGCGAGTTCTTCACCGACCCGACCGTCGCCGGGCTCGGCCACCACCGCCCCGCCACCGATACCGCCGCACCGGGCGACCGGTTGCGCAGTGCCGCGGCCGCCCCGGCCGTGACTGCCGATATCGCACACCGGCTGGATCCCTTCGGCCTGACCGATATTCAGGTGGCGTATTGGCTGGGCCGGTCGGCCGACTTCGACCTGGGCGGTATCGGCGCGCAGTTGTATTTCGAATACGACTGGCCGAGCCTGAATGTGGCCCGGCTGGAGCACTCCTGGAACCGGGTGATCGAGCGGCATGCGATGTTGCGTGCGGTGGTCGGCGCCGACGGCGAACAGCGGGTACTGCCCCATACTCCCGAGTACCGGATCCCGGTCATCGATACCGCCGGCGATTTCGACGGAGTCGCCGCGGCATTGCGGGAGGAGATGGCCGACGGTGTCCTGGATGCCGCCGACTGGCCGTTGTTCGATATCCGGGTCGTGCGCGACGGTGCGAAGTCCCGGGTGTGTGTGGTCTTCGACAGTCTGGTCGTCGATGGGCTCAGCGCACTGGTGCTCCTCTCCGAGTGGACCCGGTGGTACACGGACCCGGAGCTCGAGATGGCGCCACCGGCCATCGAATTCCGTGACTACGTGCTCGGTTGCGCACCGTCGGATGATGAGGTGCGGGCGGCTTTGTCGTATTGGCGGTCGCGGTTGCCGGAGTTGCCGCCGGGTCCGCAGTTGCCGTTGCGGGTGTCACCCGCGAGGGTGCGGCGGCCGCGGTTCGTGCGGCGGGAGGTCCGGCTGGATGCGGACGTCTGGAGTCGGATCGTTTCGCGTGCGCGGGCTATCGGTGTGACGCCGAGTGTGGTGCTGCTGGCTTGTTATACGTGGGTTTTGGGG
>NZ_JARWPM010000287.1 GCF_029869215.1 Nocardia carnea
GGGGGGGGGGGTGGGGTTGGGGGGGGCCGGGGGGGGGGGTTTTTCTTGGGCGGGGGCGTTTTTTTTTAATTCTTTCCCCCCCCCCCCCCCCCCCCCCCCCCCCGGGGGGGGGCCCCCCCCCCCCCCCCCCCCCCCCCGGCCCCTGGCCGTTCCAGAAGTTCCGCCGCCCGCACTGTCGGGACATTCGGCACGAGGCCGTCCTCGTACCCGTGGCAGCTGGGGGGCTAGTGGGACGCGAGGTCCGCCGCCACGCACCGATCCCAGATCTCGCGGGCCGCCACCCGCACCGGACCTACCAGCGTGCGGTAGTCGAGCGAGGTGACCGGCGCGCACACGGATATCCCGGCCAGGTTTCCGTAGATGTGGTCGGGCGGCCCCAGGGAGACACCCACACAACCGAGGCCGGTGAACGCCTCGCCACGATCGAACGCCGCGCCCCGGTCGCGGACGGCCGCCAGATCGTCGGCGAGCTGGGCTTCGCTCGTCATGCTCTGCGGAGTCTGCCGTACCAGCGTGCCGTCGGCGGTCCGCCGCAGCTCATCGAAAACCGGTCGCCGGCCCGACTGATCGGCGAACGCCAGCTGTGCCTTACCCACCGCGGTCAGGTGTGCGGGTACCCGCTGCCCGACAGCGGTCGGGGTGGGACCGGACGAGCGACCGTTGACCTTGGCCAGGTAGACGGCATCGCCGCGACTGACAACAGCGAGCTGGATGGTCAGTCCGGTGCGATGCGCGAACGCCTGCATGATCGGCCGCGCGCCGTGCAACAGGCGGTTCTGGTTCAGCGCGGCCTGGCCCATCTCGTAGGCCTTGACTCCCAGTTCGTAGGTCTGCTCGGGGGACCGTGCGAGCCAGCCCGTGTTCGTGAGCTGCTCGAGCAGTCGATGGACCGACGAGCGGGGCAGGCCGGTGCGCGCGGTGACCTGAGCGAGGGTGAGGGGCCCGGCCCCGTTGAAAGTCTCCAGAACCAGGGATATCCGCTCGACCACCGATACCGGCACCCCGGCAGGGCTTGATGTTCTCATTCGGCCTCCCAGCACGCATCACAACTCTGTGACAGGAATCACGGTACTACCACGTCTGGGTGCAGCTCAAAGGACCGTGTCCGGCGTCGCCACCGACGATGGCATCCCACACCCCGCGCTGCCGAGCGAGTCTCCCGATCAGCGAGACGTCGGCCCGAACCGCCGGGATCGGGACCGTAGCCTGCCGGAGACCCGAACCCGCCCAGGACGCCGCAGGCGGGATACGAGTGATCAGGAGAGCGGATGCCCACGAAGACCGGTGCCGACCCGACGGTGCAGACCGATGCCGCCGCGACGGAGTCGCGTGCACGCCGCGTCCGCGTGGTCGAGGTGATCGAGGAGACCGCGGACGCCCGGTCGTTCGTCGTCGAGCCCGGTCTCGGAGATGCGGGGTCCTTCGACTACCGGCCCGGCCAGTTCCTGACCGTCCGCGTGCCGGATATCGGCAGTGGATCCGGCCGCTGCTATTCACTGTCGAGTTCGCCGCATACCGATATCCCGCTGAAATTCACGGTCAAACGGGTCGCGGGTGGGCACGGGTCCAATTGGCTCTGCGATTCGGTATCGGCGGGCGACGAGCTCGAGGTGTTACCGCCGGCGGGTACGTTCACGCCGGGTTCGCTCGACGACCCGGTGGTGCTGATCGCGGGTGGCAGTGGCATCACTCCGGTGATCGCCATCGCGAAGTCCATCCTGTTCGGCGGCACGGGCGATGTCGTGCTCGTCTACGCGAACCGGGACGAGGCGGCGGTGATCTTCGCCGAGGAGCTGCGGATGCTGGAATCGGGATTCGGTGACCGGTTCCACGTCGTGCACGTGCTCGAATCGGTGCAGGGCTACCCCAGTCGTCGCCTGCTGTCCACGCTGCTCGCGCCGCACACGGAAAGGGCTGTGTACATCTGCGGCCCGGGCCCCCTCATGGATCTCGCCGCCCAGGTGTGTTCGGAGGTGGGGTTTCCGGCGGCTCATGTGCATTCGGAGCGCTTTCTCTCACTACGCAGGGACCCGTTCGCCGACGAGCCGGACCCGGCGGGTGTCGATCCGGCGGCCGCCGGGGAGGTCGTCTGCCGGGTGCGGGTCTCCCTGGACGGCGCCGACCATCAGGTGCCGTGGACAGCCGGCCGCAAACTTCTCGACGCGCTCCTGGACGCCGGTCTCGAAGCTCCTTATTCGTGCCGGGAGGGCGCCTGCAGTGCCTGCGTCTGCTCGCTGAAGGCGGGCCGGGTGAACCTGGCGCACAACGAGATCCTCACCGAGGACGATCTCGCCGAGGGCTACATCCTGGCGTGTCAGGCCGAGCCGGTGAGCGGCGAGATCACGATCGAGTACTGAGTTCGGGCACACGTCGGCACGAGCACAGAAGTGCTGCCGGAAAGCCCCGCTCTTTATGCGCGGTTTGTCCGCGCTGCCGTGCGTGTCCGGCTCGGCCGGAAAAAGATCCCACTCAGCAGGAGATCCGCGTCACACCGGGTCCTCGGCTGCGAAGGTGGACACACTGCGACGAGTTTCGCGGTCGCAATCATTTGACCAGGAGGTATCGTGAATCCCACGACCGACACCGGCAAAGAGGTCCGTGTCATCGACACCGGCGCGCCGCCCGCGCGTTACGCGCGGGGCTGGCACTGCCTGGGTCTGACCCGTGATTTCGCAGATGGCCGACCCCACCAGATCGCCGCGTTCGGCACCGAACTCGTCGTCTTCCGCGGTGAGGAGGACGGGAAAATCAACGTCCTCAACGCGTTCTGCCCGCATATGGGCGGCAATCTTGCCCACGGCACCGTGAAGGGCAACGATATCGCCTGTCCCTTCCACGACTGGCGGTGGCGCGGGGACGGCAAATGCGCCGCCATCCCGTATGCCCGCCGGGTTCCCCCGCTTGCCCGGACCAAGGCATGGCCGACCATGGAGGTCAGCGGGCAGTTGTTCGTCTGGAACGATCCGCAGGGGAGTAAGCCGCCCGCCGAGCTGGCGATTCCGGCGATCCCCACCTACGGCGATCCCGGGTGGACGGACTGGGTGTGGAATTCGATCGAGGTCGAGGGTTCGCACTGCCGCGAGATCGTGGACAACGTCGTCGATATGGCGCATTTCTTCTATGTCCACTACGGCATGCCGACCTATTTCCGCAATGTCTTCGAGGGGCATACCGCGACCCAGATCATGCGGTCGCTGCCGCGTGCCGATGCGGCCGGGGTGAGTACCAGTACGAACTACAGCACCGAAAGCCAGTCGGACGCGACATATTTCGGACCTTCCTACATGGTGGACAAGCTCTGGAGCGGCGGCCGGGCCGGTGCCGGTGAGCCGAATATCTACCTGATCAACTGCCATTACCCGATCACCCCGACCTCGTTCCGGCTGCAGTACGGCGTCATGGTCGAGAAGCCGACCGGAATGGACGACGCCGCGGCCGAGCAGGTCGCCGCCGCCGTGGCGCAGGGCGTCGCGATCGGCTTCGAACAGGACGTCGAGATCTGGAAGAACAAATCGCGGATCGACAATCCGCTGCTGTGCGAGGAAGACGGCCCGGTGTACCAGCTGCGCCGTTGGTACGAACAGTTCTACGTCGATGTCGAGGACATCAAGCCGGAGATGGTCAACCGGTTCGAGTTCGAGATCGATACCGAACGCGCCCTGCAGAACTGGCAGGCCGAGGTCGACGCGAATCTGGCAGCCGGGCGCAGCGCCATTCCGGCACACCGTCAGGCCGCGTCCGCGACCTCCTGACCATCCCTTCATCCCTTCAGCAACCCGGACCAGGAGTCCCGATGTCCTACGAAGTACTCGACAAGATCGTCGCCCTCGCCGACGAGCTCCGGGCCGGCGCCGAGGAGGGGGATTCCCTCGGCCGCCTGCCCGACGATATGGCCAAAGGCCTCAAGGATGCCGGGATCATCCGGCTGTTGCAGCGTAAGAAGTACAACGGCTACGAAGCGCATCCGCGCGAGTTCGCCGAAACCGTGATGAAGACCGCGAGTTTCTACGGTTCCGCCGGTTGGGTCGGCGGCATCGTGGGTGTGCATCCGTGGCAGCTCGCCTTCGCCGACCCCAAGGTGCAGGAGGAGGTTCTCGGCACCGACAGCGATACCTGGCAGGCCTCGCCGTATATGCCCGGCGGGGTCGCGGTGCCGGCCGACGGCGGCTATGTGATGAACGGCCGCTGGCAGTTCTCGTCGGGCACCGACCACTGCGACTGGATCTTCCTCGGCGCGATGGTGGGCGGCGCGGACGGCAAACCGCTGATGCCGCCGCAAGGTCTGCACGTGATCCTGCCCCGATCCGATTACGAGATCGTGGCGGATTCCTGGGACGTCGTCGGCCTGCGCGGAACCGGTAGCAAGGACATCATCGTCAAGGACGCCTTCATCCCCGAGTACCGGGTGATGGATTCGGCGAAGGTGATGGACGGGACGGCCGCCAAGGAATACGGCGTCACCGAAACCCTGTACAAGATGCCGTGGTCCACCATGTTCCCGCTGGGTATCACCTCCGCGACCATCGGCATCTGCGAAGGCGTGCTCGCGGCGGGCGTCGACTATCAGCGCAACCGCGTGGGCGCCACCGGCACTCTCGTCAAGGACGATCCGTACGTGCTGCACGCACTCGGGGAGGCGGCGTCGGAGATCGACGCGGCCCGCCAGCAGTTGCTGGCCAATGTGGACCGCATCTTCGACCTGGTCGACCGGGGCGAGGAGATCGACTTCGAAATGCGGGCCGCGGTGCGCCGGGATCAGGCCCGCGCCGCCTGGCGGGCCGTCCGCGCGGCCGACGAGATCTTCGACCGCGCCGGTGGCAACGCGCTGCGGATGGACAACCCGTTACAGCGGTTCTGGCGTGACGCGCATGCCGGTCTGCACCACGCCATCCACGTCACCAGCACCACCTATCACGCGGCCGCCATGGCTTCGCTCGGTGTAGAGGTCCCGCAGGGGCCGCTGCGCGTGATGATCTGACGGCTCGGAAGGAAGACCCACAACGATGACGGAAATCAAAGCGCTCGGCTATGTACGAGTGCAGGCGACGGATATGGACCGCTGGCGCGAACTCGGTTTCGAGGTGCTGGGTTTCGCGCCTGGATTCGGCGACGAAACCGACGCCCTGCACTTCCGGATGGACGAACGACCCTCGCGCATCACCGTCGAACGAGGGGATGTCGACCGGGTGACCGCGGTCGGCTGGGAGGTCCGCGACGCGCCTGCGCTGCGCCGGCTGACCGCGATCTTGGACGAGGCCGGGTTCGCGTACACGCCCATGTCGCAGGAACTGGCCGACCGGCGCAAGGTGGAGGCCGGTATCTGCATGAAGGATCCCGGCGGCACCCCGCTGGAATTCTTCTACGGGCCGGTGCTCGAGCACAGCCCGGTGATCACCAAGTACGGCCAGAAGTTCATCACGGGCGACCAGGGCCTGGGGCATGTGGTGATGCCGACGACCAATTTCGACGAATCGTTCGCCTTCTACACCGAGACGCTGGGCTTCCTGTCCCGCGGCGCCTTCCGGATGCCCGCACCACCGGAAGCGGGGCCGCTGCGGATCCGGTTCATGGGCGTCAACCAGCGTCACCACAGTCTGGCGATCATGCCCAGTATGGAGGGCCGTGATCCGGGGCTGATCCATGTGATGGTGGAGGTGGACGAACTCGACGCGGTGGGTCGCGCCTACGACCAGGTGATGGCCCGGAACTTCCCCGTGTCCTCGACACTGGGCCGGCATACGAACGACAAGATGATCTCCTTCTACGTGCGGGTGCCCGGCGGCTGGGATATCGAATACGGCACCGGTGGCCGGCCCGTCGACGAGACCTACTACACGGCCGAGGAGATCACCGCCGACAGCTACTGGGGCCATGAATGGATGTGGGCCCGGGAGATGAAGGAAGCGCAGCGGGCCGCGGAAGCCGGCAACGGGGAACCGGCGCGAGTCTGAAATTCAGGCGGTGACACACCGGCCGCAGGAGTCGGTGGTGGCCGCAGCAGTGCACAGCCGCACCACAGGTGCGGTTGTGCACTGCTGGAGACAGCCGGTAGCCGGACTTCGGCGAGCCGGTCCGAAAGTGTGGCAGACGGGGATCCGGCCGGTCCGGTCGCCGGACCGGCGGAAGCGGCACTGCCAGGTACCCGACTGCCGAGCCGAACGGATTCGACCAGCGGGCCGCCGGGCGGTGGCCGCTGAATCCAGGCACCTCGGCTGCAGGGTCACCGCCCTGATCGGGGCTACGCGGGGGAATGCGACCGGCGGGTTCCCGGCTGGGGAGGGCAGGACTCGAATTGGTGGACCGCTGGGTGGGAACAAGCGCTCGACTCGTGCCGCAGGGCCCTTAATTTGACTTCGAACACAGGTACCTCAGCGAGGGAAGTGAATGTTGTGACAACCCAGGACAGCGATTTCGACGCCGTCGTCGTCGGTGCCGGGATCTCCGGCCTGTATGCGGTGTACAAGTTCCGCAAGCGCGGGATGCGCGTACACGGCTTCGAATCGGCCGAGGGAGTCGGCGGCACCTGGTATCACAATCGGTACCCCGGTGCCCGGTGTGATGTCGAGAGTATCGACTACTCCTACTCGTTCGACGAAGAGTTGCAGCAGGAATGGACCTGGACCGAACGGTTCGCCACGCAAGAGGAGATCCTGCGCTACCTCGAGCATGTGGCGGATCGCCATGATCTGCGGTCGGCCTACGATTTCCTCACCCGGGTGACCTCGGCCGTCTACGACGAAGCGGCCGGCCGGTGGACCATTACGACCGATACCGGGAAAACCGTGACGGCTCGATTTTGCATTATGGCGACCGGCGTCCTGTCGGCCACCAACAAACCGGATATCCCCGGCCGCGACACCTTCGCCGGCGAGACCTATCACACCGGTGAATGGCCGCACGAGCCGGTGGAATTCGCCGGGAAACGAGTCGGCGTCATCGGTACCGGATCCTCCGGTATCCAGGCCATCCCGATCATCGCCGAAGAGGCCGAACAGGTCGTCGTATTCCAGCGCAGCCCCAATTATTCGATTCCCGCCGGTAACCGGCGGCTGTCCGACGAACTCCTGGCCGAGGTGAAGGCCAATTATGCCGAGCGGCGCCGGTTGTCCCGGATCAGCGGTGGCGGTACCCCGAACAGTCCGCATCCCAAGGGCGCGTTGGAGGTCGACGAGGCCGAGCGCCTCCGGGTGTACGACGAATGGTGGCAGCGCGGTGGCTATCTGTTCACCAAGGCATTTCCCGATCAGATGGTCAGCAAGGCGGCCAACGACACCGCGCGCGAATACGTCGAAGCCAAGATCCGGGAGATGGTCGAGGATCCGGAGGTCGCCGATCAACTGATCCCCACCGACCATCCCATCGGTACCAAGCGCATTGTCACCGACACCGGATATTTCCAGACCTACAACCGCGACAACGTGACGCTGGTGAACTTGCGGCGCACCCCGATCACCGAGATCACCGAATCCGGTGTGCGCACCGACGCGGCCTCTTACGAGCTGGATATTCTCATCTTCGCGACCGGTTTCGACGCGATGACCGGTTCGCTGGCACGGATCGATATCCGCGGCCGGGAAGGCCGCGAACTGCGCGCCGAATGGTCGGCGGGACCGCGCACCTATCTCGGGCTGGCCGTCGACGGTTTCCCGAATATGTTCATCTTATCCGGCCCCGGCAGCCCCAGCGTGCTCGCGAATATGGTCCTGATGGCCGAGCAGCACGTCGACTGGATCGCCGACTGTATGGACCACCTGGACGCCCACGGGATCGCCACGATCGAAGCGACCCGGGAAGCGGCCGACGAATGGGTGGCCGAATGCAACGCCAAAGCCGCGGGCACCCTGTTCCCGTCCGCGAATTCCTGGTACATGGGCGCGAATATCCCCGGTAAACCACGCGTATTCATGCCCTACATCGGCGGTTTCGGAAACTACAACGCGCTCTGCGCCGAGGTGGCGGAGGCCGGATACAAGGGTTTCGCGCTCGACGGCCGGACCGCCGGCAACTGAGCTTCCGCATCGAATACTCCGGCACGAGCGTGCCTTTCCCGTACGACGAAATGTGAGGACGTGGTCGAGATGGGCGGACAACGAAGGTCCGACCTGCATCCGGATGTCGAGGCGATGCTCTCGGCACTGGAATCGTTTCCGGATGTCACCCAGCACACGGCGGCGGAGCTACGCGAGATCATCGCCGCGCGTCGCGCACCGTTGACCCGCGAACCGCAGATGCGGATCGCACAGGACCGGACGATCGAGGGCCCGGGCGGTGACCTGGCCGTTCGCGTCTACGTCCCGCACGGCGGCACCGGTCCGCGGCCGGTGGTGGTCTTCGCCCACGGCGGTGGCTTCGTCTTCTGCGATCTCGACAGTCACGACGAATTCTGCCGGTCGATGGCGGCGGCGGTCGATGTCGTGGTCGTCTCGGTCGATTACCGGCGGGCACCCGAGCATCCCGGACCGGCGGCACTGGAGGATATGTACGCCGCGGTGCGCTGGATGGCCGGACACGCCGCGGAGTTCGGCGGCGACCCGGCCCGGCTGGTGGTGGCCGGGGACAGCGCCGGCGGCAATCTGGCGGCGACGGTGAGCCTGGCCGCCCGCGACCGCGGCGGCCCGGCGATCGCCGCGCAGGTCCTGCTCTACCCGGTGATCGACGACGATTTCACCACCGAGTCCTACCGGCTCTACGGCGAGAACTACTACAACACCACCAAGGCCATGCGCTGGTATTGGCAGCAGTACGCGCCGCACGGAACCGACAGCCCGTATCTCGTCCCGACCCGCGCCGAATCACTGGCCGGACTGCCCCGGGCGATCGTCGCGACCGCCGAACTCGACCCGCCGTGCTCGGCCGGTGACGACTACGCCCGGCGGCTCGCCGCGGCAGGGGTTCCGGTCACCGCACACCGGTTCGACGGTCTGTTCCACGGTTTCCTGACCTTCCCGTCGCTCTCGCTCACCGGCCCGGCCCGCGAGAAACTCTGGCAACTGATGCGGGATGTGCTCGCGACGTCCGAGAACTCGCCGGCCACCGATATGAGCGGAGCGGCCGGATGACGGCCACCGGAGGACGACTACCGGACCGGACGCGAACCCGATGAGCACGGAGAGGACTATGGCGCAGCGATTGGCGGGCCGGACAGCCCTGGTGACCGGCAGCAGCCGTGGAATAGGTCGCGCGATCGCGCAGCGGCTGGCGGCGGAGGGCGCGACCGTCGTGGTCACCGCCCGGTCGGCCGCGGCACCGACACCGTCGGTCCGCGACGGCGAGACCCATCTGCTGTCCGGTTCGCTGAACGAGACCGTGCGGGCGATCGAGAACGCCGGCGGTAAGGCGATCGCGATCCCCGCCGACCTCGAGGACACCGAGCAGCGTGCCGGGTTGATCGGCAAGGTCGTCGAAGCGGCCGGCGGTATCGACATTCTGGTCAACAACGCGGGGTTCGCCGATTACAGCTCGATCGCCGAGATGAGCGATGCGACCTTCGATCGGACCATCGAGCACTATTTGAAGGTCCCGTTCGTGCTCAGCCGCGCCGCGATCCCGCATATGCGCCGGCGTGGTGCGGGCTGGATCGTCAATATCGGGTCCTCGACCGGGCTCGACCCCATCCGGCCGTTCCGGGAGTACAACAAGACCTCCGGCGATGTCGTCTACGCTTCCGCGAAGGCCGGTCTGCACCGGCTGACCCAGGGGCTGGCCGCGGAAGTCCTCGACGACGGTATCGCGGTCAACGCGGTAGGACCGTCGACCGCCGTCATGACGCCGGGCGCGGCGGCCCTGCTGCCGGACGGCTACGACACCGAACCGGTCGAATATCTCGTGCAGACGGTGCTGGAGATGTGCACGATGCCGGCGGCCGAGCGCACCGGGCTGGTCGCCTTCAGCCTGCACTACCCGTATGCGACGAACACCCCCGTCATGTCGCTCGACGGACGCACCGAATTGCCGCGGCGTGAGCCGCCGGCGTGGGCGAACCCGAACATCAGGCCGGAGGGTATCTGATGGCCACCACCGCGAAGGAACGGTTCGGGCGGGGGACCGCCGTGGTCACCGGCGCCGCGGCGGGGATCGGAAAAGGGCTGGCGCAGCGCCTCGGCGAGTACGGAATGTTCGTCGTCGTCGCCGATATCGACACCGGACGCGCCGCGGAGGCAGCGGCGCAGATCGTCGAAAATGGCGGCCGCGCGGAAGGTTTCGGCGTCGATGTCGCGGACCTCGCGCAAGTCGAGGCGCTGGCGGCGACGGTCTTCGAGCGCTACGGCAGCGTGGAGCTGCTGATCAACAACGCCGGTGTCGAATCGTCCGGCCTGCTGTGGGACATCGACCCGCAGCGATGGCAGCGGGTGATGCAGATCAATGTGGACGGCGTTTTCCACTGCCTGAAATCATTCGTGCCGCGGATGATCGACGCCGGCACACCGGCCTGTATCGCCAACCTGTCCTCTGTCGGCGGGCTCAACACCGTCGCGGTGCAATCGCCCTATATCGTCAGCAAATTCGCGGTACAGGCGATGACCGAATGCCTGCACCAGGACCTGTCCATCGTCGGCGCGCCGATCCAGGTCAGCGCGGTCGTCCCGCATTCCATCCGCAGCGAGATCTTCCTCGCCGCCCAGCGCGAGGCGCCCACGGACAACCCCACCGCGAACGCCGTTTTCGCGGCCATGCAGCGCGACAACGTCGAGAAAGGGCTCGATCCGCTCGACGCGGCCGCTCATATGCTCGAACAGATCGCTCGCGGCGATTTCTGGGTCTTCTCCGACGACGAGATGTGCACGGCTGCGGCGACCCGGCGCGGCCGGCAGCTCATCGATCAGAACCCGCCCTCGAACCCACGCGATATGCTCGCCCGGATGGGCGTGCCGCTTCCGGAAGGCAGCTCATGACAGACATCATCGACGCCGGTATCGACGCCTCCGCCGAGCCGGAAACTCTGCTGCACAACGCGATAGCGGAGGCCGACCCCGCCCCGCTGCTGATGTCGATGGTGCACGCGACCGGCGATATCGGCCTGCTCGAGGAATTCGGCGCCCGGCTGACCATCACCGAACCCGGCAACCATTACCGCACCGGTACCCGGCCGGCCACTCCGCCCGGCACCTATCCCGAAGACGTAGCGGCCGATATCCGCGCCCGTGCCCGCGAACTCCTCACGCCCGGAGTCGAGCCGAAGCTGGGGGTGCCCGACGAGGAACTGTTCGGCCGGATGGCCACCGTATGCACCTCGGAACGAGTGGACACCGAGTTCCTTCCGCTCCTGCTGGAACAGGCGGGCTTCGAGAAGGACCGGCGCCATGTGCCGGTGACCACCACACCGCCCGCCGATTTCGAAGTCATCGTGATCGGCGCCGGAATGGTCGGAATCAACGCCGGAATCAAACTGGGCGAAGCCGGCTTCCCGTTCACCATCTTCGAGGAACGCGACGATATCGGCGGGACCTGGCATCGCAACACCTACCCCGGTGCGGCCGTCGATACCCCCAGCCACTACTACTCGTACTCGTTCGAACTCAATCCGAACTGGTCGAAGTATTACCCGACCGGCGTCGAATACCAGAACTATCTGCTCGACGTGGTCGAGAAGTACCGGTTGCGCGAGAACATCCGGTTCGGCACGCGCGTGCGGTCGGCCACCTGGTCGAACGAGGAGAACCGGTGGGAGGTGGTGACCGAGGACCGTACCGGCACGGTGCGCCACCATCGGGCGCGTGCGGTCGTCACCGCACTCGGCATGCTCAACGCCCCGAATATCCCCGACGTACCGGGTATGGACACGTTCGCCGGCACGATCACCCACACCGCCGAATGGGATACCGATCTCGACCTGCGCGGCAAGCGTGTGGTCGTCCTGGGCACCGGCTGCACCGCGGTGCAGGTGGTGGCCGATATCGTGGACGATGTCGAATCGCTGGACGTGGTGGTCCGCAGCCCGCACTGGCTCGTCCCGGAGAAAACCGTGGGCGGGGAGGTGCCCGACGGCGAGAAGTGGGCGATGGCCAATCTGCCGTTCTACGACCGGTGGTTCCGGTTGCGGACGTACTGGTTCGCCTCGGACAACCTCTACGTACTGCCTCGTATCGACAAAGAGTGGGCGGCCACCCATCGATCGGCCTCGCCGGCCAACGATATGGTGCTGAACACGGCGCTGGAGTATCTGCAGAAGAGCTTCCCGGATCGCCCCGATCTGATCGAGAAACTCACCCCCGACTTCCGGCCGTATTCGAAGCGGATCGTGAAGGACCCCGGATTCTTCGCGGCGCTGAACCGGGAGCATGTGAATCTGCACCGGGCGGCCTTCCGGGAGATCACCCCGGACGGTGTCGTCACCACAGAAGGAACATTCATCCCCGCGGACGTGATCGTGCTCGCCACCGGATTCCGGCTCCAGTTCACCACCGCGATCGATATCACCGGCCGGGACGGCCGTACCCTGGCCGAACTCTGGAAGGGCGGCGAGGACCCGCGGGCCTATCGGGGCGTGCAGGTATCGGGTTTCCCGAACCTGTTCATCACCGCCGGACCCAACTCGGCTCCGAACCACGGCGCCGGCCACAACATCACCGGCGAGGAACAGGTCCACTACGTCATCGAATGCCTGCAGTACCTGCTCGAGAACGAGCACGCCGCCATGGACGTAACCCAGGCGGCGCAGGACGAGTACAACAGGCGAGTCGACGAAGCACTCGACGAGACCGTATGGGTACATCCCGGCGCGGAGACCAACGGGTACTACCGCAACAGTTCCGGCCGGGCCGTGGTGCCCTGTCCGTGGCGCCTGGTCGACTACTGGACCCTGATGCGGGAGCCGCAGCCGGAGGACCTGACATTCATCTCGAACGGTAGCGCCGGAAAATGACCGCGTGGAGGTCGCCGCCTCTGCTCCGGTGACCTTCCGCAGCGGATCATCGAACGCGTAGCATACGAACACATTCGCCCGGGCAGCCGGTCGGCGACGAGCTCATCGAGTTCCCGCCGGCCGGCTTCGGCCGTATCGGGCTGACGATCCCTGCCCGCCGCACGGTGGCCCCTCTCACCGCGGCTGCGCTGGTGGAACCGAATCGGTCGTTCCGGTCATCGGGAGGCGCAGGCCCTGCCGGTGGGGGAGCCGATACCGTCGCACCGAGAGCATACCCAGCAGGAGGAGTGGTCTTATGACAGGTGAACCCAGTAAGAAGGGGTGGAAGCGATGACCATGCGACCGCTCGCCTGTGAGAGGTGTGGCAACCGGGTGCTGGTGGAAAAGTTCAGCCCCGTCCATACCGCGGTGCAATGGACCTCCGATCCCCGGGAATGCCCGGTGATCGCGGCCCGCAGCCGGGGTATCGGCGACCGGGAACGCGAATGCGAGGTACTGCATCGCAGTATCGATCGCGCGGTGCGCGAGCAGGTACTGCCCGAATCGCGGCTCGAGCTGCCACACGGCGAAGCAATTCCCAGACTGCACTGACCTGCACCGTCGCGGACTTCCGTGGTCCTGCGGTCCGCCGCGGCGCCGGTGCTCGGCATGTCGTGGCCTGGCCGGGAGTGGCTGTGCCGCTCACCGGGAGCATGCGCCGACGCAGCCCCACGCCGGTGGCAGGCTCGGTAGCCATGAGTACCCCAGTCGATACCCGAACTGTTCCCGAATTGCGTGAACTGCCCACCGAACGAGGCGTACTGCGCTACCGCGAAGCCGGCGACGGCGCGCCCTTGCTGCTGCTGCACGGATCCGGCCCCGGAGTCACCGGCTGGCGCAACTTCGGCGGCAACTTCGCCACCTTCGCCGAGCACTACCGGACCCTGGTCCTGGAGCTGCCCGGATTCGGTGTCAGCGACGATTTCGGTGCGGTGCACCCGATGATGTCGGCCCAGCAGGCGGTCACCGCATTCCTCGACGGCCTCGGACTCGACCGGGTCCGCATCATCGGCAACTCGATGGGTGGTTTCGTGGCCACCGATTTCGCACTCGCCGCCCCCGACCGAGTCGAGCGGCTGGTCACCATCGGTGGTATCGGTACCCCGGTGCTCAGCCCGCAGCCGGGGGAAGGAATCATCCGGCTCAGCGAGTTCGTCGACAATCCCACCCGCGAAGCGTTGGTGGCGTGGCTGCGCTCGATGGTGTTCGACCAGTCGCTGGTAACCGAGGAGCTGATCGAGGAACGCTGGCAGCAGGCCACCGATCCGGCCACGCTGGAGAATTCGCGCCGGATGTACAGCAGCGCGGCGCTGGCACGGATGGCCGCGGCCGCCCGCAGCGTGGACACCACACCGAACTGGGCCAAACTGGGCGGGCTCGCGGTACCCACCCTCGTCACCTGGGGACGTGACGATCGGGTCAGCCCGGTCGATATGGCGTTGCTCCCGATGCGCACCCTCCGCAACGGTGAGGTACACATCTTCCCCAACTGCGGCCACTGGGTGATGATCGAGCAGAAGGAAGCCTGGGAAGCGACCGTCCTAGCGTTCCTCCGCCGCTGACGCGGGATCGCCCCCCGTCGAGGACGCCGATTCCGGAGCCGGTTCGATCACCGGCTCCGGAATCGCGCAGAAGCTGTGGCAGATACGGTCTTTGACGATTTGCTCGGGGCTCTCGGGGTCGAACCACTGGTCCACCAGAGCCCAGTGCACGGGATGGTTCATATAGGGACCGAGCAGGCCCTCGACATCGGCGAATTCCTGCTCCCAGACATGCGTCCATCGGGAGGTGCCCGCGGCATGCTCGACGCGGCTGAGTTGCCACGCCTGGATGGCCGGTATATGGCGCGGCATTTGCAGGGTCGCGTGTTCGAACCGGGCGATTTCGGCCGGTGTGGCCGCATCGTCCACGCGCAAGAGCAGGGTGCGGTAGACCGTCGATGGGTGCGCGTCGCTGCGACGCCCGCTGCGGCCGTCTCCGGCACGGCCACCGGAATACTCGGCGGAGTCGATATGGTCGATGGCCGGGCATGCCATGGTTTCGTGGACCGCGTCGCGAACGGACAGCCACTCGGCTTTCGAGGCGAACCGGAAATGTGCGAGCAGATCGCCGCCGTTGCGCACTCCCGGCAGTGTCCGGGCGACCAGCGGTCGCTGCGCCCCCGCCCCTTCCGCGGCCGCGGTGATGCGTTTGACGGTCATCTCCGTGGTCAGGGTGTCGGCGGGATCCGCGAGGCGTAGCAGACACGTCACCTTATACATCGCACAGTCCTTCCACATCCTCGGCGCGGCTCGCCATGGACCGGGTTCGTTCGACGATCATCGGCGCCATCGATTCCCACCACCGGGCCGGTTCGGGGTCGTGGCGGGCATCGACCGCTGCCGCCCACCAGGCTCCGGGACCGGGCACCGTCCAGGTGGCGGTGACGGTGTTCTGTTCACCGTCGATCCAGGCCGGCGGGCTCACCAGAATCCGATCGAGCGTCAGCCCCCGTTCGCGTGCCCGCGGCGCGTAGCCGCTGAGATAGGCGTCGATGAAGGCGCGTGCGCTACCGGGCGTGAGCACGATCCGATCGATGATGAAGATGGTGCGGTCGTCCATGTTCCGAACCTAAGCGCTGCCGTCTGGGCCGGTGCCGGTGTCTCCCGGTGGTCGGGAGTTCTGACCGTGGGATGCCTTGTAGGCTGCACGATCATGGCCGCCGACCCTGATTCGTACCCCAACCTGCCCGCGACCAGTTGGGCCGTCCTGGGCATGTTGTCCTTCGGTGAGGAGCTGACCGGCAACGATCTGAAGAAATGGGCGGATTGGAGTATCGGGTTCTTCTATTGGAGCCCGTCGGTGAGTCAGGTGTACGGCGCGCTGGAGAAGCTCGAGGAGCTCGAGTTGGTGCACTCCCATGTGGTCGCCGATGAGGGGGTGCGCGGCCGGCGACTCTACCGGATCACCGATCTCGGCCTGCGCGCGTTGCGCAACTGGTCGCGGGATGCCGAGGTCGATATGCCGGTGCTCAAACACGGTGTGATGCTTCGGCTTTGGATGGGCCATCTGCACGACCCCGATCAGTTGAAGACGATCGTGCGCAGGCATATCGAGAACCTGCGCGACCGGGCCCAGCAGGCGCAGGTGCATGCCGACCACTCCGAACCGGAACCCGGCTGGGCCTTCACCCAGATGAGCCTGCGCTGGTCGCAACGGTACTTCGCGGCAGAAATAGAACTGGCCGAGCAGCTGCTGGCCGAGATCGATGAGGTGGCCGCCCGGTATCGCGAATCGGCGATGCGTGACGAAAACGATATGCCGATACCGCGGCAGCCGGGTAGATGGCGCACGGTGGGCGAGGGTTCCTCCCACGACTCGTGACGACCGTGCGGTCACCCCTCAGCGAGGACGCTCGGCGCGGTGGGTAGCGCCCGCAATATGTTGCGGCGCTGAAGCGTCGGAGTGACGCGTACCCCGGCAGAGACACTGCGCCAGATTGCGTGGGCGGCGAGTTGGACGGGGCTGGTCATCCGGCTGTCGAAGGTCAGCTTCGTCAAGGGCCCGCAGATCGACACCGCGGTCGTCGCCTCGCCGACCGGCCCGATCGGCGAGGCGATACACCCGAAGCCGTGGACGGCCTCGGTGCGATCGGTGGCGTAGCCGAGCTCGCGGATGCGCGCATGCTCCGGACCGCTGCCGCCGTTGAAGGCCAGCAGCGCCTTTCCGAGCGCTGTGCGCGCGGCCGGCAGCCGGCCACCCACCCGCGTGGGCACATGCGCGGCGAGCCGGCCGCCGATCTTGTCGAGATACACGACGTCGTTGCCGTCGAGGACGGCGAGGTGCACAACCATGCCGGTTGCTCGGTAGAGGTGGTGGAGGTGTTCGGCGGACGCGGCGTGGATTCGGTTCTGGTGCACGGCGAGTGAGCCGAGTTCGACCAGCCGGATTCCGAGACTGTAGCTGCGGCCTTCGCGGCGCAACCAGCGCAACTGGACGAGCCGGTCCAGCATGCGGTGGGCGGAGGATCGGGGCAGGCCGGTGCGGAGGACGATCTCGGACAATCCGAGGCTCTCTTGACCGTTGAAGGCTTCCAGAACAAGCGAGATGCGGTCGAGGATGGCGCTGGGGGTCGCGGCCGTACCGGTGTGCATCTCCTGGGTGGTGATTGTCATGCTGGCTCCCTTGCCTACCTGCGCCATCGCTCTGACATGGCTATTTCTATTAGAAATGGTGCCATAGACCCGGCGGTATGTGAAGCAGCTCACGAAGATGCGAGGTCAGGCGAGCTTCCCGCTCAATGGAAAACCCGGCCGGGGCACCGGCTCGAGCGGCTTACGTTTACCTGCACTTGTCGTCCCGATCGGAATGTGGAGCCCGGACCAGATGGTGAAGAAGATGCCCCCGTTAGTACCTGCTCACGACACGATCGTCGACCTCCTCGTCATCGGGTCGGGCACCGGTATGTCGGCCGCGCTCGCCGCGCACGAACTGGGTTTGTCGGTGGTGATCGCCGAGAAAACGGCCTACGTCGGTGGGTCGACCGCGCGTTCCGGCGGTGCCTTCTGGATACCGGGAAGTTCGATCCTGCCGGAACCGCACGAACCGGGTGTGGCGGAAGCGGCCACGTATTTGGGTGCCGTCGTAGGGGATTCGGCTCCGGCCGAACGCGGCACGGCGTTCCTGGACCACGGTGCCGACACCGTGGCGATGCTGCAGCGGACCACCCCCATGCGATTCTTCTGGGCCGAGGGCTATTCCGATTACCATCCCGAGAAGCCGGGTGGCCGGGCGGCCGGGCGGACCTGCTAATGCCGGCCGTTCGACGCCTCGATTCTGGGCGCGGAGCGGCCCCGGCTGCGGCCGGGTGTGATGGCGGCACCGATGCCGATGCCGGTGACGGGCGCCGACTACAAGTGGATGAACCTCGTTGCGCGCAAGCCACTGAAAGCGGTGCCGCGCATCCTGCGCCGGGCGGCGCTGGGGATCGGCGGCATGCTCATCGGACGGGAATACCTCGCGGGCGGGCAGGCCCTCGCGGCCGGCCTGTTCGCGGGCATCCTGCGTGCGGGGGTCCCGGTGTGGACCGAAACGAGCCTGGTGCGACTGGTACAGGAGGACGGTCGGGTCTCGGGTGCTGTGCTACGCCAGGGCGGGCGAGAGGTGACCGTACGGACCCGCCGCGGTGTCGTGCTGGCGGCCGGCGGTTTCGACCACGATATCGCCGCACGGCACAAGTACCAGTCGCCTTCGCTGATTCCGCACGCAAGCCTCGGTGCCGAGGGGAACACCGGCGATGCCATCGAAGCGGCGCAGGAGCTCGGTGCGGGCACGGTTTCCATGGATCAGGCCTGGTGGTTCCCTGCCTTCGCGCCGCTGCCCGGTGGCGCGCCCGCCGTGATGCTCGCGGAACGTTCGCTTCCGGGGTCGTTCGTCGTCGACCAGTCCGGCCGGCGCTTCATCAACGAAGCCACCGACTACATGACCTACGGCCAGCAGATACTGGCACGCGAACGCGCCGGCGACCCGGTCACGGAGATGTGGCTGGTCTTCGACCAGCGCTACCGCAACAGCTACACCATGGCCGGTGGAATCTTCCCCCGACAGCCGGTCCCGGAGGCCTGGTACGAGGCGGGTATCGCGCATCGCGCCGACGACCCGGCCGCACTGGCACAGGCCATCGGCGTGCCGGTGGAGGCGTTCACCAGCACCTTCGCTCAGTTCAACGGATACGCCGAGACCGGTGAGGACATCGAATTCCAGCGTGGCGCAAGCGCTTACGACCGATACTACGGCGACCCCACGGTGCGCCCGAACCCGAACCTGTCCGCCCTGCGGAAGGCACCGTACTACGCGGTGAGGATGGTCCTCAGCGACCTCGGGACCTGCGGCGGTGTCGTCGCCGACGAGCACGCCCGGGTGCTCCGGGAGGACGGAAGCCTCATCGAGGGTCTGTACGCCGTCGGCAACACCGCGGGCAACGCCTTCGGCGCAACTTATCCCGGCGCCGGCGCCACCATCGGGCAAGGCCTGGTCTACGGCTACATCGCCGCCCGGCATGCCGCGGCAAGTTCTGCTGCGGACACCGGAACAACTACATCCGGCGAGTAGCCGGCCGTCGCAGGACAGCGAAGTGGGCCGGAAGCGTGTTGCTCCGGCCCACTCGCGAACAGTGCGGGGGTCAGCGCGTCACATATGCGAGCCGCCGTCGACCCGGACCTCTGTCCCAGTGATGAAATACGCATCCGGTGAACCCAGCATGGCCACCACTGCGGCCACAGCATCGGGCCCGGCGAAGATGGCTCCGCCATCGAGCGGGAGGGCGGGGGAGGCCTTGGCGAACATCCCGAAGTCCACGTCCTCGGGCAGTCCGGGGCCGAGACTCTGTTTGGCTTCGCCGGTGCCGTCGGTCATCCCGGAGGAGATCGAACCGGGCTGTACGGAGTTGAACCGGATCCCCTGTTTGCTGAATTCCAGGGCCAGCGCATGGGTCATCGCCTGGATACCGCCCTTGGACGCGGCGTAAGCGGACATATAGGGGTGGGCGAAGGCCGCCGATGTCGAACTGAAGTTCACCACCGCCGGTCCCGAGCCGTTACGCAGCGCGGGGATCGATTCCCGGGTTACCAGGAAGGTACCGATGAGGTTGATGCGCAGCACCTGTTCGAAATCGGCGAGCGTGGTCTGTTCGAAATGGGCGGAGCGCAACACACCGGCCGCGTTGACGAGGGTGTCCAGCCCGCCGAGCCGCTGTACCGCTTCGGCGACACCCGCCCGCGCCGACTCCTCGTCGGCAATATCCATGGTCAGGGTGCTCAGTGCGGCGGCTTTCGCCTTCTCGGCGGTGTCGGCCAGCCCGGCCTCGCTGATGTCCGCGGCGACCACCTGCCCGCCTTCTTCCAGTATTCGCAACACGCTGGCCTGGCCGATACCCGACCCGCCCCCGGTGATCAGTACCCGGCGGCCGCTGTACCGCTGGAGAACGCCCATATCGGTTTGCTCCTGTGTTCAGGGGCGGAACTCAGTGGCGGCGCCGCCCGGACTGCCGAGACTGGCATAGCCCGGCCGGCCGCCGGTGAGGTGCTTCCGCTCAGTGGGCGCTGGCGGCCCGGAGCCGGACCCGCGGAGTGTTTCGATGAGCGGACACTCGGGAGCGGAGAAGATCGGGCGTATCGGAGGATCGGAGCATGAGACACGGTATTCCGACAGCCGAGCAGATCCGTGAGATCCCGGCCGCGCTCTCCGCGGCGGTGACCGCGCGCCAGATCGACGACAACGGCCATATGAACGTGCTGCACTACCTGGATCTCAGCTCACAGGCTGCGGACGTGCTGATGCGTGAGCTGGGAGTGGACGAGAGTTACCGGGGAGACCGCCGGCTGGGCGTGTTCACCGCCGAACATCATCTCGTCTACTACAGCGAACTACGCGCGGGCGATCCGTTCACCGTGCACGTGAGGGTTCTGGAACGCAGTGATAAAGCGATACATCTGATGACGTTCCTGGTGGACGGCAAACGTGATGTGTTGTCCAATACGCTCGAGATCATGCTGGTGCACGTCGATCTGGAAGAGCGGCGCGCGAGCCCGGTCCCGGATGATCTTGCGGCGGCGCTCGATCGCAAGATCGCGGCCGGTAATGGGCTGACCTGGCCGGCGCCGGTCTGCGGTTCGCTGCGCATCCGACGCTGAGACGGGCGGAAGCCGCGGGCCGGGGGACACGCGTCGGGCACGCCGGCGGCCGGCGTGCCCGACGATGTGGTCAGGCCGGGGTGCGCTCCACGACCGGCAGATTGCCGGAGGTGGCGGCATCCCGGATCGTCTCCTGCAACTGTGAGCACCCCGCCAGGGACGGCCCCGGCATCGGCGCCGCGCCCAGTTCCCGGCACGACGCCAACGCCTCGGCGTTCCACTGCACGCTGGTCTGGTGCCAGCTGCTCTTACGAACCAGCAGCTCGGCGGCGCACGCCCGGCACCGCAGTGGCTGCATGGGGGTATTGAGCAGGCGATTGTCGGTACGGGCGGCAGTCATGTCGCCGAACCCGTCGTATCGGCGTGCCGAGCGAGATTCTCCTCGATCTCCCGATTCCATGCCTCCAGCGGGCGGGTGGTGTCGAGCTCGAACTCGAAACGGTCCACCATTTCGGGGCGGATATCGGCGACATCGACGTAGAACTGTTCGTACCAGCGCCGAAGCTGATACACAGGGCCGTCTTCCTCGCACAGCAGCGGATTGTCGATACGCGCCTTGTTCTTCCAGATCTCGACATCCTGCTCGAAACCGATCTTCACCCAGTCGCCGAGTGCGACGGCGGCGCGCATCGCCTCCTCGTCGGGCAGGCCCGCGGACTTCTCGACGATGATGCCGTATTGCAGCACGAACGATTCGGAGTCGATCGGGTAGTGGCAGTTGAGCAGTACGGTCCGCTGGTCGCCCTGCTCGTAGTGGTAGGTGAGATCGTCGATCATGAACGAGGGGCCGTAGTAGGAGGCCACCGACGAGGTGCCGAGCATCTTCGGCTGTCCCTCGGGCGCCGGGAAATCCGCCCGCGAACCGCTCTTGAAGTACTGCGTGGCGATCGGACCTTCGAAAACGTTCTTGAAATACGTCGGCAGCGACCCGTGGATATAGAAGAAATGGGCCATATCGACGACATTGTCGATGATCTCGCGGCAGTTCGTATTCACCACCGTGGTGTACCAATGCCAGTCGGTCCACCCGTCGCTGCCCGCGCCCTCGATGCGCGGAATCGCGACGTCGTCGGTCGGCGGTTTACCCTCCGGATCGTTCCAGACGAACAGCATGCCGTCCTGTTCGAGCGTGGTCCACGCCCGGGTGCGCGCCAGCGGCGGGACACGGCGAGCATAGGGTATCTGCTTACAGCGGCCGTCCCCGCCCCAGCGCCAATCATGGAACGGGCACGCGATCTCGTTGCCTTTGACCTCGCCCTGGCTGAGATCGCCGCCCATGTGCCGGCAGTACGCGTCTAGGACATTGAGGGTGCCGTCCTCGCCGCGGAAGATCACGAGTTTGGTCCCGAAGGCCTGAATCGTATGCGGTTTTCCGGCGGTGAAGTCACGAAGCAGACCCAGACAGTGCCAGCCGCGGGCGAACCGCGTGGGCGCGGCCGCGGCTTCGATCTGCCGAACGTCCTGATCCGGTTGCGTCGTTGTCATATCGGACTCTCCTCGAGCAATGGTGTGGAAGCGGGCTGAGGCGCCGGCGAAACGGCGGCTTCCACTACTCCTCGGTTGTATCAACTGCCGAGGCGGTGAACGGGGTCACATTTCACTGACTGGACACCTCGTTTCGCGTAGGTATCTCGGTGAACGGAATGGTGGCGTACCACGGGTCCGTATTGCTGCCACCATCGCCGGGTCCGGAGATGAGCAATGCACCGATCACCGCCCTGCGGTGTGCGGGCGACACCCGAGCGGCGACCGGGGCTCATCGATTGTGGTGAGAAAGGGTTACCCCATGAGCTGGGTGGATTCAGCGGTCGAATGGGACGAACGATGCGAGGTACTGGTACTCGGTTCGGGCGGTGGCGGGCTGACCGGGGCCTACACCGCGGGCCGTGAGGGCTTGCAGGTGATCGTCGCCGAGGCCACGGACCGGTTCGGTGGCACCACGGCGTATTCCGGTGGCGGGATGTGGTTTCCGGGTAACCCGGTGCTGCGGCGTGCGGGCGACGACGATACGGCCGAGAATGCGCTGGAGTACTTCCGGGCCGTGGTGGGCGACCGGACGCCGGCCGAACTCCAGCGGGCTTTCGTGACCGGTGGCGCACCCCTCGTGGAGTACCTCGAACAGGATCCGGCGCTGCGGTTCCAGGTGCTGCCCTGGCCCGATTACTTCGGCAACGCGCCGTATGCGCGGTCGACGGGCCGGCACATCATTCCGGTCCCGCTGGACGCGGAGGCTCTTGGGGAGCTGGCGGCCGAGGTACGGGCGCCGCTGGCCACCGATCGCCGGTCGGCGCCGGTACCCGAACAGCTGGAAGGCGGCCGCGCCCTGATCGGCCGGCTGCTGCTGGCATTGCGGGCGCTGCCGACCGTCGAGTTGAAACGACGAGCGGCATGCCGGGAGCTGATCCGGCTGGACGGCCGGGTGGTGGGGGCGTCGGTATCGACGCCGCAAGGTCTGCGGCGGATCCGGGCCACTCATGGGGTGCTGGTGGCGGCGGGCGGGTTCGAGCGGAACAGCCGGATGCGCACCACCTTCGGGGTCCCGAACTTCGCCCGCGATTCGATGTCTCCGTCCGGCAATACGGGCGCGGCGATCGAAGCGGCGATGGGTGTGGGAGCCGACGTGGATCTGATGAACGAGGCATGGTGGGCCCCGGGCCTGACCCACCCGGACGGTAGCTCGACCTTCTCGATGTGGTTCACCGGCGGCATTCTCGTCGACGGTGAAGGCCGCCGCTTCACCAACGAATCCGCACCCTACGACCGCGTCGGCCGGGACGTACTCGCCGCTATGGATTCGGGCCGGATCGAATTGCCCTACTGGATGATCTACAGCGGCACACCGGATCTCGCGCCGCCGGTCCTGTTCGCCGGGATACCGCTGGACGATCACGAGGCATACCGTGCGGCCGGGCTGTGGCATCGCGCCGACACTCTCGCGGAACTGGCCGGGCTCATCGGGGTGCCGGCGCAGACGCTGACCGAGACCGTGCAACGTTTCAATGCCGCGGTGGACGCGGGAACGGACCCGGATTTCGACCGCGGCGGCGAACCCTACGACCGGTCGGTACCGGGCTCCCCGAACCCGCTGGTGCGGATCGACGGCGGCCCCTACTGCGCCGCGGCGTTCGGCCTGTCGGACCTCGGCACCAAGGGCGGCCTGCGGACCGATACCGCGGCCCGCGTGCTGGACTCCACCGGTGCGGTCATCCCCGGTCTGTACGCCGCGGGGAACTCGATGGCGGCGGTGAGCGGCACCGCCTACCCGGGTGGGGGTAACCCGATCGGGGCCTCGATGGTGTTCGCCCATCTCGCCGCATTGGATATGGCGGCCGCGACCGGGCTGCCGGGGATACCCGCTACCCCGCGCTCCGAACCCTCGCCCGGCGAGTTCAAATCGGCGCTGAGCCGGTTCTGTTCCGGGGTCACCATCGTGACGGCGATCGGGGAGGACGGTCCGGCCGGGTTCAGTTGCCAGTCGTTCACGTCGCTGTCGCTGGAGCCGCCGTATGTGAGTTTCTGTCCGGCGGTGACCTCGACCTCGTGGCCCCGGATCCGGGCGGCCGGCCGGTTCTGTGTGAATATCCTCGCCGCCGACCAGGACGAGGTCTGCCGTGCCTTCGCCCGCAGCGGCACCGACAAGTTCGCCGGTGTCGAGTGGACGCCGGGCGGTAACGGTGCCCCCGCCTTGGCGGGGTCGCTGGTCTCGCTGGAATGCACCCTCGAGGAGGAGCTGCCCGGTGGGGACCACACGATCGTCATCGCGCGGGTCACCGCGGTCGGGCCGATCCGGGAAGCCGCCCCGCTGCTGTTCTATCGGTCGTCGTTCCGGGAACTGGCAGCGGAACCGGTGGCCGCCGGGGCGTACGGCGCGGATACCTGGCGCTGGGGCTGACCGGTTCGGTGGCGAGCCCGTAACCACATTTCACCCAGAAGGGGTTGTGGCGGCCCGCGCCGCAGGCGGGGGGGGGGAACCCCACGCCCGGGCGGGGGGCGCAAAAGGTGGGGGGGGGGGTTGGGGGGGGGCCCCCCCGCGGGCCCCGCCCCGGCCCCGCCCGCGGCGGGGCGGGGCGGGGGACGACGACAACACCGAGTTCCTGGACAGTTCGGAACCGGTGCCCGGCGACGACGCTTACCGGGCAGACCCCACCGACGCCGAGTGGCTCGCCGCTCCCACCGATGAGTGGTCCGATCTCGCCCCGGCGGAAGTGGGCCGGCGATTGCGCGACGAGATGCGCGAGCTCACCGGCAATCCGGATTTCGAGGTGTTCGGTTTCGATCTGCCCGACCTGAATCCCGCTGTGGTGCAGGAATTCGCCCGGTCGATCATCGAGATGCAGCGGCGATACCCCCAGGTCGATCTGCGCAGTGCCGGTATCGGCGAAATCGGTACCGCGATCGCGTCGGCCAGGCCCGTCAGCGACGAGGTGACCGGAGCCGTACGGGCCGAGTCGATCACCTTGAACCTCCCGTTCGCACGCAGCGCGGACCGTCTGCTGGAGGTGGTGCATATATGCGCCGAAATCGGCAGATACAACCCGAGCGTGCTCATCCGGCCGGTTTTCGCCATGGTCGCGCACGAGTTCGGTCATGCGGTCGATTACGCGGGTGGCCGCGACGCCCGGTGGGCCGTGGAATACGCGCTGGTTCGGCACTACGCATCCGAGGTGGGTGGGTCCATCGCGGACCTCCCGCATTGGCTGCGCAGCGAACTGGTCGCGTACAGCTTTCACGCGGACGGGACCCTTTTCGAGGGCGAGGCGATTGCCGAGGTCTTCGCCGAGGCCGAGCTGGCCCGGCTGCTACCGGAAGCGGAGCGACCGGCGCTCTCTCCGGTGCGGCAGTTGATCTACGACCTGTTGCTCTCGTATCTTCCCGAAACACCGACTGCGGCAACAGCGGCCGATCCGGAACCGCGGCCCGGCCGCGACTCGGATCGTGCGTCCGGTACTCCCACCGTGGCCGGCCGTGACGCTCCGGCGGAAGGGCATGAGCCTCGCGATCCGGATACCCCGGACCGTATCGAGGGCGGGGATACCGATCCGCCGGCCCGTGATAACGATCCGGTTCCGGACGGACCGGTCGATTCGGTTCGTGTCCCGGTCGCCGACGAATGGTCGGAGCTGTCTCTCGCCGAAATCGGCGACAAACTCCGCGACCATGTGCGGTCGGTGACCGGCAACGCCGAGTTCGAGGTGCACGGTTTCGATTGGGCTCCACCCGCCGATGCCGCGCCCCGCCGGCCGATGGAGGGCTATCCGTCCCACTCGGCGGACGCGGTGGATTTGCCGCAAGTACGCGAATTCGCCCGGTCGGTAGCCGATTTGGCTTCCCGGAACCCGCTGGTGCAGTTGCGCGGTGTGGAGATCGCCCCGGGATACCGGCACGACCGCGCCACGGTCCGAGTGGTGGATGGGGTGCTCCGGATGGACTCGGGCCGCGGGCCCGAGGACCGGACAGACCTGAACGCCACCTATCGGCAGACCGCGCGGGCATTCGGCGCGCTGCTCAATCGCACGACCGGGGGACTGGCCGAAGGCTTGATCGGGGAGGCGCTCGCCCAGCACTATTCGTACAACCGGCTGGGCGATCAGCACCGGCTCGCGTTCCTCGATTGGCTGGCCGATACGTTCGATATCTTCCGGACGGACAGCGTCGGGAGCTACCGGGCGGGCTGGAAGCCGGAAACACTACTGGTCGATGCCTTCGCCGAGGTGACGGTGCGCGGCCGGGAGCAGGCCGGGGCACATTTCGTCCTGCTGCACGATCTGCTGCTCGCCCAGGACGGTATCGAGGCGCGTGCCCCGGGCTTCGACCCGGACACCGGATTGCACCGGGTGGTCATGGCGGAGCACCCCGAATGGGTGCTGGGCGCCCCGCACAATGACGAGTGGTCTGACCTCACCCCGGTGCAGGTGGGCGAAAAACTGCAGGCAGAACTGCGCGAACTGGGCAACCCCGAGCTGACGGTTTTCGGCTTCGATAGCGTTGGGCTGCATCCGGTGGTCGTGCGCGAGATCGCGCGCGGCTTGACGGATTCGGCCCGGAAGTACCCGATGGCCGACGTCCACAGTGTGGGATTCGGGTTCGGCTACCACCTGGCGCTCACCCTGCCCGAGACCGGAACCGGGGCACGGCGTCCCGCAACCATCACGTTCGACGCCGACGCGGCGCGGGATATCGGCAAGTACGCCATGCCGCGGATATCCGCCGAGTACTACTACGCCCCGAAGTCGGGCGCGCACACCCGGCCGGCGTATACGAACGCTGTCCAGCAGTGGGCGCGGGCCCTGGACATCACGGGCCGGGAGTCGGCGCAGAAACTGGTCGACAATGCGCTGCGCGTGCACTACTTCGGGCAGAAACTCGGCGACGCGAGCGACGAAGGCTACGTCACCTGGTTGAAGAGCGTGTTCAGCGGGCACGTATTCGAGACCACGTCCGGCGAAATGGACCGCGGCTGGGCGCTGGAGGAGGCGTTCGACCAGGTTGTGACCCACGGCCGGGACGGCGCGGGCGCCCATATGGTGCGGCTGCACGACCTGCTGGTCCGGGCCGCGGACCGGAACTCGCCCGGCGCGGTGCTCGGGCGGATGTGGGATCAGATCCGATTTGCCAGGGTCGGGCTGGAAACCGCCGCATACGAGGCCATGTGGAGGGTTTTCGACCGCCCCGAACCTGTTGCCCCGCAACTGGAGCAGCGACCGCACGTGGGGCCGCCGCAGGACCCGGACTACGGCACCCCGCCGGAAATCACCCCGGTTCCGTCCGGCGACACCGCGCCGCGCGATATCCCCGACTACGGCACGCCGCCGGAGCAGGCGCCGGTTCCGGGTGATGTGCACGACGATCCCGCCGGCGATCCACAGCGACTCGGCCGTGACGAGGCCGACGCCCACCGGGGCAGCGAGCAACCCGGGCGCGGCGAGGACACCACCGCGCCGAAGGGTCCCCAGCCGCTGCCGGACGGTCCGCCCACCGGGCTGCCACCACGCACGGACACCGACCTCGAGCTCATTCGTGACGGTGCGCACTGGTGGACCACTTCGTCGACGGGGCCGGAGCCTGCCGAGGTCGGCGAACTCATGGCCGGCACCGCCGCGGGCCGGCACGCGCTGACCGTACTCGGCGCCGCCGCTGCGCCGATCCGGTTCGACCCGGCCCCGGAGGCCGCCGAGCGCGGTGACGTTTTCGACGGCGAAGCCATGGAAATCGTCATCGCGACCGCCGGCCGCGACCAGATCGGCCAGGCGGCGGCCGTGATCCGCGCGGCGGCGCTGGCCGAGGCGGCGATGAACGGACCGCTCGAAGTACTGCCCGGCCGGATCCGCGCAATGGATCGCGCGGAATACGTATCGGCGCGGGTGGCGGCCGAAGCCCAAGCCTTTGCCGCGCAGGCGGAATTCCATCGCGAACTGGCGGCGGCCGGTTACGACGTCGCCGACCGGCCCGCCGCCGATCCGATCGACAGCCTGCGGCGCCGCGAAACCGAAGAGGCGTACCACCGGGAAGCGGATCGTGCGCGGGCGGCGGCCGGCGAGGAACCCGGCGCCGAATCGCGTCGCGCGGGTATCCGTGCGCTGCTGAGCAACCCGCTGTTCGACAACCCGGATCGACCGGAACTCGGAATCAGCGGCCGGCAGGAAGCCGGCGCGGAGTGGGACGCGCTCCAGGAAAAGTCATTGCCCGATGGCCTGCGGGAGTACGTGCCGACGTCACCGGAAGCGGGCCGGGAGATCGCGCGATCGATCCGGGCGGAAGCGGCGGCGGCCCGTCGCGCGGAACGACTGGCGTCGGAATGGGATGCGATCGCCGGCCGTCTCGAGGCGGCACTCGGACCGGTCGGAGACGAGCAGCGCAGCAGCCGTACCGAGTACGCCCGCGAACTCGGTACGCGTGGCCGGACCACCGAGAACCCCGTGGTCGCGCACGACCTGCGGGTACTGGGCGACCTGACGGACCGGCTCACCCGCATCGCCGCGCAACGTGCCTGGTTGCGCAACCATCTCCTCGAAATGGCGCAGGACGATATCGAGGGTGCGCACGGCGGCGAACCGGGAGTGCGGGTCCAGTGGCATCATTCGGGGACGATGCAGCTGGTCGGCGATACCGCCGCAGCGGCAGCGGCAGCGGCCGCGGCCACCCGCGAGGTCGGTGCGCGCTACGCGTCGGCCTACGGAACCGGGATCGACCACGGCGTGACGGAAGCCACCGATCAGGCCCGATCCCTGGCACTGGACTACCTGCGCGAGACCGGGGACCGGATCGGCGTCCGGTCGCTCGGTAGCTGGGCGGAGAATACGCTGCACCGCAGCGGGGTTCGGGTGGAGTTGAGTGGCGATCCGGCGTTCGCCCGCACCACGCCCGGCGGCGAACCCACCGCCACCGGTGCCGTCGCGGGCTTCGACCCGCTTACCCGGACGGTACGCCTGTTCGCGGGGGATACGGTCGAGCAGCATGCGCGTGCGCTGATCTTCGCGGCGCGGATGTCCGAGCAGCTGTCCGCGGTGGACCCGGCGTGGGAACGGATGGCGCTGTCCAGAGACGAATACGCCGATGTGATGCTGGACCGCCTCGCCGACGCGTACGCGCTGTCGCTGCGCGGGCTGGTCGATGCCGATCCGCGCAACGCCGAACCCGCAGCCGGCGCGGATCCGCTCGCGCGAACCTATGTGGACACCTACGCAGATGCCTACCGGACCGCGGCCGAGGCGTACGGTAACCGCCGGACCCTCGGCGGTTCCGACGAGCTGCTGCATGCGGCCGCGCACCGTGCCGCCACGCACGCCGTCCGGACCGCTCTGTCCGGGCGAGCGCTGATCGACGGCCGCGCCCCCGGTGATCATTTCGCCGCCACCTGGGACCGCGCCCACGACGTGCTGGATACCGCCGCGCCCCCGCAGACCCGCGGCCCACTCGCCGATACACCGCGTGGCCGCGAATTGCTGGCACGCAACCTGGCCGACGAGATCGAGACGTTGCGGTCGGTCCGCGACCTCGGCCGGTTCGTTCCGGCCGGCCCCGTCGAACGCACCTATACCGACTCCTATGACAAGGCGCTGGCCAAGGCACAGAAGGCACCCGGAAGCACCGATTCACCCGAGCGGACCGCCTACGAGGCCGGGCGCGCGGCCCTGCGGCGATTCCTGGATACGACCGGCTCGGCGGACGCCGAAATCATCATGGATGTCGTGCGCGCGGCCATCGCCGATGATCACGCCGCCTGGGGCAGGCCCACCCGGGAATCGGTGGGTTCGGACAACGACGACATCGCGCGGCCGGACCCCGGCCGGGCGTGGCAGGCGTTCTCCCGGCGCAAGTTCCGTCTGCAGGCGGAGTACAACTGGCCGGCGCGAGAACTGACCCACAATGTCGCTCGTTTGCTCGGTCCGCGCGGGACGAGGCCCGTCCTGGCGATCGTGGCGGAGGCCGGAGATCACGTCGCCGCGGTGCGTGAGCTGGGTCTGGTCCATCCGAAATACGCGGACGTGCTGTGGGACGGCTCGCACGATCTCCGCTACTTCCTGGTCGGATCGGACGCCGACGGTGCGCCGACCTCGACGGAAATCGACGCCCACACGGCGGAGGGACCGTTCCGGTTACCGAGCAAGGATCAGGCGTTGCAGGTCATGCTCGCCGAATACCTACGGTTCCGCCGGCAAGGGAGCACCGATCTCGGGTTCGGCGACTGGCTGGAACAGCTCGGTCCGGAGGCGTTCCACAGCAGGCGCGATCAACGCAGTTCGCGAGGCGCCGACCGGGCCGGTAGTTTGCGGCCGGACTTCCTGCAGGCCGGTCACCACCGTGCGCTGGCCGAGGGGCTGGGTCACGATGCCGCTCATCCGGCCGCTGTGGCGCACCGGTTGCACACCCGGCAGGTTGCGTTGGTCGACGACGGCCGCATGCCCGGTCACTATCAGTCGTACGACATCACGGTCGGCGCCGACCGGATCCAGGTGGCGCTGGAGCCCGACGGCGCCGGTAAGTGGCGGGTGCCGGCCGACAGCGTGTACGCCCAGCCGCTCGCGCGGTATTTCGCGGGTATGACCGAGCCGACTCCGGAACGGCTCCTCCGGCGGATCGCCGGGGTCCTGAACGACCCGGCCGCCGAGTTGACCGCACAGGGCAAACCACGTGGCCGAATCGCCCAGGCCATGGACCGGCGACCATCCGGAACACGCCGGGAACCGGACGCACCGGAACCCGGTGCGCGCCACCGGGATCCCGTACAGAGTGCCTCGGGCGACGCGGCGGGCGACCTCGCCGCCGGGCCGGACCACACACCCGATTCGGGCACTGACGATATCGCTCTGCTCGGTGCCCCGGTCCGGGACGAATGGTCCGACCTGACACCTGTGCAGGTGGGCGAACGGCTGCGCGACCTGATGCGCGTGGCGACCGATAATCCGGATTTCGACACCTTCGGCTTCGACCTGCCCGGCCTGAACCCGGAGGTGGTGCGCGAATACGCCCGCGCCATCACCGATATGCAGCGGCGATTCCCGCAGACCGATATCCGGTCGATCGGGATCGGCAACATTCGTGAGGGAATCCTCGCCGACGCGGGCCCGGTACTCGACCGTGCGACCGACACGTTCTACACCGGGGACATCACCCTCAACTACCGGCACGCCACCAGCGCCGAGAACTTCCTGGGCCTGGTCCGCACCGCCGTGGACAACGGACGCTTCTCCCCCACGGCCCTGCGCCGGGCGGTCTATGCCGTCACGGTGCACGAATACGGTCATGCGCTGGACTACGCCGGCGGCGGCCTCGCGCGAGCGGTGGCCGAAGCCCACCTGCTCGATCGAGCGCTGGCCGATCCGGACGCCGATTACGGCGAGTGGCTGAAACAGCTGAGCGGGTACAGCCGAACCGACGACGGCGACCTGTGGTCGGCGGAAGCACTGGCCGAAGCCTTCATGGAATACGTGATGCTGGGTGCGGCGGCACCCAGGCCGGTGCACGAACTGTTCCGCATGCTGATGGGGGTCGCCGAACACGGGCGATCCTGGACCGGCTTCGGCGAGGAGTTGACCCGCAAGCTGAACCCGGACACCGACGGAGCGGACCCGGGCCGCGACGCGATGGACTCGGGCCGTGAGCCGCCCGGACGCAGTGCGGACGGCTCCGATCCCCGGCGGCCGGAGACCGAAGGCGCCGGTGGCGGGAAGAAGCCACCCACCGGGCCACCGCATTCGTCCGCGTCGCCGGAAGATCCGGGGGAACAACGGGTTCCGGCGGAGGGCGACGACCCCGCCGCGCAGGACGGCCCGATCGACCCCGATGCGATCATCCCCCCGCTGGTGCTCGACCTCGGCGGCGAGCGCATCACTTTCGATCTCGTCCCCGACGGTCCGGACAGCTGGCGGCTGGTCCCGCAGGGCGAACTCCCCTCGGCCACACCCGAACGGCTGGCCGCGCTGCGCCGCGAGATCGAGGCGATCCGGCGGATGTGGCCGATCCGTGAGTCCCAGGTCAAGTACCCGTCCGGCTCCGGATGGGACAGTCGCGGCCAGGCGGCCATCGCGGACGGGGTCGCCGGAATTCCGGATGTGGTGAATCCGGCACCGCCGCCCGCACCGCCCACTCCGCCGCCCAACCCGGACCAGCCGGTGATGGGGCCGGCGCCGGAGAGCGGTCCCCCCGATCCCACCTTGCTGCGGATCGCGCAGCAGACACCTGTGTGGATCCAGAACCGCGAGCACATTCCGCTCTTCGGCCGTTTGTCCGCGCGGATGCGCGATGCGGCCGGCGAATTCGTGCCGATGTATCCGGGCGACGGCGCGGAATACCAGCCGTGGCTCACCGACGGCACCCTGGACGCGGCGCGCGATCAGCTACTCGCCGACCTCGATACGCGCCGGATCACCCCCGAGCAGGCGCTGCGCGACCTGCTGACGGTGGCGGGCCGCCCCGACGCCGAACCCGGCCGGCAGCAACGAATTCTGGACGAGCTGCGCGACCGCGGGCTGATCTCCGACGACGAAGCCGACGCGCTGTCCGATGCGCTGAGCGAGGAACGTGATGCGCGCGGGTCGGAGCTGCCGGTGGGCCCGCCACCGGAGGGGGAGAGCCTGACCGACGCCGCGCGGCGGCTGCTGGATATCGAATTGCCCGACGAGAGCCCGGAAACACTGGCGCGGGTCATCGACGAGCAGCAATACCGGGTGGCCCGGGCCACCGGCGCGATCGAGGGACTGGCCGCCGCCGTCCGGCGCTACCTCATCGAACAGACCCTGCCCTACAGCATGCAGGACCCTGCCCCGGGTACGGACAGCGAACAGGGCGGGCTGCCGCGTTCGCAACCGCCGGGCGAACTGGACGGGCCGCCGAGGCGTTCCACCGACGATCCCGACGATTACTACGACGACGATTTCTTCGACGACGAGGAAGAAGGTGCGTCGGCTCCGCACCGGCCGCGGCGCTTCGCGGCGCCGGATCCGGCGGGTCGCGCGATCCCGTTCCTCGACGCCGTCAGCTTCATCGACCAGAACCCGATGGGCCGGTTCCTCATCGAAATCCTGGCGGCCTTCGGCCACGAGCCGGGACTGCTCGGCATCATGCCCGTGGAGAACGGTGCCGACGAGCTACCGATGTGGGGTGACGGCTACGAGCTGGGCCGCGATCAGGGATTGCGCCGGTTCTTCGAGAACGCTCTGCGCCGCGATCAGATTCGCGACGAGCTGGCGAGCTGGGCCGCCATGCGCGACCTCTCCCTCGAAGATCTGCTCGCCGACCCGCAGGCCGTGGTGGACCGGTTGCGCGCCGAGAATGTGGCCCGCTCGCAACGGGTCGCGGATTTCGTCGACGCGGCACGCCGCACGCTGCCCGAACCCGATCTCAGCGACCCGGTAGGCGATTTGCTGGGCCGGCAGATCCTGCGTTTCCCCGGCGGAGCGGCACAGCCGGACCGCTTGGTCGTGGTGGACGGGCCGCGGGACCGCAACCAGGTACTCGCCGACGCACTCGCCGCCGACCCGAGCCTGCAACGGCAACTCGACAGCGGGGAACTGGTCCTGGACTACCGGACGGCCCGGCGCGATTGGACCGGTGAAACGGTACTCGACCCGGCGCCGATCCCCCAGCTGCGCTACCTGCGGGAAACCATCCTGGGCCGCGAGCTCGAGGTCCTGCTGGCCCGCGACGACGACGGTACGTGGCGGCAGCTCACCGGTTCCCCGGAGGCATATCGCGCCGCGCTCGGTGATCCGCCGCCGCGCCCGGCCCGGCAGGTCGCCGCCGATATCGCGCAGGTGTTGCGGGATCTCGGCCTCACCCCGGACGATGTGGATTTCGAGAACCTGCCCGGGACTGCGGCCGATCTGCTGCTGGACAACGCGGTCCGTGCGGTGCAGTTGGAGGCGCTGGCCGATTTCATCCGGTCCGCCACCGATATCGAACTGTTCAACGAACTCACCGACGCCCGCAGCCACCTGGCAGAACGCCTCGGACTGAACCTGATTCCGGACCCGGACGCACCGGAGCAAACGCTCACACCGAAGGCAGTGGCCGACCGGTTGAGCGCCGGACCGCGCCGGGCACTGCGGCTGCAGCAGTTCGGTGATCTGGCCGACTATGCGAAACGCCTGCGGGAGATCGACGCGGCGGCCGTCGAGGCGGCGCGCGATCGCCTGGCCGAACGGCTGGTATCCGAGGACCTCGCACGGAAGATGTCCAGTGCGAAGGCCGCCGAGCGGACGGGTGTCGACCGCCGGATCGCCGCCCTGCTGCCACCCGGGTATGTCGACGGGCCGAACGGCCGGCGGCTGTTCGCCCTGGACACCGGCGGACTCGACGCGCGGAAGCTCTACCAGGTGATCCGCCGCCTGGAACGCGCCGGGCAGGACGATCTGGTGCGCGAGGCGCTCGGCGAGTACGTGCACGCCCTGTTCGATATCGACCCGTTCACCGACGTTCCCCGTGGTGACCGTGCCGCCGACCCGCGTATCGCCGACGGGCGCTTCCCGATGCACGACCGCGACGCCATGGGTGGATTGCGCGGGCTCATCGCGGACGCGGTGCGCGCCCTCGGCGCCGAGGATTTCGCCCGCGCGGTCGCCGACGCCGCCACCCGGCCGGACAGTCACCGGATCCCCGACAACGATCCGGATGAGCGGCCGGCCGCGAACCGCGACTGGGCGCGGCTGGTCGGCGTCGACCTGACCGGCGCCGACGACAAAACCTTCGTGAAGATCTACGAGGCCTACCGCGACGGCCGGATCGAGAACCACGAGGGGCTCAGCCCGACAGAACTCGCCGCCGAACTCGATCGGTTGCGCCGCGAGGTCCGGGACCGCGCCGATTCGATCAAGGCACTGCTCCGGCTGTTCGACGAATACGCCCGCAGCACGCGATCCGGCCTCCCCGCCGCCGAGCCGGGGCAACTCGCGGACGAGGCCGGGACACCACCCGGACCCGAAGGCCCGCCGCCGGTCGATCCCGGCGGCCCGCCGCCCGGCCGGACGAGCAACGAGGCTCCCCGGCCGGGCCCCGGCGAGCCCCCGCGTCCGCCGGACCCGGAATCGCGGGAGACGCCACCCGGCCCCGAATCGCGTGAGACCCCGCTCCCGCCCGAGGGCGAACGTGATGAGGTGCCGCCGCAGCCCGGTGCGGAGAACAGTGTGCCGCCCGGGTCCGCGGGCGGTGGCGGCAACGGCCGGCCACCGGCGGCTCCGCCTGCCGCGGGCGACCCGGACGACGAGGCCGGTCCCGAGCGCGGTGCGCGGTCCGAGCAGGAGTCGCTGCCCGAAACGCATGCGGAACTGATGGACTGGGTCGAACTGCGCCGTGCGGAAATCGCCGTCGACGCGGCCGCCGACGAAGCCGCCTGGCTCCGGCGGGAGGCAGCCCGATACCCGGACGACCACCTGCTGCAGTTCCGTGCCGAACAGGCGGAACGGCAGCTCGGCTACGCCCGGGAGCGACTCGACCGGATCCGCCTCGACCAGGTGGACCGCGCGGCTTGGCGCGCTCGGATGGAGGCCGGCAGCGCACGTTTCCTGGCCGATGTCGACCCCGGGAACTGGCTGGCCGAACAGCGCGCCGTCCTCGCCGACTGGGTCGCGCGGATGGCCGAGGACCGCGCTGACTGGTGGCACCGGATGCTGGACGGGCCGGACGACACTCCGCCGGGCCCCGGCGACAGCGGCCCGGACGCCGACTCCGGACCGCAGCCGTCCGGGTCGAAACCGGACGCCGGAACCGACCCCGAAGCGCAGCCGCTGCCGCAGCCGGAAGGTGGAAAACCCGAAACCTCCTACGGGGAGCACAAGCCCGGCGGCAGCAAACCGGAAGTCGATCGTGGAGAGCCCCGGCCCGAGGGTGACAACCCGGAGGTGGAGGGGGAGAGGCCGGAGTCCGAGGGCGCCCGGCCGGAAGCCGATGGCGAGGAGCCGAAGTCCGAGAGCGGCAAGCCGGACGTTGATGGCGCGGAGCCGGAGTCCGCGGGCGCCGAGCGGGAGGTCGAGGGCGAGGGGCCGAAGCCCGAGGGTGACAACCCGGAGGTCGAGGGGGCGACGCCGACGACCGGCGGCGACAGGCCGGAGGCCGGCGGGGACGAATCCCGTGGCCCGGAATCCGGTCGGGAAGGCCGGCGGGCCGGTAATCAGGACCCGGCCGAACTGCTCGGTGACGCATTGGTCGACGCGATCCTGCGGCGTGACGCGCTGGCGGCCCGGATCGGGGACCTCGCGTCGGCACTGCACACCACGGTGGACCCGGGCGCCTTCGAACCGGACCGGATCGAAACCACCGTGCGCGATCTGCGCGGCCGGGATCTCGATGCCGAGGATGCGCGCGCGGTCGACGAGATCACCGAACTCATGCCTCGGCTCATCCGCGCCCACGAGGAAGTGCGCAGGCTGTCCAGCCGGATCGAGTACGACCGGCTGCTGCGGGAGCGGCAGGGTGTCACCCGGGAGCGGGAGTTCCTGCGCGCCAAGATCACCGACCGCGCCCGTAATGTCGGCTTGGAAAACCCGGAGGCCTGGGCGAATCTCGGAGCGGACGGTCGTGAGCGGGTCATTCTGCGTCTCGACGAGGAGTCCCGGTACGACACGGTGGATATCACCGGCGGTATCGAGGAGAGCCCGCGGCGCGACCGTTCCCCGGTCAGCGAACGGGAACGCCAGGAACGCCGGGACAAGATCCGCAAACTGATCACCCAGACCGCCGAATTCGACCGGCTCGGCGAGCGACTACGGGAACTGGACGGCCGGATCGGCCGGATGGAGCGAGAACAGGACCACCTGGATCGCCCCCATCCCGAAGACGTCGCGGCCGAACTGGAGCGGCTGGCCCGTGAGCGCGCCGCCGAATTGCAGCGGATCAAACCGCGCCGCGTGATGCGCGACGATCTGGCGCGGCGCCTCGGTCTGGTGGACGAAAACGGCGACCTGGTAGCGGATTTCCTCGCACCTGACGAACTGGATTCCGCGCTGCGGGCGTTGCGCGACGGTGCGTACCGGGAGTTCCAGGACGGCCGGCTGCGGCCCTCGCAGTATCAGGAGCGGCTGCTGCGGATCGACGCGCTGGCGGAGTCGGCCGCCGATGTGAACGCCGCGCACCACCGGATCGGCCGGTTGCAGGACGATATGGCCCGGGTGGCCGGTGTCTGGCGCGGACTGGTGGAGGCCGAGGGCGGCCGGATGGTCACCGACCGGGTCGGCATCGTGGACGGCGACGAACCGCGGATCATCGTATTCGGCCCGCGTCCCGATCCGGCGAACCCGCGTGCCGATCACGATGCCGCACTCGACGACGCGGTGCGCAACAACTCCGCTGTCGCGCAGGCGATCGTGCGCCCGGAGACCACGGTGCAGTACCGGCGGGTGCTGGTCGACCGGGAGGACAACTGGCGGGTCGACGACACCATGGACCCACCGGAAGTCGAGCGGATCAGCACCGGCTGGGTCGGCGGGAACCGCCTGGATATGACCAGGTGGCGCGATAGCGAGGGCACCTGGCATCCGGTCGACCCGACGCGACCGGACTGGGTGACCAACCGCGACGATTCCGAACTGCCGAAGAAGTACAGCCAGAAGGATCTTCCCGACGGCGTCAGCGGCTGGGCCAGCGAGGATGTCATCAACGACATCACGCTGCCCACCGACGATGTGCCCGCGGGCAAGATCCCGGAGAGTACGCTGCCGGTGAACGCACCGATGGCGCCGAAACAGTACGACACCTCCGGTGTCGATCCCAAGGACGTCTTCGGTCAGCATTGGGGCGCCGACGCCTACAACGTCATGCGTCTGCTGTTGATGGCCGCGCTGGTGCCGAAACACCCGGCGGTCAAGGCGTGGATCCAGCGCCACCCGGAAATCGGCCGGTGGGTGCAGGCCCGGCCGTGGTTGCAGAAGCTGCCGCCGTTCGGCACGGTGTTCCGCGGTTACGAATGGTTCGCGCCGCCGGAAACCAATGTGCAGCCCATGCACCGCCGGTGGGACCGGGGCGAGCATCTGCCCCCGGCCGCCCTGGGTGATATCCCCGAAGGACTGCGCCGCGAATGGGAGCGCGAGGCCGCACTGTGGAGCGAAGTCCAGCAGTGGGCCGACGAACAGTACGAGCTCTTCCTGAACGACGACGCCGATCTCGACCGTGTCGCCGCCGGTATCGACGAGTACCGGAAGAACCAACAGCGGGAAGCGGCCCGCGAATTCGTCGATCTGGTCCGCCGGCGGCTGGTCGAGGAACTGGGCGGTATCGATCCGCTGGGTGATGTACCGGCCCAGCTCGCCCGGATCGAGGCCGCGATCGACCGGGTGGCCGAGGAGGCCGGGGACCGGTTCGTCGCCGACGATCCGGAGCGGGTCCGCAATACGGTCGAACAGGTGCGGGAACTGCTGCTCGGTGTGGTGGATCCGGCCGATATCGTGCCCGGCGCCGACCCTGACGAGATCGTGCGCGCCACCGATCCCGACGAGATCGCCCAACAGCTCGTCGGCCGGATGCGTGACGACGTACCGCGTTTCACTCCTGAGGAACTCGAGCAGATCAGAAACCACCTGATGGGCGACGAACATTGGGTGCGCGACGCGGACGATCCCGAAGGCCAGCTGACGAAGCGGCCCATGGACCGCCTGGCCGATATCGCCGAAGCCTGGCACCGGCTACGCGACGGCAATCCGCTACCCGCGGATTTCGTGTTGCTGCAGGACGCCTTGGCGGAGGCGCAGTATCTGGCCGACCACCCCGGCGCCACCTGGCAGGCGGCCAACACCTACGCCATCGGCCAAGGTCACCACTGGGACGCGCAGCGCCCACCGCTCACCGATTGGCGCGCCGGTCGGCACTACGCCCTCCCTCCGGTCCAGCCGAACCCCGCCTACCAGCCCCCCGCCGCCCGTGCCGGCGACGCCCCGCCAACCCCGGAACAGCCGGCCCTCGCCGCCCGCGACGGTGACACGCTGGAATTGCCGGTTGAGGATGTGGCGGCCCGCGACGGTGACACGCTGGAATTGCCGGGTGAGGATGTGGCGGCCCGCGACGGTGACGCGCACGAGCCGACTCCCGAGCAGCGCAACGCGGATCCCGATGATCCGGACAACCCCGAGGATCCCGACGGCCCCGATCCGAGCGACCCGGGCACGTCACCTACCGGCGGACCGGGCAGCACGCCACCGTCCCGGCCGCCGCTGCCGGCCCGCGGCAGTGACGACCCGGCCCACAACAACGGTGCGCAATCACCGGTGCGTTCCGGTAGCCCCGATAGCCCGGCCCGCCCGAGCGGGCCGAGCGACCCCGGCACACCGAACGAGCGTGCAGGGACCAACGATCTGGGCGGCACTGCCGGACCGCCTCTCGGTGGTCCGAGTGATCCGGGTGGGCCGAATGATCCCGGCGGCCCGAATGGTCCGGGCGGCCCGAATGATCCCGGCGACCCGAATGATCCGGGCGGCCCCGGCGGCCCGTCGCCCGGCGGTCCGGGCACTCCGGCGATCCGCACCGGCGACCCGATGCGTGACCTTCTCGCCTTCCTGCGCGATCAGGCGGACTGGCCCGCCCAACGGGATACACAACCGCTGACCGGCGCCGCTGCCGAACACGCGCGCAGGCTGGCCGAACATCTCGACCTCGGCGAAGTGTTCGGGCATCTGCGCGACCCGCTCGCCGCGCTGGTCGAGCTCGCCGAAATCGCGCGGGTGCGGGGTTTCCTCGACGATCTCGGCGACGGGCCGCGGATGCGATACCCCGACGACTTCGCCGAGCTCACCGCCGAGGAGCGCTACGGCGACGAGCAGTACTGGCAGCACGAGGCCGACCCCGAACTCGCGGCCGAGGTCCGTGCGGACCTGCGTCGCCTCGGGCTGCCCGTCGAAGCACCGCAACTGCCGGCCGGGCAGCCGCCGTCCGCGCTCGAACCCGGCGGTACTCCCGCGCTCGGGAGAGCGGGCGCGCCTGAAGATGGTGGCCGGCGCGCCGGGGAACCTGCGCCGGGAACACCCCATGCCGAGCCGGTCGCCGCCACCCGCGACCAGCTGGCCCGGCGGTTCGGCCTCGACAACGCGGCGCTGGCCCCGGACAGCTCGGCCGCGACCCTCGCGGATCAGCGCTATCGAATCCTGTTGCGCGCGGCCGGGGTGGAAGCCTTGGCCGCCGCCCAGGTCCGTTTCGACGAAGCGACCGATCCGGTCGCCCGCGCCGACCGGCAGACCGCACGCGACACCTGGGCACGCCTGCTCGGCACTGATCCTGCGCTGCTCGACCGCGACCCCGCGGCCGTGCTGAACCGGGCCCGCGCCGAGATGCTGCGCACCGCCGACGATCTCGCGGCACTCACCGACGCTGTCCGAGCGGCCGGGCAGGAACCCGAACCCGGTGGCGAACCACCGGCCACCGGCGAGTCGCGCCGCTACAACATCGTGGTGGACGGGGAGCGGGTACCGGCTCGTCTGGTCGCCGACGAGCACGACGGCTGGCGCGTCGAAGAAGCCGAACGCACCGGTCCGCCGGCCCCTCCCGAGGAACCCGCGCCCCCGGCGCCCCGGAAATCGCTGTTGCGCCGGATCTGGGATCGCCTGTTCGGGGACGGTTACACCGCGGAGACCCCGAAGTACCCGTCCGGCTCCGGGCTGGACAGCGCCGGTCAGTCGCTGCTCGGCCATATGTTCGGGCTTCCGCTGACGAAGACCGAGGATCCGACACCGGGGCGGCCCGGCGACGAATACGAGGTCCTGCAGACCAAGTTCAATCCGGCGCGGATCCTCAAAGAGGGCATCACGCTGTGGAAGAAACGGGAGCTGTTGCCGTTCGTGCGGCGGTTCACCTCCCGGGTCGCCGATCGCAGCCTCGACGCCCCGCCCGTGCTGGACGAGAACAACAACGAGTTCCGTTACTGGCTCGACGAGGCCGATCCGGACCTGGTCCGCGAGGAGTTGGGGGTCGAACTCGAGGAGCTGAAGCGGCAGGTCGACCCGGCCCTCGCACCGGGCTCAGAGCACCGGCCCGGTGATCCGGTAGCCGGGATCGCCCCTGCCGAACCGGCCGGTGACGTGGTGCCGCGCAGCGTGGGGGAGATCGGCGAGTGGATCAACGAACTGGCCGAGACGGCAGCGCATCGCGACGCGCAGGCCGCCGCGCTTGCCGAGGCCGCCCGCGCGTTCGGAATCGACCTCGGTGCTCCGACCCCGGACAACGTTCGCCGGGCACACGACCTGATCCGCTATCAGCAGGCGCGCCGGATCGGCGCGCTCACCGGCCTCGCCGATGCCGCCCGCCGCTACAACGCCGAGCACGCCGATATCCCCTACGGCGACTACGAAACCTTCTTCGACGCGAACCCGCTGGCCCGTTTCCTGCGCGAAGTGGTCGACGCCTACCGGGAGCCGGTGCAGCCGCCGGCCTGGCTGCCCGAGGCGATCCGGCGCCGCTGGCCCGGCCCGGCCGACCTGCTCAACTGGCAGGGCGTGAACAACGGCGGTGAGCCGACCCGTGAGTGGGGCGACCTCTTCGACAGCGACCAACCCGGTCGTGACGACGGGAACCGGCTCTACTTGGAGCGGGCACTGCGCCGCGATCAGATCCGCGACGAACGCTCCGTCTGGGCGCAGGTCCTCGGCGATGTCGACCTCGACACGCTCGCCGCCGACCAGCTGGCCGACACCCTGGCCGAGCAGCTGGACCGCATCCAGCAGGCCGCACCGCGGGTGGAGGAATTCGGCCGCCGGGTCGAGGAATTCCTGCGCCGTGACGCCGAGGTCGACGAACTCACCGGATTGATCGGCGATATGGCCGCCCAGGAATGGGTGTTCACACACGACGGGGTCATGTTCGGCGACCCGGCCGGCCTCGGCCTGCTACCTCCCGGCAGGCCCGGCGGACCACTGCGGTTGGTCGTATTCGACGGCCACCTCGAACACGACCGGGTGCTGGCCGACGCGCTCGCCCGTCATCCCGACTTCGCCGACGCCGTCGACAACGGTGACGTCGAGGTGCACTACAAACTCACCCATGTGCGGCCGGGTGAACCGTTGCCCGAGGGCGGTTTCGGCCCCGAACGGATCATCGTGGCCGACGCGGGCACTCCGCGGGTCCGGCATCTCGCCGCCGTGGTCGAGGGGCGCCACCTCGATGTCACGCTCATCGACGACGGTGACGGCTGGCGGATCGTACCGGACGACCCCGTGGAGCCGGTAACCGTGCCCGTCCCCGGCGAGCTGACTCGCGCCGAAATAGCCGACGCCATGCGCGAACTCGCCGGCCGGCTCGGTTTCACGGCCGAGGATCTGGCCGATCCCCGCCGGCTCCGCACGGAACTGTCCGGGCTGCGCGACGAGAACGAGATCCGCGCCGCCCAGCTGGAGGCGATCATCGACCATGCGCGGACCGCCTGGGATATCGACACCTACTACGAGGTGGCGCAGGCCCGCGGCAACCTCGCGACCCGGATCGACCCGGCCGAGTCCGCGCCGGTGACCGCCCGGCGCGCGGCGGCGGTGATCGCCGACCCCGCGACTCCCGCCCCGCGGCGGATTCAGCAGATCGAGGGAATGCTCGCCTACGCCAAGGCGCTGATATCGCTGGACCAGGCGGCGGTCGAGCGGGCGACGATACGCCTGCAGCGTCGTCTCGACGCGCTGTCCGATGCGGTGGCGGTCACGAATCCCGGGCAGATCAGCGCCGGGATCCGGGACCTGGTGTACCGGGAGCCCAGCCGGGCCGATCTGGCCACGGCCCTCACCGAGTATCTGGCGGTCCTGAGCGAAGTCGATATCTTCGATCCCGCGGTGCACGGTGACCGGGCCGTCGACCCGCGGGTGGGACGCGCCGAAATTCCCGTACACCACCGGGCGGTGCGGCATCTGGTGGACCTGATCGAGGACCTCCGCCACCTCGCGGACGCCCCGCAACGTATGGGTCTGCTGGACGCGGAAACGGATCTGCTGCCCGCCACGGAACTCGGCGCGAACCCCGATTTCGCCCGCACGATCGGGGTCGATCTGCCACCGGCCGATCTGGCTCGCTGGGACGATGTCCTCGACCGGCACCGTCGCGGCGAAATCGGCGACGACGACCCCGAATTCGTCCGGGTCCGCAACGAGCTGAACCGCTGGAACGAGGTCTACGAGAAGTACCGCGACGGCCGCCTGGACAAGGACGAACGGCTGACTCCCGCCGAACTCGCCGAGGTGCAGGCAGAGTTGCGCGGTGAAGTGACCCAGCGTGCCCGGGAGATCGCCGCCCTGGCCGAACTCGCCCGGCGTGCCGCGCAACTGGACGAGGCAGAGCTGCTTGCCGCACGAGACCGCGCCGAACTCGCCGTGGAGCGGGCCCGGGCGGTCCTGCCGCCGCCCCATCCGGACCTGCCCGTGGACGAATCGGATCTGGCCTCGCATACCGCCCTGGACCAGCGGCTCGAGGAACTGCGCGGCCGGACGACGCGGGTCGACGAACAGCCGGCGTACCAGCGCCGTATCGACGAATACGAGGAAGCGGCCCGCCGGGTGATCGACGCCGAGGCCGAACGCGCCCGGCTCGACGCCGAACTCGAACGCCTCCGTGAACACCACCCCGAAACCCCGGCCCCGGCCCTCCCCGCCGTCCCCGGCCGGGACGGCGGCGAACCCGCACCGAGTCCGGACGGCCACCACCCAGCCCCCAGCACAGGCGACGAGGACCCCTCCCCGCGCACAGGTGACCGACCCGAGCCCGGCGAACTCGATCCTGTGGTGCGTGAGGGTAATCCTGTTGATCCCGGCGAATCCGACCCTGTGGTGCGTGAGGGTGATCGTGCCCGGCCCGGCGAATCCGATCCTGTGGTGCGTGAGGGTGATCCTGTTGATCCCGGCGAATCCGAGCCCGTGGGCAGCGACCGCGGCCGGCCGGCCGGCACCGACCCGGTAACCGGCGACCGCGACCGGCCGCAACCGGACGAGGGATCCGGTGCCGGTACGAACGAGACCGGCCGCCGGGCGAACGGAGGAGAACCCGCTACAAGACCGGCCCCCCGCACGAACCGCGTTGGTCCCGACGGCCCGAACACACCTGACGAGGAAGGCTCCGGTACCAACCGCCGTCCTCCGCTACCCCGCGGTTCCTCCCTGCGTTCCCATATCCCGAAACGACCACACGAATGGGAGCCGGACTTCCCGCCTCCGTTCGAAAACGAACGCAAACCGTGGCCGGTCCCCCTCCCTGAACTACCCGACCGCCCGGACCCGCCGGAGCCACCTGCGCCTCCGGAGCCGCCCGTGCCTCCGGTTCCGCCGGTGCCTCCGGTTCCGCCGGTTCCGCCTGTGCCACCTGTGCCGCCGGAGCCACCTGTGCCGCCGGAGCCACCTGTGCCTCCGGTTCCGCCGGAGCCACCTGTGCCTCCGGTTCCGCCTGTGCCACCTGTGCCTCCGGTTCCGCCGGAGCCTCCGGTTCCGCCTGTGCCGCCCGTGCCTCCGGTACCGCCGGAGCCGCCTGTGCCGCCGGTTCCGCCTGTGCCGCCGGTTCCGCCGGTGCCTCCGGTTCCGCCGGTGCCTCCGGTTCCGCCGGAGCCGCCTGTGCCGCCGGTTCCGCCGGTGCCTCCGGTTCCGCCTGTGCCGCCCGTGCCTCCGGTACCGCCGGAGCCGCCTGTGCCGCCGGTTCCGCCGGTTCCGCCTGCGCCGCCCGTGCCTCCAGTACCGCCTGCTCCGCCGGTGCCGCCGGAGCCACCCGCTCCGCCGGGACCTCCTGTGCCGCCTGTTCCGCCCTTACCGCCGGTCGTGCCCGGACCACCCGAGCCGCCGGTTGTTCCCCGTCCGCCGGATCTGCCGATGCCGCCGGTCGACCCTGGTCCGTCTCATCCGCCGGCGCGGCCGGAGTTCCCGTGGCAGCCGGCACCACCGCAGGCCCCGGGGTCACCGGCGTACCCGGCACCGCCGCAGGTCCCGGCGCCGCCGGTTCCGGGGGCTCCGGATCCGGAAGTGCCGCTGGGCCCGTACCCGGGCTCACCGCACTACGCATCTCCGGACCCGCCGTATCCGCCGGGCCATCCGGGCGGTGGTGGTCACACGCAGCCGGGAACGCCCGGTGGTGGCGCGCCCGCGGACCAGTACCCGCCGGGAATGCCGTATCCACCGGTGGTACCGCCGCTGCCCAACGGCGGGGCGCAGCAGTCCGACCCCCGGGCCCGGTACCGCGGAGCTCCACCGGCCGAAGGTCCCCCCGCGGGTGCCGGTGCGTTCGTTCCGCTGCTGGTCCGGCCGTTCGCCGGGTTCGGCGTGCCCTCCGAGTTCAACCCGTATACCGGCGCGCTGCAGGCCGCGCCGACGAACACCGGTCGGGTCAGCGGTTTGTACGGTGAGATCGGCGGCGTGCCCGTCGTCCTGTACCGGCAGCACGGCCGTCTCGGATTGCGGATCGGCACCCATACGATCGACCTCGAGCATTCCGTGGTCGCCGAGGTGGGCACCGTCGCCCACCGGACCACCCGTTTCGCCCTGTTCCAGGGCGGGTCCAAGCTCGGTGAACTGACGTATCGTTCGCTCCCGGAGGAACTGGATTTCGGCGCCTATCTGCGCGATGTGCTCGCCGATCCGCAGCGCCGCGCCCGGGTGTTCGCGGAGTGAGCGCGCCGTCGTGACCGAGACCGGAACAACATCGATGAGGAGCAGGTATGCGTATCGACCACCCGACCGACGACGAGCTGCGGGAGAACTTCGCCGAAATGCTCGAATCGGTGCGCAACGGCGGCGGTCTGCGGACCGAGACCGGCCTCGATATGGAAACCGAGGAAGCGCTGTGGGCTATCGCGCGGGCGTATCCGGATGTCACCGATGACCTGGTGACCGCTGCCCGCGAGGCGTTCGCCGGTCAGCTCGATGGTTCGAATGCCCGTAAGCATCGCGAAGAACTCGCCCGCCAGTTCGAGGAGATGCGCCGCGCGCGCGGCGACAGCTGAACGCCGCGGCCCGAGTGACCGCGCACCGGTACGAGGAGAATGTTGCCCAAGTGACGAAACCAGACGAGGCGCCGCCCGGTGCAGCTGCCGGCGCGCCCACCGATATCGACGGGCAGCCGGCGCCGGCTTCCCCGGAACAGCCGGCCGCCCCGACCCCCGACGACGAACCCGATGTCGGCTTCACGCTGGCCGCGGCGCCCCGGGAGCAGGACGTCGCCGAACGCGCCCGTGCCCTGATGCACCAGGTAGCCCGGGAACTGGGCGCGGTCGCCCCCGAAGGCTGGGAGCGGGTGGACGCGGTCTTCGCCTCGACGATCGCGGTCGACGTCGGTTTCGCCATCTTCTCCGACGCGCAACAGCGTGCCGTCCGCTGGACCCCGACACCGCAGGTGCTGGCTCTGGTCCGCGAACACCGGCAACTATCCGCCCGATTGGGGGACGGGCCGTGGTGGCGGTTGCTGATCGGGTTGACCGGTTCCGGGCAGATCGAGGTCGACTACGACTACGGCGACGAACCGTTTCCCGAGGACCAGCTGTTCGCGCCCGAGATCTATCGCGCCGACCTGGAAGCATTTCCCCGCAAGACCCTTCCCGTGTGGCTGGCCGCCTACCTGTTCCACGGCGATCGGCAACAGCGCTCCCCGGCGACCGCTGCGGCCCAGGCCGCCGCGGACCGTTCGGCCGGGGTAACCGCCGAACCCGTGGAGGGTTTTCCGGCCCTTCCGGTGCTGGCGGCGCGGTGGGCGGTGCTGTCCGCGGCGTTCGTGGCCGTGAAGTCGGAGTGGGGTCCCCGGCTGACGCCCGGCGTGCGCTGGTTCGAGGGCGCGGGCCGCAGCGGCAGCACGCTGCATTCGCTGCCGGGCGGTCGTGCCGTGCTCTCGGGTGGGGTGTGGAACGCCCCGGAACTGGACGCGGCCTACAACCGGGAGGCACCGCTGCCGGCGTTGTTCCGCGGTGCGCCGGAATGGGTCGCGGGGCCGGTGCTGAACGAGCGGTCGAGTAGGGGACAACTCACCTTCTGTTACTGGTGGGACGGTCACCGCTGGTACCGGGGCGAGTCCCCGGCTCCCGAGACGGTCGCGGGTGCGGTTCCGGGTATCTGGGACGCGAAAACGGTGGCCCGGATCGTTTCCGGCCTGATCCTCGAGTCCGACCCGTCCGACGAACGGCTGGCGGCAATCGAAACCTTCATCGCCGCAGCCGAATCCGCCACGCTCACGCGCGCCGCATTGACTGCCGTCTTCCCCGAAGCGGACGGTTTCGATATCGACAGCGCCTTCCACCAGCTGATGCTGGGCGGTGTCACCGCCCCGGAACCGCTTCCGGAGCAGCAGGCGATAGAGCAGGTCGGCCGATATCTCACCGAGAGCGGGGAGGATCTGTCCGGCTATCCGGTGGACACTCTGCGCGCGGACCGGGTGGACGGCGGCTGGATGGTGTTCGCCCCGGTGGCGCCGGGCGAGATCGCGATCGGCCGGGCGATTTTCTATGTGGCCGACGACGGTGTGCTGGAACGTTCGTCGTCCTCGGTCGCGCCGTCGCAGTACCTCCCGGATTTCCGGCGCCGGTGCCGCCACCGCAACCGCACGCTCATCTGACCGTGCGAACCCAGCGGCTCGACACGTCGGTACCTGTTCACGCGCTTGTACTCTCCGTATGAGAAGGGTTCGGCGCGTGTTCAGCCGGTGGAGGGGCAACGGTAAGTCCCGGCTGCGATCTTCGGTTGTAACTCGTGCTGTCGGCGAGGAGGAGGGCGTGAGCGGATCGATCACCGTTCGGGCGGCCGTTCCATGATTTCCCGGCCACCGGCTTTTCGCTACGACGACTTCTCACCAATGGAAACCACTGACACGCGGACCTTCGACTTTGCGGGAGTGTGAGATATGGCCGCCGATCCCTGGGGCGCCCTCAAAGACCAAGCCGCGAGCGGCGGGTTTTCGTTCGAGAAGAGCGTCGCCACCGACGCCGCCAGGCTGTGCGCGGATTTGATCAGCGTCTTCGGGGTCGTCGAGGGACTCGTGCCGCTGCTGAAACCGATGACGGGCCTCGGACCTTCCGACGGCGCCGAACGGCTACGGGCAAAGTTCGACGAGGTGGCCGACCACTTCAAGGACGAAATCATGTCCAAGCATCGGGAGCGGGTGACCGATCTGGGCCACGCCTTCGTCGAGGCCGGAAAGCTGTACGTGGATACGGACCAGGGGAACGCGGGCGGCTTCTTCACCGAGATGGTCGATGCCAGCCACGCCGGTCGAGATGTCGAAGACGCGTTCACGCATCTGGATTCCGACGGCTATCGGCAGGACAATACCGACGTTCCCGATCTGGGAAATTACGGCGACCCGAACAGCAAGTTCACTCTCCCGGCGGCGTTGTCCGGCCTGCCCGGAAGTCCGGGCGCGGAGGGCTTCTCCGTCGAGGTACCGCCGGCGGACAGTATGGAGTTCAACCCGCTCTGGTGGCTCGGCGAGCAGATTCGGGGCAACTCGATGTTCATCGAGGACAAGGCCGCGTACTGGTACCGGATGAAAACCCAGTTGGAAACCGGTTTCACCGATTTCAACGAGGGTATGCGAGGCCTGCTCGACTCCGACCGCTGGACAGGTACCGGATCCGACGGCGCCGCGCAGGCCGTACGCGCCTACCTCGGCAGTGGTGCGCCGCTGGTCACCGCGCTGGGGCAGCTCGGTGACAACTTGATCAACGCGGCAGCCTGGATCATGTACACCGGCCTGGGTATGCCCCGGAAGTCGCATTACTACACCCATGCCGAGGGCGGCGAAACCCTCGTCTATCAGGTCGAGACGCTTGCCCGGCAGGTATACCGGAATTGGTATGAACCGGGTATCGAACTGTCGTCCACGGCGATACCGAAACTGCCCGATCCCGACGGTCAGACCAACCTCCCCCCTCCGAACAACAACAACACCAACAACAACAACGGTGGTGGTGGCGGGGGCGGCGGTGGCGGAACCGGGGGCGGTGGCGGCATTCCGGGAGGGGGCAGCCCCGGTCAGAACGGTGCGTTCCAGCAACAGCAGGCCGCGGTGGATCAGATCGAGCAACAGCGTGCCGAATTGCTGGCCGCGCAACAGGAGCTCGAGCGCCAGGCCCAACAGCAGCAAGAGGCGCTCCAGCAGCAACAGCAGGCGTTGGAACAGCAGCAGGGCTCGCAGCAGATGCTGCAGGCCGCCCAGCAGGGCCTGCAACAGCTGGGCCAGCTGGGGCAGCAACTGTCGACGGCCGCGCAGCAGGCGTTGCAGCAGGCCGGTATCACCGGGCTCCCCGGGATGCCGGCGCTGCAGGACGCGGTGAAGAACTACCAGTCCGCGCTGCAGAAAGCCGGCAAACTGCCCGCCGGTCTCGGCGGCGGTGGCGCGGGCGGAAGTTCCGGCGCAGCCGGCGGGCCGAAGTCGCCGCCGGTCCCGAATGTGGAGAAGGCGTCCAAGCTCTTCCCGCGGGCCGCGGTCCTGACGGGCACGGCCAGCGGGGTGCCGACCGGCGTCGTTGCGGCGTCGCCGGCCGGGGCGGGCGCGCCCATGGGCGGGATGCCGATGGGTGGTGGCGCCGGCGGTGCGCAGGGCGGCGGCCAGCAGAAGGATCACAAACGCGCGGATTACCTCGATTCCACGGAGTGGCTGGAAGAGGGGATCGGCGAACCGTCGATCGTGGCGAAGCCGGTGGTCGATCAGTGATGTCGGGCGGTTCGCCGCGGTCCTGGACGTTCACCGACCTCGAGTACCACGCGCTGTGGACGGAGACCACGGGTACGCCGTTACCGTTTCCGTTCTACTTCACGACCGCGACTCAGGACCCGGGAACCTACCGGCGGGAGAAGGCCCAGGCACTGGCAGCGGTGCGGGAACGACTGAGCGGCAGCTTCGATCCCGTGCTGGAAACCCTCATCGCCCCCGATATCCGGGTCGTCCTGAACGGTAGTGATTATCGGGACGCCGAAAAGCCCGTGAGCACCGTCCGGATGATCGGCGTGCGGCGGGAGTCGAGGGGTTTCGTGGTCACCTCGAAGCCGGGCGAAACATTCTGGCGCAGCGGGGGTTTCACAGTAGTCGAATGTGAGGCGCTGCGACTTGCCGACGAAATGGTCGCCCGGATGCCGGAAAGGGAGGCCGGTGGCCGGCCGGAGACCGAGTTGCCGCGCCGGGTGTCCGACGGCGACCGGGCACCCGGCGGCCCCAGCGTCCACGATTCGTTCACCGATACTCCGCAGCAGCGCGGTTCGGCCTTCCTGGCAGCGCCGACGCTGTGTACCGGCACGGCCGCGGTAGAACAGGGCTTTTCGATATACGGGCCGCGGGGTATCGCGCGGTTCGAATTCGAATGGCGCGATCTGATCGACGACGGACGGTACATCATCCGCGACTCCGACCCGCCGGTCGCGGTGGCCGCCGATTCCGCGGTGTTCACCACGACGCTGAACTCGAAGATCGCGCAGGTGGTCCGGGTGATCAAGGACGAACGGCAACGGCACTGATTCGCCGGAAACTACCGAGCCGGGCCGTGGTGGTGCCATTCCCGGACGGCCGCCGAACCGCCCTGATCGTCGAAGAGAATCGCCGCGGCGGGCCGGCCGTCCGGATGCCAGCGTCGTAGCATCCCGTGGGGTTTACCGCGGTAGTTCTCGCCTTCGGATTTCAGCCGGCCGTCGGGCCACCACTCCCGGTAGCTGCCGTGCGGCAGGCCGTCGACGTAGAACTCCTGGGACAGCAGTTGTCCCGGTACGAGCTCCTCGACGACCTCGCCGGTGAACGGTACGCCTTCGTAGTGCAGGCGTAGGTCGTCGCCGATCGACGTGTCGTCGGAGTTCAGGTCGATACGCCGCATTGCGGATCTCCCGTCCGTTCGTGCACGTAGACCAGGTTATCGGGCAGGTAACCGGAAAACCGGGGATCCGTGATCGTGGTAGCGGTCGTGTCCTCCGGTACCGCGGCGTCGGCCTGCGAGTTCGCGATCGGGACGGGAAAGGGGTTCCGGTGCAACCCGATCTACGGGCACACTGTTAACAGAATTGGTTCCGGGGGAGAAACCTCGACCGAGCATGCGGATGCACCACTCATGGGAGTGAAGAGGGGTCAGGAGGGGCTGATGGCTATGCGATATCCATTCATTGGCGCAGCGTGCACCGTGCGGCGGCCGGAACCGGACCGCGCCAGGACATGGCCGGTCGGCCAGCGCCGCGCCGGCGGATTCGGGATTCAGTTGTGGGGTCCGGGGGTGGGAGTCCCGGGATTGGACGGCGCCAGCGTATATCCGGTCTCGGCCAGTTCGCTCCGACCCTGTTCCCAGCCTTGGCAACCGGTACCGGACCTCGGCGTTCTCGCAGCATGCACTCTCTCTCATACCGGGACATAACCCCCGGTTCACCTTCCCGATCCATACTCGGGACGGTTTCCGTCGCCAGAGATACGGCAGGAGGACGATGAGCGCAGTTCCGGGGGACGCCGAGTTCCCCACCGAGTTCACCGCCCATTCGCTTACCGGCTCCATCCGGGTCCGGACATCCGAAATGGGTTTGCCCGTAGCGATCTCCGTGGAGCCCGGCGAGTTGCGTCGCGACCCCGAATCGCTGGCCGGGGAGATCTTGCGGCTGTGCAAACAGTCCGCCGCACGCGCGGGTCTCGAGCGGCGTAAACAGCTGAAGGAGGCCGGTTTCACCAGCGAAATGCTGCGGTTGACGGGCTTGCCCACCGAGGAAGAGGTGGCGCGGCAGGAGATCGTCGCCGAGCAGGAGTACGAGACCGAACCGGAGAGCTGGCTCCGATCAGTGTAGGGCCGGAAAAGATTTCGTGAGGTTGCCATGGTCGAAACGATGGATGAGCTCATCGCCCGCGTTCAGCAGCAGGTCTACCGCCTGACCGACCTGCAGGAGGCGATGGCCGGGATCGCGGTGCGCGAGACGTCACCCGATGGTGCGGTGACGGTGGAAGTGGACGGTAACGCGGCCCTCACCGGGCTGAGTTTCACCGGGGCGATCGCCACGATGACACCCGCCGAATTCGAGAAAGCGCTGGTCGAGACAGCGCGTGCGGCCGCGAGCCGGGCGATCTCGGAAAAGGCGGAGCTGATCACCACCTTCAATTCGGAAAGCACGAGGTAGTCACCGACTGTTAACCGGTCGAGGATCGCGGCCGGAGGTACCCGCTGGGTACCGTTGAGTACGAAACATTGTGGGATGTTTCGGGATTGGACAAAAAACATGAATCACGTTCACGTTGTCCCGGATGCGGTGCGTGTGTACGGCAGCGAATCCGCGGCCATGGCGGCCGGAATCGCGGCGACCGCCGCGGTCGATCAGGCGGCCACGGTTGCCTTCGCAGTGCCGGCGTTCGGGCTCATCGGCCAGGAATTCCTCGCCGCCTTCGCCTACGCGCAGGCCAACCATCTGTCCTCTGTCGCCGAACTCGCCGCGGTGCACGCCGGTACCGCGCTCACCGCGCATCAGGCCGCCGCGAGCTACGAGCTCACCGATGGCGGTAACGCTGTGAACATCGGCGCGGTGAACCCCCGCTCATGAGCACGCCAGGAGCCGCTCCGCCGCCGCCGGGCGTGGAGCCGCCACCCGGCGCCGACCCCCTGGATCCGACCATCCTGGAGCTGCTGCGGGGCAGTGCGCTGGCACCCATGCTGGATATGCCGGTGAACGATGTCCTCCACAGCATGGGTCTGCCGAACTTGCCGGAACTCCCGGCGTTCGGCGAGTTACCGGGATTGCCGCCGCTGCCGACGCTCGATCTGAGTGCGCTGATGCGGCCGCTCACCGATCTGGCATCGGCCTTCGGTTCGGGGCAGCTGGGGGCGCCGCCCCCGGCTCCCGCGCCGGCCGCGCCCGGTGCCGGTGATCCGGCCGCCGCGCCCGCACCGGCGCCGAATATGGACCCCACGCAGGTGTTGTCCCAGGTATCGACGGTGATGCAGACCGTGCTGCAGCTGGGCACCTCCGCGCTGCAGGCCGTGATGAGCATGTGGCAGGGCATGGGGGCGACGGAGGCGGCGGAGAAGGCGGGCCAGGCGCAGACCGACGCCGCCAAACTCGAGGCGCAGAGCACCGGCGAGAAAGCTCATCTCCTGAAAGGCGCGACCAGTGTCGCGATCGGTCGCGGGGAAATGGCGCTGGTGGTCGGTGCCTTCTCGACGAAGCTGGCGCTGGCTCCGCTGTACGCGGGCTCGGCCCCCGGTGCGGCGTACCTGGTGGCCTCGGCCATCGAGGCGGCGACCGAAGCCCTGGCCATCACGATCAAGACCAAAACCGAACTCGGCGTCGAGGGGGCCGGACTGGCACAAACCGGCCAGAAGGTGAAGATCACCGACGCGCCGACGGGGGTCGACCCCAGCCAGCAGATGAGCCAGCTCATGCAGATGGTCGGCATGGTCACGCCGCTGATCAGTACGGCGAGCCAGGCCGCACAGTCGCTGGGGCAGCTGGCGAAGGCGAATCCCGCCTTGTCCGCGCCGGCACCGCTCGGCGGGGGGGCCCCCCGGGGCGGACCGGGCCCCCCCGCCACCCCAAGCCCCCCCCGGGCCGGGGGGGGCGGGGGCGGGGGGGGGGGGCGCGGCGCCGGGGGGGGGGCCGGGGGGGGCCGCCCACCCCCCCGGGCCCCGCGCCGCCCCCGCGGGGGGGGGGGCCCCCGGGGCCGCCCCGGGCCCGCCCCGACTCCGAACGCCCCGCCGGGGCCGGTGGTCTCGGGGCCGGCGGTGGGGGACTCGGCGCCGGTGTGGGCGCCGTGGGTGCCGCGCCGGCACCGCTCGGTGCCTTCCCGGGTTCGAAATTGGCGGCACCCGGCCCGCTCGGTGCCGTCGGGGCGCTGGGCGGGCTCGGTGGGAATCCGGCGGGTTCGGTCGCCGGGATGTCGTCGCCGGCGAGTACCGGCGGTACCAGTTCGGCCGCCGGCAACGGTCCCGGATACATGCCGATGGGTGCCGGGATGGGCGCCGCGGGAATGGCCCGCGACGGCGAATCGGTGACCGATGGTTCGGCGCGCGGCTTGGTGTCGGCCGAACACGGCGACGAAGTAGTCGGATCAATCGAAGGTGTCGCGGTGCCGGTGGTCGGCGCCGCGGAGTCGACATCGGAACCACCGCCGGACAAAGAACTCACGCTGTGACGCGAGCCGGCTACCAGGACACAGGAGGGTCTCATGGAAAAAGAGATGGGTGAGGTGTACGACGGCGTCCGGTTCGACCCGGTCGCGGCCGGGAAGGCGTCGTCGGGCCTGGATACGCTGGCCGACCGGCTGGCCGCCGATCTGGCGGCCGTACAGCAGGCGCTGACGGTGGTCCCGGCGGGTGCCGACGAGGTGTCGGGCCGGGCGTCGCAGACCCACAACGATGTCGCGACGTCGTATCTGACCAGCGCGCAGGCCAGTGTGCAGGAAATGCGCAAGCTGGCCGCCACGCTGCGGCTCAGCACCGCCCGGTTCGACGGGATGGAAACCGACAACGCCGGAAACCTCGGCGGCGCGCCGCAAGCCTGACCGGTTTCCGCAGTGCCGACGAGCGAAGGGTATTCCCCAGCGATGATCGAACCACCACAACCCGGCTTCACCGGTGTGGTGTGGCCCGCGCGCCCCGCCGACCGGCTGGCCCGTGAGCTCACCACCGGACCGGGCTCGGTGCCGATGGCCGAGGCCGTCCAGGCGTGGGCGCGGCTGGCGGCATCGTTCGGTGCGGCGGTGGTGGAGTACGAGAAGGCTGTCACCGAGATCCGCGGCGCCTGGGGTTCCGGGCGCAGTAGCGAAGTGCTGCACCAGGTTTCGACGCTGCGTGATTGGCTGATCGAGGCGGCCGGGGCTGCGACCGCCAACGCGGCACGGTTCCAGGCGCAGGTCGCCGCGTACGAGGTGGCCCGGCTGGCCATGCCGCATACCGCCGATATCGAGCAGATCCAGCAGGTCCAGCGCATGCTGGAATCGGTCACGGGGATGGTCGGTGCGCCGATCAAAGCTGTTGCCGCCGAGGTGGACAACGACTCGGACGTCGCGAAGGCCGTGGCGTCCCGCGTGATGGAGAACTACGAGAAGGCCACCGAACCGCTCGCGTTGGCCTGGCAGCACACCGCACCGCCGGTGATAGCGCCGGAAACCGCGCTGGCCGCCGAACATGCGGCGGCCGCCGCCGAGGCAAAGCCGGCCCCGGCGCCCGGGGCGCGGGGGAGTATGCCGGTGGGGCTGATGGGTATCGGATCGCTGCCGATACCCACCGCGATGCCACGGGTGCAGACGGCCTACAACGCGCCGATCTACGCCCAGTCCGGGGTCACCAGGGAAGTGGCGCCGCAGACCGCCCCGGCGGCCACGGCGGGTGCGAGCTCGCAGGCGGCGCCGCTGGCTCCGGGCGCGATGGCGGGCGCCGGGAGTTCGGCGCAGGAGGCCTCGCGTTTCCCGCGGGCCGGACTCTCCGGTGACGAGGGCGACCACTTGGGTGCCGAGAACGAGCTGCGGGCCGCGCCCGCGGTACTCGGTGGCGTCGAGCCACCGGCGGCCGCGCCGCAGGTCCGAGCCGGAGGTAGTGCGTGACGACTCTGACCAATGACGCACTGCTCGCGGTCGCCGAACGTCTCGGCGTGCAGACCTTGCCGCTGGTGCTGGCCGCCGGACCGCAACAGGACTCCTATGACGAATGGCAGGCCGCCCGCGACCGGGCGGTCGCGGAGCTCACCGCGGCCGGCATCTTCGATGCCGAAGGCGATGTCGAATCCGCGCTGGCGCAGGCGCTGTTCGTCCTGGCCCAACCCGAACGGGAGTTGGTGGCTCGCGGTTTCGCCGAGGATCGGCTGCTGCGAATCTGCCTGGCCCGCCGCGGCGAACTACACGCGGTGGCCGTGCGCGACGGTGACAGTTTCGATATCCGGCCGATCTGGTGCGACGGTTCGCCGGCCGCCCTGGCCGGGCCGCTGCTGACCGCCCTGGGCCCCGCCGAACCGGCCACCGTCGCCGGATTCAGCGCTCCGGCCGCGGAATTGGCCGAACGGCTCGACTCCGCGGAAACCACAGGCGATTTCGCGGACGCCATCTACGCCCTGGGCGTGGCCGACCGGGATGCCACCGTGTTTGCCGCGGCGTTCGCCTCCTGCCGGGCCTTCACCGAAATCGTGGCCTACACCCACGAGGACGGTCGCACCACGCGCGCTCCGGGCGCCGTAGCGGTGTACGACACCGAACGCGGCCGGCTCGTGGCCGCGCCCACTGTCTCGCCGGATCAACAGGTCTGGTCGACGGTCACAACGGGTAGCGATCACCGGGTGACGCAGGCAATCGCCACGTTGCTCGAGGGTCTGCCCGGGGGGAGGTGGCTGACACCGTAATTCCCCAGGTGATAACCCACCGTTCTCTTCGGCGCGAGATCCTGCGATCTCGGCGGAAATACAACCTCACGAAAGGAACCCAGTAATGGCTACACAGGGTGTTGATCTCGATCTCGAGCTGGTCAAGAAGGCGACCGGCGAAATGTACACCGCCATCGAGAACCTGCGGCAGTCGGTGAAGGCCGTCGATTCGGCCAGCGATGCGGCCCGCGCGGGCTGGAAGGGTGATGCGAACGCGTCGTTCGTCACCACCTCGCAGGCGTGGAGCGACGAATCCGACCGCCTGAACCAGAAGCTCGACGAGCTGACCAAGGCCACCGAGGATGCGACCCAGACCATCCTGGGCATGGACGAGGACGCCTTCATCCCCGGCGGCGGCTACACCAGCCTCTGATCTCGTATCGGTAGCACTGTCACCTATCTGCTCGACTGAGAAGGAATTGGGAACATGAGCGATATTTTGTACGACCGCCCCACCATGGAGGCGCTGTTCGACTCGCTGAAGACCGAAGGCAGCAAGATCCAGGGTGAGATCGAGGCCCTGGCCACCGCCAAGGACAACTTCCTCGCCGCCATGGCCAGCCAGGGCGCCCAGGAAGGCTTCCAGACCGCCCACCAGTCGGTGAACACCGAACTGGAGGACACCCTGCACAAGCTGGATCAGCTCGCCATCGCGGTCGAGAACGCGCTGCAGCGCGCGCTGGAGACCGATAAGAAGATCGGCGACGGGTTCGCCGCCTTCGGCTGATCGGCCGCACACGGCACGAGAACGGCCGGCAGACGATGCCGATACCGAGATCGTGCTGCGGCTGCGCCCGGATATCGACCCGGTGGCACTGCTGGAGTCCATGCGGTCCGAGGCAGTGGATCTGCTACTGGAATTACCCGCCCTCGAAGAAATCCGGGT
>NZ_JARWPM010000288.1 GCF_029869215.1 Nocardia carnea
CGGCCCGGCGGGGGGCGCCGCGGCCCCCCCCCCCCCCCCCCCCCCCCCCCCCCCCCCCCCCCCCCCCCGGCCGCACCGCGCGCAGCGGGGCAACGGGATCCGGAGGCAGCGAGACAGGGGTGCGATGACCGCGACCACCGTGGTGATCTCCGCGGCCGCCGTACTCGTTGTGGGCGCCCTGCTGCTCTGGGCACGGCCGCGCCGGATGGTCACCACCCCGGCCGAACGCGCCGTGCACGCCGCCCTGCACACCGCCTCGCTCGCGGCCCGGTCGCTACGCCAGGGGCTCACCGAAGAGTCGGCGGTGGACGCGGCGCCGCATCTCCGGGCCCTCGTCGGCGCGGAGGGGCTGGGGGTGGCCGATCCCGACGGCGAACTGCTCGCGTGGGACGGCGCGCGGCTCGTACCGGCCGGCGAGTTCGCCACGGCGGCCCGGCGAGCGATCGCCGGCCGGCGGCCGGTGATGGTGCACCTGCCCGACCCCGAACACCCGGGCCGGACGCTGGTCGTCCAGCCGCTGCTCACCGACAGCGACGCCGTCGCCGGAGCGCTGGGCATGGTCACCGCGGCCGCGCCGGGACCCGGCACCCTGGGCGCGCTGGCCGAGGTGGCCCGCTATGCCTGCGGCCAGCTGGAATTGGCCGAACTCGACGCGTCCCGCGCCCGGCTGGACCGGGCCGAGGTCCGGGCGCTGCGCGCGCAGATCAGCCCGCATTTCATCTACAACGCGCTCAATACGATCGCCTCGTTCGTCCGCACCGATCCGGCGCGGGCCCGCGAACTCATCCTGGATTTCGCCGATTTCACCCGCTACTCCTTCCGGGCCGCCGGCGAATACACCGTGCTGTCCGACGAACTCCGCAATATCGAGCGGTATCTGGAACTGGAACGCGCCCGCTTCGGGCCGGCGCTGCAGGTGCGGCTGCGGATCGCGCCCGAGGTGCTCGGGGTGACGCTGCCGTTCCTGGCCTTACAGCCGTTGGTGGAGAACGCCGTCCGGCACGGTCTGGCCGGGCGGCCCGGTGGTGGCACGGTGACCATCGAAGCGCTCGACGCCGGGACCGATTGCGTGATCAGCGTGGAGGACGACGGCACCGGAATGGACCCGGAGGTGCTGCGTTCCGGCTCACTGGATACCGCCGAGGGCGAGGCACCGCATATCGGGCTGGCCAATGTGGACGATCGGCTGCGCGCCGCGTTCGGCAACGATTACGGGCTGGTGGTGGATACCGCGCCGGGAGCCGGAACGAAGGTGAGTATGCGGGTGCCGAAGTTCCGCGCCGGGATCCGGCCGTGATACCGGCCCGCACGCGCGATAACGGCCGGGCCCCGTTCACCCTCACAGAACGGGGTCCGGCCGCCCCTGCACCGGGAATTATCCGCCCGGGGGGCCCCCCCGGGGCGGGCCGGGGGCGGGGTTAATGGGAGCCGCCGGTTTTAGCCCCGGCGCCCGGGGGGGGGCGGGCCCACCAAAACCGGGGGCGGGGCGGGGGGTAGGGACCCCCCCCGGAGGG
>NZ_JARWPM010000289.1 GCF_029869215.1 Nocardia carnea
CCACCTCTATCTAATCCCGCGTGCGGGCCGGGCTGGCGCACGGGGGGGCGGGGCGCACCCACTAACCGGTGGTGGTGTATCCGTAGCCGCTCCCCGCCGCGCGGGCGGGGCGGGAGTTCGCCGAACCCGACGAATGCGCCCTGCTGCAATTCACGTCGGGCTCCACGGGCACTCCGCGCGGAGTGCGGGTGAGCTGGCGGAATCTGGCGAACAATATCGCGATGATCTCCGCGCTGGTGGATTGGCGGCCGGGTGAGGCGATGGTGTCGTGGTTGCCGCTCTACCACGATATGGGGCTGGTGGGGGCGTTCCTCACCACCGTCACCAACCAGGGCGACCTGTACCTGATGCGCCCGGACCAATTCGTCCGCGACCCGGTGCGCTGGCTGCGGGCCATGACCCGCGCCCAGCATTCGCCGTCACCGTCGTTCGCGCTGGGTTATGTGGCGCACCGGGTGCGCCCGGCCGATATCGCGGAACTGGACCTGTCCGGCTGGCGGACGCTGGCGGTGGGGTCGGAGCCGGTGGAGATCGCGAATCTGCAGTCCTTCGCCGAACTCACGGCACCTCAGGGTTTTTCCATGAGCGCGTACACCCTCGCCTACGGTCTCGCGGAAGCCACCCTCATGGTGACCTCCTCGGCACGCGACCGGCCCATCACCACGCTGCGCCTGGACACCGCGGCGCTGCGGTTCGGTCAACCGGTCACGGTGCTGGCGGCCGAAACACTGTCCGACGGGCATTCGGTGAGCGGGTCCGGGTGGATCAACGGACTCGGTTTCCCGACACCCGAATCGACGGTGCGTGTGGTGGACGCGGACGGGAACCCGCTACCCGACGGCACCCTGGGCGAGATGGTGGTCACCGGGGATTCGGTGGCACTCGGATACGCCGAGCCGGCCGGCCCTGAATCGTCGACCCGGATCGCCGGCGGTGTGCTCTACACCGGTGACGCCGGGTTTCTCCACCACGGAGAGGTTTTCGTGCTCGGGCGGATGGGGTCGAGCCTGAAGGTGCGCGGCCGGCCGGTGTTCATGGAGGACATCGAATCGCGGGTGGCCCAGGAGACCGGGCTCACCAAGGGGAAACTCGCCGCGGTGGCGCTGCCCGAAACCGGCGGTCAGGGGATCGCGCTGTTCGCCGAGGCGGCGCCGGGGGAGTGGATCGCGCAGGCCCGCGGCATCATCGCCGGACAGCTGGGCCCGGCGCAGACCGTCACCATCGTCACCGGCCCGCGCGGCATCATCGCGCGGACATCCAGCGGTAAACCACGGCGCAGGCATATGTGGGAGCGTCTCCATGAGGGTGTGCTCGACGGCGCCGTGGTGCACGAGACCCCGGCGCTCGATACGAGATTCGCCGAAGCCGCACCCCCGCCACCGACCGAACCCTTCGCCACCCCCGCCGCACCGGTACACGTCCCGGCGGCCGGCGACGGGCCGGGCTCTTCGCCGGCGGTCGACGCCGCACGTTCGCCGGCACCGGCCACACCCGCAGGCGCCGCCGGGCCCGGCGATCCCGTGAGGTCTTCGGCGCCGGCCGAGCGCCCTGCGCGCGCGGCGTCCCCAGGGCCGGCCCCTGCTTCGCCGCCGCCCGACCCGGCCCGCGCCCCGGTGCGGCCCTCGCTGCCGGCCGAGAGCATCGAGCGGTTGCTTGCGGCGGCGCTGGAGCAGGTCGCGGCGCCGGCCGGGGCGGCGGTGTTGTTCGAGGGGTCGTTGGCCGAGGGTTTCGGTAACGCGGGGTCGGATGTGGATTTCCTGGTGGTCGCGCCGGGAGCGGAGGAACTGCCGACCCTGCCTACGGTGCTGTTCGTCGAGGGCCGGCGCGTGGAGATCCGCACGCGGTCGGCCGGTCAGTTGCGCCGGCAGCTGGAGACGGTTGCCGGTGCCCGCGAACCGGCCGAGCTGGACGAGGATGTGCTGAACCGATGCCAGCGGTTCCTGCGCGCCACGCTCGTCCGCCCCGGCGACGGGGTCGACCTGCCCGCGCTGTACGCGGTGCTCACCCATGACGAATTCGCCCGGCGGATCGCCGGCTGGTGGGCGGCGCGGGCCCGGCAGGCTCTGCGATACGCGGTCGCCTGGTCGGTGCTCGAGGCCGGCGCCGCGGCCGCGGACTGGGCCGCGGACGGACTCCTGCAGGCCGTGAAGGCTTGGGCGGCCCGGCACGGGGAAACCTATCTGGAGACGAAATGGGTCCCGCGGCAGCTGGATCGGCTCGGCGACCGCGGCACGGCCGTCGCCCACCGCTATGCGGAAACCGTGGCCTGCCTGGGTGGCCCGGCGGACGGCCGGCTGCACGAGGGAACATCCGGCCACCGGGCCGGGCTGGGACAAGTCCTCGAATTCGCCGCCGAACTCGGTGCCGCCGGGGTGAGCGACGATCCCGACCGGGTGCTCCTCGCCCGGGCACCGGGTATCACCACGTGGCGGATCGGGGAGCAGGTCCATGTGCTGCGCGGTGACAGCGAGGTCTTCGTCCTCGCCGAGGACGCGGCGCGGGCCTGGCGTTCGGTGGTGTTCCGGCGGTCGCTGGTCGCGATCCTCGACCGCGCCGGTGCCATCGGCCCGCACCTGGCCGAGTTCGTGCGACTCGGCTTCGTGGGGCTGGACTGGCGCGGCGACGGCCCGATCACCCCCGCGCTCGCCATGTGCGCGCCGGTGCGTCCGGAGACACCGCCGCCCTGCCCGGTGCTGCCGGTGCTCGCCGTACACGGTGCCGCGGCCGAACCGGAGCGGCCGGTGACCCTGTCCCCGCTGCCGGCCCCGCGGTTCGTGGCCTGCGGAATGGGTCTGGTCTGGTCGAATATCGTGCTGGAGAACGCGCGCGAGGATCTGACGGGCGCGGTGAAGGACGGTCAGTGGGCGGTCGCCGATATCGCGGCGCACCGTCTGCTCGCCATGGCGGTGCGGGTGCTGCTCAGCGCGTTCGGTGTCCATCCGCTGCCCGCGGACGTCGCGCCGCTGAGCACAGTGACCCGGATAATCCCCGCGCGGACCGCCGGCCGCGACGAATTGCTCGCCGGCCTGCGCACCGCGCAGCGGATCCGGTTCGGCGATCCGGCCGGTGACGCCGGCGCCGCGCTCCGGACCCTCGAGGATTTCGTCACCCGGGTGCGGGCTGTCGCGGGCGGCCAGGGCTTCCCCGCCTCCTTCGATTCCCGCGACCAATGGCGCCGCACCCTGTCCATCGGCTACGACTGGCTGCGCTTGGCCGGTTATCTGGATGCCGAATTGCCCCTCGACGAAGCCCGCGATCTGCTGACCTCCGGCGGCCGCCAACCCCATCTCCGGGACGGGGAGGCGTGATGAGCGATACCGCCGTGGCCCGGCAGGTGCACCGGATAATCGACGCGATGGCGCCGAAACCGGGCATCACCTGCACCGAAGACGACCGCCTCGTCGAAGACCTCGGATTCGATTCGCTGCGCCTGATGGAGCTGACCGTGGTGCTGGAGCGCACCTTCGGCCTGCCCGCGCACCGGCCCGAAGAGCTGGCCGGAGTACTGCGGGTGGGACAGGTCGTGACTCTGGTCCGCACCGGCGTGGAGCGGGAGGCGCGGCGATGACGGGCGCGGTTCTGGTCACCGGGGCGAGCGGGCTGGTCGGTGCGGAAGTGGTCGCCCGGTTGCGGGCCGCGGGCCGCGAGGTGCTGGCCCTGCGGCACAATGCCGGCGAGATCGTCGACAGTGCCGGTGCGCGGGTCGAGCCCGACGGTTTCCGGGCCGGTGATATCCGGCGGCCGGGATTCGGGTTGAGCACCGCCGTCCGTGCCGAGCTGGGTGCGCGGGTGGAGGCGATCGTGCACTGCGCCGCGACCACCGCGTTCGACGCCGCCGATACCGACTACGCCGAGTTGAACATCGCCGGAACCGGCCACGCGATCCGGCTCGCCCTCGAGTGGGACGCCGCGCTGATCCACCTCAGCACCGCCTACGTATGCGGTATGCGCGGCGGGCTGATACCCGAGGACGGCGCGGACCGCACACCCGAGTTCGGCACCCGCTACGAGGCCAGCAAATACGCCGCGGAACAGGCCGTGCGGGCGGCGCCGGGGCTGCGCTGGGCGATCGTGCGCCCCGGAATCGTGACCGGTAGGTCCGGTAGCGGTGCGATCCGCGAATACAAGAACCTGTACACCGTCGTGAAACTGATGGTGGAGGGCAAACTCCGGTCGCTTCCCGGCCGCTACGACGCCACGATCACGCTCGCGCCGGTCGACCATGTCGCCGCGGTGGTGGCGGCCGCGGTCACCGGCTTCGCTCCCGGAAGCATCCTGCACGCAGTCGGCCGGGATGCGTTGTCGCTGCGCGAGATCTCGGATGTGCTGGCCGAATACCCATCGTTCGCCGTGGCCACCTTCGTGCCCGAAACCACTTTCGCGGAAAACGATCTCGATCCGATCGAACGCGAATACTATCGCCGCATCGGCTCCCTCTACACCAGTTACTTCACTCGTCGGCAGTCCTTCGGTACCGCGCGGGCCGAAGCGCTGCTCGGGCATCCGCCACCCGATTCCGGTAAGGAATACCTCCGGCTGTTGCTGGATCACTGCCTGGAAACCGGCTACCTCGGCGACCCGCTGCCGACCATCGAGGACGTACTCGCCGGAACCGCTACGGAGTGGAAGATATGATCGATCACCCGGCGCCCGCGGCGACTCGGCCCGGCTCACTCGCCACTCTGCTGGAGGCGCTCACCCCGCAGCCGGACAAAGTGCGCGCGTACCGGTCCGATACCTATGTGCTGGAGAGTGTGGAGCAGCTGGCGCGGCTGGGAATCGATGCCGGTGCGTTCGCGGCCCGGCATTCGCTGCTGCTGTTGAAACCGGACGCCATCATCGCGCGCGCCGTGGAGCCGACGCTGAAATGGCTGTCGGCCAACGGTTTCCGTGTGGTGGATGCCGCGGCGATCCCGGTGAACCGGCATCTGGTCCGGGCGCTGTGGTATTACGCCTGGAATATCGCCTCCCCGGAACGACGCCGCCTGGCCGACCTGCTCGCCGGTATCTCGGACTGCCTGCTGCTCGTCGTATCCGGCCCCGACGGCGAACTCCCGGCCCCCGTGCGGCTCACCGAAGCCAAAGGCCCGACCGACCCCCGTAAACGCGAGCCGGGGCAGCTGCGCTACGAACTCGGCCGGCACAATTTCCTGCTCAACCTGGTGCACACCCCCGACGACCCCGCCGATGTGCTGCGCGAACTCGCGATCTATTTCCCGGAGAACCAGCGCGCACAGGTGATCACCCGCGCCTATACCGGCGCGAACCACGCCGAGTCCGCGCGCGAACTCGCCGACGCCCTGTACGCGCGGACCCCCTGCCGGTCCTTCGACCGGGAGGCCGCGGCCGACCGGGTGCTGCGCGATCTCGAACGCGCGGGCAGTCCCGCCCCGCCCGATTTCGATCCCGGCGACGACGCCGCCTGCGCCGCCGTGCTCACCCGGGCACTGCTCGCCGGCCGGGAGATCGACCCGTGGTCGGCGGTGGTGCTGGGTTCTCAGGTGCTGCCCATGCGGACCGGCACCGGCCCGCAGACGTTGCCGCCGGTGACCGCCGAGGATTGGCGGGAGGGCCGGTGATGAGCGCATCGGGCCCGGACGCGGACCGTGACCACGCGGGCCCCCTCCTGACGCGCGACGGGGACGGTATGTCCGTCGCAGCCGTCGCGGCGAAGATCTCCTATCAGCAACCGATCCGGCGGGAACTGACCCATCGGGCCGCGGTCTCGGAGGTTTTCGTCACCTCGCTGGCGGCGCGTTCGGCGGGCCGTTTCGTGGCCGGTGCGCAGCTGCCGCGTATGCACGCCTACTACGGTGATCACCTCGGTGTGCTCGGTGCGCGCCACGATTTGCTGGCCGTCATGGAGACAGCGCGGCAGGCGGCCATCGCCCTCACCCACGAGTTCTACGCGGTACCACTGGATTCGGTGTTCCTGGTGCGGACGTTCAACGGTATGGGGATACCCGGCCCGGTCTGGGCGGCCGGTCCCGATCCCGCCGAGCTGGTCCTCGGGATCGAGGTCGTGAACCTGCACGGTAAGGGCGCAACGCCATGCGGATTGGACGTGGTCTTGGAAATCTCCTGTGCGGGCGCGCCGCTGGCGACCGTGGACGGATCGTTCTCGTGGCTCGCGCGGGAGGAATGGTCCGGGCTGCGCACCGTGTTCCGGCAGGAACAGGGTCTCGAGCCGGGCGTCGGCGCGGTGGTTTCGGCGGACCGCCGCGCCGACCCGGCGGCGGTGGGCCGCCGCGATCCCCGCAATGTGGTGGTGGGCGGGCTGTCGGACGGTGCCGCAGCACCGCTGGCCGTCGATCCCGGGCACCCGTTCCTGTTCGATCACCGGCTCGACCATCTGCCGGGCAGCGCGCTGCTCGAGGCCGCCCGGCAGACCGCCCTGCTCCGGCTGTCCGGCGACCGGCCGGACCCGCCGCAGCTGATGGCCGTGCGGAGCCGTTTCGATCGGTTCACCGAACTGGACCTGGCCGCGGAATGCCGGGCAGAGCTTGCCGGGCCGCCAGGGTCGCTGCGGGCGCGGTGCATGGTCCGGCAGGGCGAGATGACCACCGCCGAACTGGACCTCACCTTCCGCGACGTGAGCGCGGCGGGATGACCGCGGCCGGTGGGTCCGGCGATACGGCCGGGCAGTCGCCGATCACCGCACCCGGCCCGGGCGGCGCGGTGCGGCGGCTGCTGCATTTCACGAAGGTCATGTACAAACCGCACTATCTGCTCTACGGCGTGCTGTGGGTGTGCGCACTGGAAGCGACCATCGCCCTGCTCACGGTGCCGTGGGATACCTGGCGGCCCGGCTGGGCGACGCTGGGCCGGGTCCTGGTCGTCGCGGGGGTACTGCTCTACCTGCGGATGGTCGACGAACAGAAGGACCTCGAGTACGACCGCGTCCACAATCCCGGCCGTCCGCTGGTGACCGGTGCGGTCACCGCCGCCGATCTGCGACTCGGCGCGACGGTGCTCGCGGTGGCCGCGGTCGCGGCGAGCCTGCTGCTCTCGGGTCGTTCCGCGCTCGCCATCGCTGCGGTGCTGGTCTACGGGCTCGGCCTGTGGGGGCTGGAACGGTTGTCGCCGTGGATCCGGGACAATATTTTGGCGAATCTCGTCGTCACCTACCCTGTGCAACTTCTGCTCACGGCGTACGTCCTGCTGTCGGTGCTGGACACCGAGACACCTCGCGGATGGGCGTCCTACGGGTTGTGCACCACGTGCGACGGGCGCCCGGCAACGTTCTGGTCCCTGGCGCCGGTCGCCGTGATCTTCGCGGGCGCATTCCTGCAATTCGAGTTCGCCCGGAAAACGGCTCATGAGCGCCGGCCCGGCGAGCACTACTATTCGAACCTGCTGGGCGCGGGCCCGAGTTGTGCCGTCTCGCTGCTGTTCGTCGCGGTCGCGGTCGGCGCGGACCTCGTGCTGGTGCGGCCATGGGAGTACTCCGGCCTGCGGCTCTGGCTCGGATTCGTGCCGGTGCTCGCGACCTTGCCGCCGGTGTACGGCGCCGTCCGGTTCCTGCGGGACCGCACCGCCGAGTACCCCTTGGCGCCCGCAGTGCTGTTCATCGTCGGTTTCTACGTCGTCCTCATCGCCCAGGCGGCCGTTGCCGCCTGATCGCCCGCGCAACTGTTCGCGCTGATCGCCCGGGGGCCGTGCCCGCCTCGCGCCGGTCCGTCGCTGGGACCGGCGGCTCGGATTCCGTGCCGGTCGTCCTGCGAGAATGCCGGAGTGCATATCGCGATCGGCCTGGTGGTTCTGGTGGCCTCGGCCGCCCTGGTGGCGGCGCTGGCCCGGCGGTTCGGGGTATCCGAACCGCTGGCGCTGACGCTGGCCGGCGTGGCCGCGTCGTACCTTCCGTTCGTACCGGAGGTACATCTGGAGCCGGAGATCGTGCTGCTCGGGCTGCTGCCGCCGTTGCTGTACACGGCGGCGATCCGCACCTCCCTGGTGGATTTCCGGGCCAATCTCGGCACGATCGCCCTGCTGTCGGTGGGGCTTGTGCTGTTCAGCACGTTCGTGGTGGCGGCGGTGGTGTGGTGGCTGTTACCGGTGCCGTTCGCCGTGGCGGTGGCGCTGGGAGCCGTGGTCGCGCCGCCGGACGCGGTGGCCGCCACGGCGGTGGCCCGGCGCATCGGTATGCCACGGCGCATCGTCACCATCCTCGAAGACGAATCGCTGTTCAACGACGCGACCGCGCTGGTGGCCCTGCGCACGGCGATCGCCGCGTCGGCGGGCACCGTCTCGTTGTGGAAGGCGGGTGGCGATTTCCTGCTCGCCGCGGGCGGCGGCGCGCTGGTCGGCATCGCCGTCGCGTACCTGCTGGCCCTGCTGCGGCGCCGGATCACCGACCCGGTCCTCGATACCTCGCTGTCGTTCCTCGCGCCCTTCCTCGCCTATCTGCCCGCCGAGGAGATCCACGCCTCCGGGGTGATCGCGGTGGTGACCTGCGGGATGATTCTCGGCCACAATGCCCAGGTCTGGCAGAGCGCGGCCTCCCGGACCGCCGAACGCCTGAACTGGCGGACGGTCCAGTTCCTCCTGGAGAGCACGGTATTCCTGGTGATCGGCCTGCAGGTCCGCGGGATCGTGGAGGGGGCGTGGGAGAGCGGGCTGGACCATGTCACCGTGGTGGTCGCGGCGGTCGCGGTGCTGCTGGCGGTCATGCTGTCGCGGCCGGTGTGGATTTTCGCGTGGGCGCTGCTCGAGCGGGTGACCGGCCGGTCGGCGGTACCACTCACCCATCCCGCGGTGGTTTCCTGGGCGGGTATGCGCGGTGTGGTGACGCTGGCCGCTGTCCTGCTGCTACCGGCCGGCACCCCGCAGCTTCCGGTGCTGAAATTACTCGCGCTCGTGGTGGTGGCGGGCACACTGCTGCTGCAGGGCACCTCGCTGCCGTGGTTGGTACGGCGGCTGCGGTTGCGGGCCCCGAGCCGGGCGGAGGACGCGTTGCAGAAGGCGACCCTGCTGAGCCGGGCGTCCACCGCGGGCCTGGCCGCCCTCGAGGCAGCGATCGGCCCGGACACGCCGCCCGAGGTCGTACAGTCACTGCGCGACCGGGTGGCGCAGCGCACCAACGCCGCCTGGGAACGGCTGGGCCGCCCGGAGGCCGAACAGGCGACCCCGACCGCGGAATACCGTCGGCTGCGCCTGCTGATGCTGCGCGCCGAACGGGAGACCGTGCTCCGCGTCCGGGATACCGGCGACGCCGATTACGAGATCCTGCAGCATGTGCTGGCCCGGCTCGACCTCGAGGAATCGATGATCGATCGATTCGACGAAACCGAGGACGAACAGCAGCCCGAACCGCTGCTCGGACCCGCCGATTCGGGCGCCGGCTGTACCCATCTGCGCGCCGCGCCCCTGGTGTGCGACCCGGCCGGACCCGATGTCTGCGCCGAATGCGTGGCCACCGGGATGACCTGGGTTCATCTGCGAATGTGCCTGGACTGCGGGCATATCGGCTGTTGCGATTCGTCCCCCGGCAACCACGCGGCCGGGCATTTCGCGGCGACCGGCCATCCGGTGATCCGCAGCGTGGAGCCGGGTGAGGCGTGGCGCTGGTGCTACGTGGACGACCTGCTGGGATAACGGGCGGCGGGATCAGCGCCGCGGACGCAGGGTGACCGGAAGCCGCGCCGGAGCCGGTACGAAATCACCACTCGACGGGCGGACCCGGTAGCCCGGACGCAGCTCCGGCTGCCAGCGGGTGAACAGGGCCGCGGTGGCCAGGGTGATGGTGCGGACGGCGAAATTATTGCCCGGACAGTGCCGGGAACCGACACCGAACGGGAGGATCGCCTTCTTCTCCACCTGTTCGCCGCGGGCCGGGGACCAGCGGCCGGGATCGAAGGTGCCCGGATCGGGGTAGTAGCGCGGGTCGTGGTGCACCAGGTAAGGGCTGTAGACCACCGTGCTGCCGCCGGGCAGGGTGAGACCGTCGAAAGTGACCGGACCGGAGGCATTCTGGATACTGACCCACGGGCCCCAGTAGCGCAGCGTCTCCTGGATCACCTGCCGGAGGTAGGGCAGGGCGTAGAGGTGGTCGGGCCCGACCGGCCCACTGCCGACGGCCGTGCGGAGCTCCGCGCGCACCGATCCGGCGACCCGCGGATCGCGCAGGATCTCGTACCACACCCACGCCAGGATCGATGCCGTGGAGCCGACACCCGCGGCGAGCATGAGGATCAGCTCGTCGATGATCTCGTCGTCGTCCAGGGTCGCGCCGGTATCCGGGTCGCGGTGCCGGACGAGAGCCGACAGCACATCGTGGAAATCGTGCCCGGTGGCGCGGTACGCGGTGACGACGGACCCGATCTCGGCGCGCAGCGCGGCCGCCTTGGCGGCGAAACGGCGGTTCGCCACCGGCCGCAGCCGGCGCACTGCCGGTGGCAGGGCGGCTCGCTGCACAACCTGACCCAGTAGCCACGGAATATTCTCGCGCACTTCCGTTTTGGCCGCCGCACTGAAGTCGGCGGTGAACAGGGTGGCGGAAAGAGTGTCCAGGACCAGGCGGTGCGCCTCGTCCATGAGATCTACCGGCCGGCCCGCCGGTAGTGCCGCCGCCCACGCGGTGACCAGGCCGGCAGCCACCGCGGCGTAGTCGTGCAGCCGTCGCTGCCGCAGGGCCGGGGCGATCAGCCGGCGCCGCTGCTCGTGCGGGGGGCCGCTGAGAACATTGGAGGCGCCGCGGAGCACCTCGTGCACGGCCGCGCGCAGATCGTCGCGATGGAACTCCCCGGCCGTACCGAAACCGACCTGCCGGATCAGGTCCGGGGTGGTGAGCACGTAGGCGGGTCGTGGCCCGAGGTACACCCGGACCACCGGCCCGGACGCGGCGAGCGATCGCACGAAACCCAGACTGTCCCCGAGGGCGCGCACGCTGTGCCCGAGCAGCGGCAGCCGACCGGGTGCGGTGGGAACCTCGGCGAGCGTGCGCGGCATCCGGCGCCGGGGGTTGCCGGTGATCAGGTCGGTGTAGATCTCGAGTGCCCGCGAGGTGAGCTCGGATTGCCGTACCGCGACCTGTGCGGCGGCGAGATGGTCGCGCATTTCGCCGAGGCGTGCGGGATCCTCCGTCAGCTCCCGCAGTGCCGCGGCGATAGCGGCGGGTCCGGGGCCGGAAGTACAGACCCCGCCGCCCGCCGGGACCGACTCGCCGAGATCGGGGTCGCAGTACACGATCGGAAGGCCCACGGCCACGGCTTCGAGCAGGGCCATCCCCTGAGTGTCGAAACCGACCGAAGGAAACAACAGCACATCGTGGTCGCGCATGGCACGCAGGCATTCCGGCTGCGGGCGCGCACCGTGGAACCGCACGCGGCCGGTCGCGCCCCGGGCCGCGACCAGGTCGCGGGCGGACTCGCGGAGCTCACCGTCGCCGTAGACGTCCAGCCGGCAGCCCGGAACGCTCAGTACGGCCTCGATCGCCGGAAGCGGGCGCTTCTCCGCGGACAGCCGCGCACACCACAGGACACGCAGTCCATCCGGGGGAGCCGCTGTACCGTCGAGGCCCGCCCCGGCCGCGTCGAGCAACTCGTCGTCGATTCCGTTGGACACCACATGGAGTGGCCCGGCGTAGCCGTGCGCCCGCAGCCGGCGGGCGAAATGCGCCGACGGGACGATCACCGCGTCGGCTGCCCGGGCCTGGGCGGTCATGGTGTGCCAGGCGTGGCGGGCCGCCCGTGATTCCGGGTTCCGTGGCATCCGGCCCCGGTGCCCGACGAACCCGCCGTGCAGCAGGCGCATCGCCAGTGCCGCCGGGTACGGCGCGGAGGAGGTGTGTTCGAGGAAGGCGTCGTCGCGGCTGTGCAGGGTCTGGACCAGCGGAACACCATGTCGCCGGGCGGCTTTCACGCCGGCGCCGGAAACGCCGTAGGTAGTGTGGGTGTGGACGAGATCGACCGGGCCGCGGGCGGCGAACACCGAGTCGATCAGCCGGTTGTTCGCGGGGGTCGGCAGCACCATCGCGTAGCCGTTCACCGAGATTCCCCGCACACCCGAAAGGACCACCAGGCCCGGGTCCGGTTCGGTAGATTCCGGTCCGGGCGCGGTGAATACGGTCACCCGGTGCCCGCAGCGCTGCAAACCCCGGCGTTGCGCGGCGACCGAGGTCTGGATGCCACCGACCGTCCCGGGGTGGAAATCGGTGAACAGCGCTATATGCATGTCCCCACGGTAGTTAGGGAGCTCGGATGAAAGTCGCAATTCCGTTGACCGGAACCCGGGGCGATGTGCAACCCGGGGTCGCGCTCGGCCTGGAGCTGCGGGCCCGCGGGCACGATGTGGTGGTGGGGGCGCCCCCGAATCTGGTCGAGTTCGTCACCGCCGCCGGCCTTTCGGCGCAGACCTGTGGACCCGACGTCCAGCAGCTGTACGCCTCGGAAGAGGGGCAGAAAGCGCTCGCCGCGGGCAGCAGTCTGCGGCTGATGCAGTTGGTGGGCAAACAGATGGCCGAATACGCGGACCGGATGAACAACGAAGTCGTCGCGGTGTGCGCGGGTGCGGAGGTGATCGTCTCGACGCTGCTCACCGAAGACCGGGTGGCCTCCGTCGCGGAGGCATCGGATACCCCGATGGTGACGATGCACGGTTTCCCGGGCCGCGCCACCGGGGCCTATCCGTTCCCGGGAGCCCTGCCACCGCATTGGCGGCCGCCGGCGCCGGTCAACCGGGCGACCTGGGCGGTGGCGGAGAACCTGCGGCGGGTGGTGTTCATGCGTTACCTCAACCGGTTGCGCCTGGACCTGGGATTGCCGAAGACCGCGCAGAGCCCGGCGGCGATGCTGGCCGCGCGGAATGTGCCCGAAGTGCAGATCTACGATCCGGCGCTGGTCCCCGGCCTGGCCGAGGACTGGGGTGCGCGGCGGCCACTGGTCGGCTTCCTGGCCCTGCCGCGGGCGGCCCGGGAGGCAGTGGGCGAGCTCGCCGACGATCACAGCGACCTGCTGGGCTGGATCGCCGACGGCGAACCGCCGGTCTACTACGGGTTCGGCAGTATGCCGATCCGCGACACCCACCAGATCCTGGCCATGGTCGAGGAGGTGAGCCGGCGTCTCGGCCGCCGGGCCCTGGTGAGCGCCGGCTGGAGTGATCTCGATACCGCGAACGCCGAGACGGGTCCCCAGCTCCGGGTGGTGGGCCCGGTCGCGCACGACCTGGTCTTCCCGCACTGCGCCGCCGCCGTGCACCACGGCGGGATCGGCACCACCTTCGAAAGCCTGCGCGCCGGCCTGCCGACCCTGGTCTGCTCGGTCTCCTTCGACCAGCCCATGTGGGGCGGCCAGGTGGAACGCCTCGGCGTCGGCGCGCATCTGCCCTTCGCGAAACTCGAACCCGACCGGCTGACCGCCGCCGTGCGCAGCCTGCTGGAACCCGTGATGTCCCGCCGGGCAGCGCTGCTGGCCGAATCGCTGCGATCGCGCTCGGATGCGACCACCCGCACCGCCGATATCGTCGAGGCCGCGGCGAGGTGAGCAACGCGGCGTGCCCGGCCCGGCCGGAGGCCCCGGTTCCCGTTGGGGTGGTGTCTCCGCCATCTCGGGACCGGCGCCGGTACGTGGGGGCGGGCCGACCGCGGGCATCTGCCGCCTCGGCGCGGCGGGCGCAGGGCGGTGCGGACACGCCGGCCGGTAACCGATGACAGGCCGCGGGGGACACCGGCCGGTGTCCGAGGCCGTGTCCGACTCCGCGGTGATGTTCCGTCGCGCCGTGCGCCGCAGCGTACGGGGCCGGGACACCCTGCTGATCTCGCTGCTGTTGCCGATGCTGCTCATGCTGCTGTTCGTCTATGTGTTCGGTGGCGCCATCGACGTGGGTATGCCCTATATCGACTACGTGGTGCCCGGAACGATGGTGCTGTGCACCGGTTTCGGTGCCTCCATCACCGCGACCGGCGTCGCGACCGATATCCGCACCGGCGCGGTGGACCGTTTCCGCACCCTGCCCATCCACCGTCAGGCGCTGCTCACCGGGCATGCGCTGGAAGGGCTGGTCCGCAACCTCGCGGTGATCGGGGTGCTCGTCGGGGCGGCGGCCGCGCTCGGTTTCCGGCCGCACGCCGGAGTGCGCGCCTGGGCGGCCGCGTTCGGCATCATCGCGCTGTTCGTGCTCGCGGTCACCTGGATCGCGGTGGCACTGGGGCTACTCGCCCGGGCCCCCGAGGCCGCGGGCGGGTTCACCTACGCCATCATGTTCATCCCCTACCTCAGCAGCGCCTTCGTCCGCACCGAAACCATGCCGTCCTGGTTACGCGGTTTCGCCGACCACCAACCCGCAACCCCTGTCCTCACCGCGCTCCGCGGGCTCCTCACCGATACACCCCAGCACGCCGCGGCGGCCGCCGTCCTATGGTGCACCGGCCTGACGATCGCGGGCTACCTGGTCTCGGCGGTGTTGTTCGCCCGGCGCTGCCGGTAGCGTGCCATCGCGCATCCGGTGACCAGGTCCGGCCCGGTGTCCTCCGGTGACACTGCGGTCGCGGACCCGCCGGGGTAGCGGTGTCGGTGGGCTCGGGCAGTATGGGGCCTATGACGACCGCGGCGGGCAGCACAGTGGGCGAGGCCGGTGAAGTCGCCGGTGAACTCCGGCAGCGGGCGGAGGCGCTGCTGCGGGAGCTGGCAGGGCCGGGCGCACGGTTGCGGGAGGACCAGTGGGTCGCGATCGAGGCGCTGGTGGTGGACAAACGCCGGGCGCTGGTGGTGCAGCGGACCGGATGGGGTAAGTCGGCGGTGTATTTCATCTCCGCGAAACTGCTGCGTGCGCAGGGGCGCGGGCCGACGGTGATCGTGTCGCCGCTGCTGGCGTTGATGCGTAACCAGGTCGCGGCCGCCCAGCGGGCGGGGGTGGTGGCGGCCACCATCAACTCCGGCAATGTCACCGAATGGGACGAGATCCACGATCAGGTGGCGGCCGGGGCGGTGGATGTGCTGCTGGTGAGCCCGGAGCGGCTCAACAACCCCGATTTCCGCGATCAGGTGCTGCCCCGGCTGGCCGCCGACGCCGGGCTCGTCGTCATCGACGAAGCGCACTGCGTCTCCGACTGGGGGCACGATTTCCGGCCCGATTACCGGCGCATCCGCACGTTGATCGCCGATCTGGGCAGCGAGGTTCCGGTGCTGGCCACCACCGCCACCGCCAACGACCGCGTGGTCACCGATGTCGCCGGGCAGATCGGTACGGACACGCTGGTGCTGCGCGGCAGCCTGGACCGCGAATCATTGCATCTGTCGGTGGTCCGGTTCGACGACGCGGTGGAACGCACCACCTGGCTCAGCGGGCATCTCGACGAGCTGCCCGGTTCCGGCATCGTTTACACCCTCACCGTCGCCGGCGCGCACGACCTCGCCGATGTGCTCACCGCGCACGGCCACCGGGTCGCCGCCTACACCGGCCAGACCGATCCGGCCGAACGCGAAGCACTCGAAACCGCGCTGCTGAACAACGAGGTGAAAGCTCTCATCGCCACCTCCGCGCTGGGTATGGGGTTCGACAAGCCCGATCTGGGGTTCGTCGTGCACGTCGGTGCGCCCTCGTCGCCGATCTCCTACTACCAGCAGGTCGGTCGCGCCGGCCGCGCCACCGAACGCGCCGAGGTGGTGTTGCTGCCCGGCCCCGAGGACACCCGGATCTGGAGCTATTTCGCCTCCGTCGCGTTCCCGCGCGAGCATGTGGTCCGCTCGGTCCTCGAAGCGCTCGACCACGAGCGCCCGCAATCCACCGCGGCCCTCGAACCCCTGGTCGAGCTGAACCGGTCGCGGCTGGAGATGGTGCTGAAGGTGCTCGATGTGGACGGCGCCGTCCGCCGGGTGCGCGGCGGCTGGCTGTCCACCGGACAACCCTGGTCCTACGACGCCGACCGTTACGAGCGTCTCGATGCCGCCCGCACCGCCGAACAGCAGGCCATGCTCGACTACCAGAGCACCACCGGCTGCCGGATGGAATTCCTGCGCCGCCAGCTCGACGATCCGGCCCTCACCGCCGCCGCGCCCGGTACCGGCGCCTGCGGCCGCTGCGACAACTGCACCGGCAATCACCGCGACATCACCGTCGATACAGACGCGATCGCCGCCACCCGCGCCCGCCTCGATCGCCCGGGATTCGATCTCGCACCGCGCAAACAGTGGCCGACCGGTATGGCCAAACTCGGTATCTCGCTCTCCGGAAAGATCACCGAGGGCGCCGAAACCGGCCGAGTGCTCGGCCGCCTGAACTCGCTGGGCTGGGGCCGGCGGCTGCGTCCCCTCCTGGACGGCCCTGACGGGCCGGTGCCCGACGAAGTCGTGCAAGCCTGTATTCCGATACTGCGGGAATGGGATTGGGCTGTCCGGCCCACCGCGGTCCTCGCGCTGGAATCAGCGGACCACCCCGTACTCACCACGTCCCTGGCCGAACGTCTCGCCACCATCGGCCGCCTCCGCAACCTCGGCACCCTGCACCTGCGCCCCGATCAGCCGCCGGTCTCGGCGGTGAACTCGGCGCACCGGGTCGCCGCCCTGTACGACGCCTGGGAGGTCCCCGACCTGTCCGCCGCCGACGGCCCGATCCTGCTGGTCGACACCCTCACCGATTCGGGCTGGACCTTCACCGTCGCCGCCTGGACCCTGCGCCGCGCCGGTGCGCCCGCGGTCCTCCCGTTCGCCCTCGCCACCCCGACCTGACATTCGCGACCCCGACCCGACCTTCGCCGCCGTGTCCGGACGACCTACCGCCGCATAGGACAACGGCCGCACCGCTCGGGACAGCCTGCCGCTGGGCGGCATGGTCCTGGCCCGCAGTACGCAAGGTTGTCCACGCGTCGCCGGGTCGGCCGACCGGCCGGGGCCGGGGCCGCCGCGCTGTCGGCCTCCGGCCGGTGGTCGCCGGGTTCCGGGCGGTTGAATGCCGACGTAGCCCCTGGAGCGGCCCGCGCCGGCGGTTCCGGAGGTGCTCAGGGGTTTTCGTTGTCCTCGTCGAGGTCTACCTCGTCGCGGTCGGCCCAGTCGATCAGTTGGGTCAGGTCGAAAACCGCATCGTCGATACCGGAATGGAGATCGCCCGCGCGGCGGTAGCGGTCGGGGACGGTCGCGATCGTGAAATCGCGGGGATGGATATCCGGTATCTCGTCCCAGGTAACCGGGGTGGATACGGTGGCCGCCGGGACACCGCGCACCGAGTAGGCGGCGGCGATGGTGTGGTCGCGGGCATTCTGGTTGTAGTCGATGAACAGCAGTTCGGGGTCACGGTCCCGGCGCCACCAGGTGGTGGTCACGTCATCGGGCACTCGGCGCTCGACTTCCCTCGCGAACGCCAGCGCGGCCCGGCGCACCTGCTGGAAACCGTGTTCGGGCGCGATCCGGACGTAGACGTGCAATCCCTTACCACCGGAGGTTTTCGGCCAGCCCACCGCTCCGATCTCGTCGAGCACTTCGTGCACGACCCCGGCCACCCGCTGCACCCGCGACCACGGGCAATCGGGCATCGGGTCCAGATCGATCCGCCACTCGTCGGGACTCTCGGTATCGGCCCGGCGCGAATTCCAGGGATGGAACTCCACCGTGGACATCTGCACCGCCCACACCACATCGGCCAGTTCCCGGACACACAGCTCGTCGGCGTGCCGGTTGTAGCGGGGGAAGAACACCCGCACCGTCGGCACCCACTCCGGCGCCCCGGCCGGTAGTCGCTTCTGATGCACCTTGTCGCCCGCCAGGCCCTTCGGGAAGCGATGCAGCATGCACGGCCGGTCCCGCAGTGCGTTGACGATCCCGTCGCCGACGCTCAGGTAGTACTGCACCAGATCCAGCTTGGTGGCGCCGGATTCCGGGAAGTACACCCGGTCGGGATTGGTGATGCGCACCTCGCGGTCGCCCACCGTCAGCTCCACCGCCGCGCCCGTGCCGCTGCCCATACCCCGACCCTAACGGTCGCGACCCGTCCAGGCAGGCCGGGACGCGACGAGCCGGCGGAAGGGCGCAGATGTTCACCTTCGACACCGTGATCGGACTGGCCAGAACAGGAACGCGGCCGGGGTTTCCGCGGGCGAGACCGTGACCGTGGGCGTCGAACTCGATACGGCGGAACGCACCGGGCCTGTGCCCGGCGATCTCGCCGCCGCGCTGGCCGCCGTTCCGGGAGCGCGGGCAGCGTTCGACGCGTTCCGTCCCGGCCGGGAACGGCTCGGACCCCGGCCGGCGCCGTCCGGGCAGGTTCGTGCGCGGCCGTCCTACTGACCGGCGATGCTTCCGGCCGGGCGGGGCTCGATGCCGGGCGAGTTGTCGGTGATCAGACTGCCGAGCAGGGCGAGCGAACGTTCGGACGGTGACCCGGGTTCGGCGTGATAGGCGATGAGCAGCTGTCCCGGTGCCCCGCTCACCGCGAAGCTCTCGTAGGCCAGCGTGAGCTCCCCGACCAGCTCGTTGTGGAACTGCTTGACCCCTGACGTTTTCGCCCGCACATCGTGGCGTGCCCACAGCCGCCGGAATTCGTCGCTCTTGAGCGAGAGTTCGCCGACGAGTTCGGTCAACCGCGGATCGTCGAGGTCGGTACCCGCGGTGGCCCGCAGGCTCGCGACCGTATCCGCCGCGATCTGGTTCCAGTTCGGGTAGATGTCACGGGCGCGAGGGTCGAGGAAAACCATCCGGACCTGGTTCACGCCCGGGACCGAGCACGTGTTCACCGCGGCGGCCAGCGGGTTCGCGGCCAGCACGTCGAGGTACCGGCCCAGTACCAATGCGGGAGTGTGCGACCACGCGTCCATCAGCCGCAGCAGGCCGGGCGTCACCCGTTCCGGCCGGCGCGGTGCGCGCGACCGGGCAGGCGCGGGCCGCGCCAGCTCCCGCAGATGTGCGGTGCCTTCGTCGTCCAGCGAGAAGACCCGCGCCAGGGCCGTGACGACCTGCTCGGACGGATGTTTGTCACGGCCCTGCTCGAGGCGCACATAGTAATCGGCGCTCACGCCCGCGAGCATCGCGATCTCCTCGCGGCGCAAACCGGCGACCCGGCGCCGGCCGCCGGCGGGCAGTCCGAATTCCTCGGGCCGGACGAGTTCGCGGCGGGCCCGGAGGAAGGCGCCCAGACGGTTGTCCGAAGTCATGCTTCCAGGGTAGGTGCGGGCCGGGCGGCCTGGGTGGCCCCGCGACTACCAGGAAACCCGCGACCTGGTAGCGGCCGGTTGCGGGGCCGACTGTTGTGGACATGACGAACAACGAGAATCAGAACGGCCGGGTCGCAGTGGTCACCGGGGCTTCCAGCGGAATCGGCGCCGCCACCGCGCGGCGGCTGGCCGCGGACGGTGCCAAGGTGGCGCTGCTGGGCCGGCGAAAAGAACGCATCGAAGAATTGGCGGCCGAGATCGGCGAGGCCGCGGTCGCGGTGGTCGCCGATGTGGCCGACCGGGAATCCGTGCGGGACGCGGCCGCGACGATCCGGGCGGCGCTCGGGCCGGTGGACCTGGTGGTGGCGAACGCGGGCGTGATGCTCGGGGCGCCGTTCGAATCAGCGGAGGTCGGGGAATGGGAACAGATGGTCGGGACCAATGTCACCGGCCTGCTGTACACCGCGCGCGCGTTCGTCGACGATCTGCTGGCGGCGGCGAACGACGGCCGCCGGGCCGATCTGGTGCTGGTGGGGTCGATCGGCGGACACGCGGTGTTTCCCGAATACGCCGTCTACTGCGCCACCAAGGCCGCGGTCGCGCATCTGACCCGGAACCTGCGGGCGGAATACGGACCGCGGGGCGTGCGAGTGAAAAATATCGAACCGGGTTTCGTCGGGACCGAACTCGGTGCCGGAATGAGCTGGGCGGCGCAGCGCGCGCAGTTGGACGAGTGGCGTGAGTCGATGACGATCCTGGAACCCGGGGATATCGCCGACGCGATCGCCTTCGCGACCTCGGTGCCGGCGCGGCTCAATGTCGCCGAACTGATTCTGGTGCCGACTCCGCAGGGCTGACAGCCGTCGCGGTGCGGGCCTTTGCGCGAACCGGTACGGAGATCAGCCTCGGCCGACACCCGCGGGCGGACTGCTGCGGGCGGACTGCTGCGGGCGGACTGCTGCGGGCGGACTGCTGCGGGCGGACTGCTGCGGGCGGACTGCTGCGGGCGGACTGCTGCGGGCGGACTGCTGCGGGC
>NZ_JARWPM010000290.1 GCF_029869215.1 Nocardia carnea
GCCTCTCGCTGCGCGGCGGGCGTCGGGCCCCCCCCCCCCGGGGTGGGCCGACAGGGTGGGGGGGGGGATTCCAGCCCCCGGGGGGGACCGCGGGCCCCGGGCCCCCGCCGGGCGCGGCGCGGGGGGCGCGCGGCGCCCCCCCCCGCCCCCCCCCCCCCCCCCCCCCCCCCCCCCCCCCCCCCCCCCCCCCCACCGGGGGTGGTCCAACGAGCCGATCCTGCACCGTCGCCGCCGCGAGGCCAAGGCCAAGTGCAAGTGAGTGATGTTCAGTGATTGAAAAGTAGCTTCTGGCAGCTCTTTTCGACATGAGGCCCCTCACCTGGAGTATCAGGTGAGGGGCCTCTGTAATCACTCGAGATTAGGTTGGATACCGGCCTGTCACGCTCAAAACGGTCACAAACGGTCACACGCGGGCAGGCTGTTGGTGTCAGAAAGTGATGCCCTACCAGCGCCGATGGCTTCCGCCATCCTTGATGAGTACGGTCGTGGCGGATCGAGAGCCGCGAGAATTTGGTGGGCGGCCGACGGTGCGTCGCTCGGATACAGTGAAGCGGCCGCTGCGTCAGCGGCCGACCGGAATGAGGTCCGAGCGTCAACCGCTTCCGCGACCGGCACGGCCGCGCAACTCGCCGAGCATGTTCTTCCGGCGTGTCGTCGGGCCGACACTCCGACGAATTTTCGCGGCAGCTACTTTTTGGCAATCGCTGGGGTCGGGGTCGGGGTCGGGGAGCAGCCCGGTTTCGGGGCACTCTGGAGAGGCCTTGGCGGGCGGCGCGCAAAGATCGCAGGGCGCGGTTTCGAGGTCCTGGAGGGCCATGTTCATCTCGCAGGCCGCGAGCCGGTCCGGCTGCTGGAAGCTGGCTTGGCGGATGCGGATCAGGTCGTTGGTCATCATGGTCGCATCGGCCATGAGCCATTCGAGTCGGGCCTTGACTCGCTCCTGGCTGGGAGCCTTCGCCGTTTCCATCGACAGGGCGTAAAGCCGTTCCATGACCTGCGGGTTTGCCATGATTCCGCCCACGGTGTTGAGTACGGTCCGGCTGACCTTCTCCGGGTGGTCGTGCGCGAGTTGGACGGTGATCCAGCCGCCGAGCGACTCGTCGGAGAACGAGACCTTCTCGACACCGATGGCGTCCATGAACCGTAGGACATGGTCGATGTAGTGCTTGATCTCGAGCGGGTGGTCCGGCTTGGACGGGTATCCGCGTCCGATGAGGTCGATGGCCCAGACGTTGAAGTGCTCGGCGTGCGAGCGCAGGTTCCGGATATAGGCCTCGGCGTGTCCGGTGATTCCGTGCAGCAGGATCAGTGCGGGCTTGGAGTCGTCGCCGGCGGGCAGGTACCGGGTCCGGTAGGGCCTGCTTGGATGAAGCCCTGGCTGAATTCGACTTGGTTCAGGTCGTCCTAGACGCTGGTGTAAGGATGTGTCACGGGTTCTCTCCCTCGACTGTTGCGATGCCGGAGGTGGATGTGGCGTCGTCGGCGGTGACGTGCGGGACGGCGATCGGCACGGCCTTGGTGCTGTACTGCGATGCGATTGTGTCGGTCACATTGTGTCCACTGGCCGCGGATCGGTCGAGAATCGTGGTGAGCGCGTTCTCGAGGCTGGTGAGTGCTTCGGTGTCGTCCCAGATCGGGGCACTGTGCCGCCAAGCGATGTAGCCGTCGGGACGCACGAGCAGAGCGCCGGCTTCGTCGATCTCACGGACCTGCCGCCAATATCCGTAGGGGTCGATGGTGCCGGGCTCGCCGACAACGACGGTCCGCAGGTACGGAACATCGAGCTTGGTGGCGGCGCGTTTCCATGCCTGGCCGCCGAGGCCGGTGAGCAGGGTCATCTGTCCTTTGCCCGTGACGTCGAGCGTGGACATGCGGGTGCCGTCGGCGCCGACGAGCCACGCATGGGGGAGCTTCGCGCCGGGCCGGGTGGTGGCCTGCAGGTACAGCTCTCGGTCGCGCGGCCACACCTCGTCACCGGCGTCGGCGTCCTGGACGATCGCGGACGAGGTGTAGCGCTGGTTGAGTTCGACGCCGTGGGCGTTGAACTCGGTGTTCTTGATCTGCAAGGCCTCGTACAGCCGCTCGCGCAGAGCAACACCCTCCGGAGATGGTTCCTTGAGCTTCTCGAGCCCGGCGGCGACCGGGTCGGCGCTGTCGTTGTCGAACCATTCGCGCAGCCCGCCGTAATCCCTGCGGGACTGGTTGGCTCGGGCGACGATCTGTTTGCCGACGGGGACGCGTTCGGGGGAGTAGGACTCGAGCAGTCCCGGCCCCGCGTAGCCCTTGACGACGTACGCGATCTTCCACGCGAGGTTGAACGCGTCCTGCATCGATGTGTTCGACCCCAGCCCACTGGTTGGAGGATGGCGGTGCACGGCGTCACCGCCGCAGAACACCCTGCCGGACTGATAGTGCTCGGCCCACTGCTGATTGACATACCAGAAGGACCGGGACACGATGTCGATCTCCAGGTGCGGGTCGCCCACGAGGGTACGGATCTGTTCGAGGACCACGTCATCGGAGACATCCGGCTGTCCCTGCGTCATGTCGAAGCCCCAGCCGGCGATCCACTGATCCCACGGCCTGACAGCCCGGAGCAGGCCCATCCCGATTTCACCGAAACCGGCCTTCGAGTTCATGATCCAGTGCAGAATGCTCGGCCGGTGCGCGACGTACGCGCTCAGGTCGGCATCGAACCGGATGTATGCGGTGCCGGCGCGGGCGAGCTCACCCTCGAACGGAAGGCCGATCTCCTCGGCGACTTTCGACCGGGCACCGTCGAATCCGAGCAGGAAGCGCGCTCGCTGTTCGAACTCGGCCCCGGAGCGAACGTCCCGGAACCGGACGGTCACGCCGTCGTCGTCCTGGGTGTGGCCGAGGTACTCTGTGTGGAAGCTGATGACCGCGCCGCGCTCGGCGGCGTTCTTGATCAGCACCGGCTCCATCAGCGGTTGCGGGATGTCGAGCATCGTGCAGGGACTACCGGACAGGTAGTCGCCGTAGCGGAGGTCGCCGGTGCCCCAGGTCTGCATCCGGACGATCTCTTCTCCGGCGAGACTGGTGGTGAACAGTGTGTCGCCCATCTGGTCCCACGGCGTCGCATACTTGCGGGCCTCGTCCTCGACGCCGAGATCGCGCAGGACTTCTACCGCACGCTGGTTGGTGATGTGCGCGCGGGGCGAGTTCGCAACCCAGGGAAACATCGAGACGGCGTGGACGCGGAGGCCATAGGTGGCAAGGGCGATAGCCGCAGTGCCACCAGCGGGGCCGAGTCCGACGATGACGACATCGGTGTCGTAGCTGTCAGGGGAGTGGGCGTTCATTTCTGTCATCACTTCACTTATCGAGGACACGCACGGGATCTGCGCTGTCCATGTTTGTAACCGGCGAATCCGGAAGTCGTCGGTGTGCGGGGTGGAAGCTCCTGATCTCGAACAAGTTGGCGTGCAGTGCCTTTCCAACCCGAGTGACCGACGAGCAAGATCACCGAGATGATCGAGATCGCGGAGACGATCACGCGGTGGCCACGTTCGAATTGCTCGAGTTCGTCGAGTTGCCGAGGGTGGGGGCGATGGTGGGTGGCGCCCATGCCGAGCCGACCAGATGCGTGAGGGTGAAGCTGATCGACATCCCGCTGTAGTCGACATCGGAATCGAACGCCATCGAGTACAGCGAGCTGGTGACATCGGCCGCCGGTGGCATCGCGATGCCGAACACCAGAGCTTGGGTGAGCAGGAAGGCCCACAGGTTACCGGTGTTGACCAGGGCGAACGCGGGTCCGATCGCCACGGGTCTTGCATGTGTCCGGTGCGTCTGCGCGGAAACTCCTACCGTGACATCACCTCATCCGAGACACCGCTCCACCCGGTAATAGGCGGATAGGCGTGGGGATCGCAGAGGATCTCCACCAGGGTGGGTTTGCCGGATGCGACCGCCTTTGCGAGCGCATCACCTACCTCGTGCGCATCGGTGATACGAATACCGTCTGCGCCGCACGCCATCGCGATGGCGGCGTGATCCACTGTGGCGAAGTCGACGGCGCTGGTGTACTCACCGAACTGAACCAACTCCACGTGCTTCTGAAACCCAAGGATGCCGTTGTTCAGCAGCACAACAACCACCGGAAGGTTCTCTCGCACTGCGGTTTCGAACTCGGACCACACATGCCCGAAACCGCCGTCGCCGGTGAGGCAGAGCACGTTCGCATCAGGGCGAGCTACCTTGGCTCCGAGTGCCAACGGCATACCCCAGCCGAGGCCGGCGAGTCCACGGGGGGAGAGGAATCGCTGTCCCGGGCGGCGGGACCGAAGGTAGTTTCCCATCCAGATGCTGGAATAGCTCGCGTCCGCAGTCACGATGGTTTCGCCGTCCTCGAGCAATTTGTTGATCTGGTGGGCGACGAGCTCTGGGCGTACAAGTCCTGAGCCGGGTGTGACAAGGTCGTTGACGGCGTTGACGTGACGGGTGCGGGCCTCAGCGATCTGCTGACGAACCGAACCCGCGCCGGCCTTCCGCTTGCCGAGATCCCGGTCCTCGAGTGCTTCGAGGAGGTCGGTCAGTGCAAGCCGCGCGTCTCCGACGACGCGGATCGCCTCGTAGTTCCGGCCTACTTCATTCGAGTCGACGTCGATGTGGACGATGCGAGTGTTCTCGGAGATCAAACTCCACGCATCGGTCCCGTTCTCATTGGTACGGGTACCGACGAGGACGAGAACGTCAGCATCGGTGACCATCGACCGCAAGTGGTGGGTGGCGCCTGTGGGGCCCATGTAATTACCGACGACTCCCAGCGACAGCGGATGCCGCTCGTCCACGGATCCCTTACCCATGTTCGTCGTGGCGACCGGCAACGATACGCGTTCCTGCAATTGCGCGAGAATCTCGGCGGCGCCGGACAGATGGACTCCACCGCCCGCCACGACCAATGGCCGTTCAGCAGCGGCGATCGCGTTGGCCGCCTCCTCGATTCTGTCCGCTGCGGGCCGGACCGGATCGAGCGGAAACCGTCCGAGCACTGCTGTCCGGCGTCCGGTGTTGGCGGCCGGCTCGAGCAGGATGTCGCGGGGCAGCATGAGTACTGCGGGGCCTGGACGCCCCGATGTTGCCGCAGTGACCGCCATGTCCACGTAGTCGTCGACACGGGCCGGATCGTCGAGGACCCGTAGCCACTTGGAGCACGAGCGGAAGAGGTCGGTGTGGTCGAATTCCTGGAATGCGTTACGGTCGCGGTTGCCGCGAGGAACGTCCTGTACAAGCGCCAGAACCGGAACAGATGCTTTCGTCGCCTCGGCCAGGGGCGGGACGAGCAGAGTGGCGGCAGGCCCATTCTGCGCCGCCACCACCGAGATTGTATTGGAGACGCGAGCGTACCCATCCGCCATTGTGCCAGCGGCGTTTTCAGTACGGTACGCGATCTGTCGGATCCCGAACTTCGGGGCGGCCAGCATCAGCGCGGACGGCAGACTCTGGCCGAAGATGACGGTGATGCCGTGCCTCTGCAGGGCGGCCGCCACAGCTTCTGCGACCGTGAGTGAAGGTCGGTGAGGTTGCTCAGACACGTGATTGCCCTTCGTCAAAGTTGTCCGGCGTATTGCCTGCACTCAGCCTGCGGCAGCATTCCCCGCGGCGTCCAATAGGACTCTTTGCGATCGCGAGAAGCAATGTTTATCGTCGTGGGTGTGAATCTCCGGCGGCTCGAGTACTTTGTGGTGCTGGCGAGGGAGCTGCATTTCGGTCGCGCCGCCGAACGGCTGCACCTGGCTCAGCCGGGACTGTCCCAACAAATCAAGGTATTCGAGAAAGAGTGCGGCGTTCAGCTGTTCGTGCGGAGCTCACATGGTGTACAGCTGACCGAGGCCGGGCAGGTACTGCTCGATGAGGGGCCGGCCATCCTCAGCCAGGTAGAGCGCACCCTCGACCGGGTACAAGCGGCCGGACAGGGCCACACCGGCTCTTTGCGGGCCGTCCTGACCCGGTCGGTTGCGTTCGGTCTGCCCGACACGATCGTCACGGTCTTCCGAGAACGCCATCCTGCCGTGGAAGTCACTACCGATGTCGCGTGGACCGCTCGAAACGTGGACATGCTCCGTGCCGGTGAAGTGGACGCAGCCTTCGTCCGACTCCCTCTTCTCAATGCTTCCGACCTGGGAATACTGGTGCTGGGAGACACCGAGGCGGTGGTGGTGTGCCCCGCCGGTCACCCGTTGGCGGCGAAGCACCGAATCGAGCGCGACGACCTGCGCGACCAAATCCTCATCAGCTGGCCGCGAGCACAAGCACCCGGCTATTTCGACGAAATGCACCGCGTCATCTTCGGTGGCACGCCTCCATCGAAGGTTCTGTGGGAGCCAGACCCCGAACACCTGCTCGCTGCCGTCGACTCCGGTCGCGGAGTGAGCGTCGTCGACAGCGAGCGGGCATCGACCCTGCGTTCCGATCGCGTGGTCATCCGCAAATTCGCTTCGCCGACACCGAGGTTCGAATTCGGGGTGGCGTGGAATGCGCGCAGGGAAGAACCAGTGCTGTCCGCTTTCCTCCAAGTGTGCCGCGAGCTGTCGGGCAGCGGCGATCACTAACGCTTATCACCGAGCGTCAGAGTTGTATTGGACGCAGATCTTCACGGCGTGATGCCCTTGGTGCATGGAATTCAGCGATTGCAGCGGAGGTTGTACATCATGAAGGTACTGGTCATGGGGGGTACTCGATTCGTCGGGGTCCTCGCTGTACGGCGGTTGCTCGACGCCGGACACGAGGTGACGGTGTTCCACCGCGGAAGCCGTCAACCCGACTGGACCGGACACGTGCGCTCCGTCCTCGGAGACCGCAACAACCCCGCAGACCTGGCTCGCTTGGCAGCGGGCCGCTTCGACACCGTGCTGGATCTTTCCGCCTACACCGGCGACCAGACTGCCTCTCTGCTCGCAGCCCTTCCGGATGTCGGACGCTGGGTGCACTGCTCAACCGTGAATGTGGTGCGGCCGAGCCCCGTTCTGCCGTGGCCGGAGGAGATCGATTACGGCCCGCACGCCCTCTGGGGGGACTACGCGATCGACAAGATCGCCTGTGAGCGCAGCATCCAGAACGCGCGTGCAGGTGCACACTCGGTCATCATTCGCCTACCCCTGGTCCTGGGACCACTGAACTTCATCCCCCGCGAAGAATTCGTCCTCAACCGAATCCTCGACGGTGCCCAGATCCTGCTGCCCGGGGACGGGCAGGCGGTTCATCAATACATCTACCGAGACCACGCAGCCGAGGCGCTCGCCCGCGCTGTCGACCTGCGGGGAGAAGGATTCGACGTATACAACGTCGCCTCCAAGAGGTGCAACACCTCGCTCGAAGGATTTGTGGACGTCTGCGCCGAAATCCTGGGTCGTCCGGCGGACACCCGCACCGTCGGCGGTGGCCCGACAGGAGAGGACCGAGCCACCTTCGACAACGCTGACTGCGTGTTCCCGTTCAGCAACGAGAACACAATCTTGGCGATCGACAAGGCGGAGCGGGCCGGTCTGGTGTCACCGTTCATGGACATCCGGGAGATGATCGCCGCCGCATACGACGCCCTCCTTGCGCACCCCGAGCGCCGGCAATGGACACGCACCGACGCTGAACAGCGGGTTCTCGCGCGACTGGACACGGTGGAGGCCAGATCGTGACGGCGCTCGGACCCACCCGGGCTTGCGAGGTCGGCGAGCACACGCTCAATGTCGTCGACGTCGGCGCCGGACCTGCAATCGTGCTGCTGCACGGGGCGGCACCCGGAGCCTCCGCGGCAGGTACCTGGACTGGCCTCGCGCCCCTGCTCGCACGATCGCACCGGGTCATTGCGCCCGACTTCCTCGGCTTCGGCGGCTCGGACAAACCGCTCGGCCAGCCCTACGGAGTCGATCTGTGGACGCGGCAGACACTGGCACTCGCCGACACCCTGGACCTGGAGCAGTTCAGTGTTGTCGGAAACTCGCTCGGTGGCCGCGTAGCCCTGCAACTTGCGCTGGATGCGCCGAAGCGGATCGAACGGCTCGTGGTGATGAGTACCCGCATCGCACCCTCCACATCGCCGGCGCAGAAGTTACTGCGGGACTATCGGCCTGACCGCGACTCGATGCGAGAGCTGTTGCGCGAGTGCTTCGCCTACGACGCGGATTCCGTCACCGACCGACTGGTCGAGGCACGCTACATACTCAGCGCCCAACCGGGTGCGCACGAGGCGATCCAGACCTTCTTCGGCGCCGGTGGATCGGCACCGGAGGAATTCGAGCGTGACGTGTCCACAATCCGACATCAGGCACTGGTACTGCACGGTCGACACGACAAGGTTGTGCCCGTGTCGAACGGCATCCGCCTAGCCGAGTTGATGTCCCACGCCGAACTGCACGTCTTCGCTGACGCCGGCCACTGGTTTCCCGCCGAGCGTGCCCACGAGTTCCACTCCCTGGTCACCGAATTCTTCTCGGGAAAACCCGCCCACACGGAAGTAGCTGTCCTGCCCGGCTGAGCCAGGAGGAGCGCCGCCGCCGACTACATCTCACGCACAGGAGTCCACCATGGACCTCGACGCTCGCAGTACCGCCATCGTTACCATCCATTGCCAAGGCGACGTGGTCGACCCGACCGGAGCGCTTGCCGGGCTGTTCTCGCAACAGATCCGGGAACGAAACGTGATCGATCGAATCGGCACGGTGCTCGACGCGGGCCGTCGGACGGGATGCACGGTCGTCTACACCCGAATCGCCTTCCGACCCGGCTACTCCGACCTGATTGCCAATTCCCCGATCCTTACCGAGATTCCCAAGCTGGGATGCATGCAGGACGGGTCATCGTCGACCGAAATCATCACCGAACTCGAGCCAAATCCCACCGACATCCTCATCACTCACAAACGCGTCGGCGGATTCACCGACGAGCTGCACTCGGTGTTCACCGCACGGGGAATCACCACAGTGTTGTTCAGCGGCGTCGCGACCAACGTTTCGGTCGAAAGCACCGCCCGCGCGGCCACCGACCGTGGGTACCGAGTGGGCATCATCGACGACGCCTGCTCGGCGGCCACACCCGAAGCACACACCGCCGCCATCGCGTCCCTGAGCGTGCTCGCCACCATCACCTCCGTCGACGAGGTCATTAGATCGCTGACTGCGATCGCACGGCGTTGACGCATCACCACATCGAACTACCGCCAACGGCGGTCGCAGAAACTACAGGAGTAAGCCATGACGACATTGAAGTCGGGTGCCCGTCTTGCCGGCGTTGCCCTCTCCCACAGTCCACAGATGCTGGCCGACACCGAGCATTCGCAGGGCCTCCAGTTCCGTGCCGCGATCTCCGCCGCGGCACGCGCGACTCAGGCCTACGACCCCACCCTGGTCGTCTACTTCGGGCCCGATCACATGCGGGCGCTGGCCGGAATCGCGCCGGCTTTCACCACCGTCGAACAGGCGTCGGGCTACGGCGACTGGAACACCGCGAACAGTCGCTACGACATTCCCGCACAGCTGGTTCGGGATTACGTCCAGCACTCGACAGCCCGCGGCGTCGAGGTTGCATTCGCTCATGAGCTCAAGCTCGATCACGGTTTCAGCCAATCGACCACTGACCTGTTCGGACGGCTCGACGCGGTCCCGATGCTCCCCATCATCATCAACTGCATCGATCGCCCCTTGGCCGCCATGTCGCGGGTCATCGAACTCGGACGAATCACCCGTGAGTTCCTCGACACCGCCACCTCTGCGGACGACCGTGTGCTCGTGATCGGCTCGGGCGGACTCTCGCACTCACCACCCTCCCTCATTCCTGGAGCCGACAAGCTCCCCGAAGCGGAACGCCAGGCGCTGATCACCAACAATATGGCCAAAGCTATCGATGCCATCCGGCCCGAGTGGGACAGACACATGTTGTCTCTCCTCGCCGACGGCGACCTCGACGCCATCTCCCGGCTGACGCACGACGACATCCAGGTAGCCGGCACGGGTGCACACGAAGTGCGGACCTGGGTCGCTGTCGCTGCCACTGTAGGCCAGCCGCTCGCCACGGTGGGATACGAAACGGTCCCCGAGTGGATCACCGGCATGGGTATAGCGGCGGATCAGGAACTGGCTGTCGAGGCGAGCGTGGTGGCATAGTGACCGATACCTCCACGACCCGATTTCCCGCAACCAGCACCGACGTGACGAACGCCACGATCCGTGCGGCGGCGGCGGCAATGTCAGTGTGGTCTGCGACGTCCCGGGAAGGACGATCGACTATTCTGCGTAGACTCGCCAGCGAACTCGCGGTGTCGTCAGATGACCTCGTCCCGATCACCGACGCCGAAACCGGTCTCGGTACAGGACGGTTGGTCGGTGAACTCGCTCGTACCGTGCACCAATTGCGTATGTTCGCTGACGTTGTCGATGAAGGCGCCTATCTCGAGGTGACAATCGACCATGCCGATCCGACTGCACCAGTCCCCATTGTCGGCGACATCCGTCGATGGCTGGTTCCGATCGGTCCGGTCGCGGTGTACTCCGCAAGCAACTTTCCCTTGGCCTTCTCCGTCCTCGGAGGCGACACCGCCGCCGCCCTCGCCGCCGGATGTACGGTGGTCGTCAAGGCGCACCAGGGCCACCCCCGGACATCCGAACTCGTGCACGAGATCGCGGCTCGCGTATTCCGGGAAGCCGGGATGCCCGAGGGTGTGCTCGGACTCGTTCACGGACGCGACGCCGGTCGCACACTGATCTGCCACCCCGAGATCTCGGCCGCAGGTTTCACCGGCTCGGTCAGCGGGGGACGAGCTCTGGCCGACCTCGCACATGACCGCCCCCATCCGATTCCCTTCTTCGGTGAACTCGGCAGTCAGAACACGCTCGTCATCTCACCCGGTGCCGCCGAAACGCGCGGCGCCGATATCGCCGAAGGGCTGGCGGCATCAGTACTTCTCGGCAACGGCCAGTTCTGCACCAAACCAGGACTGGTACTTCTGCCGAACTCCGCCTCGGGTCAGAGGATCCTCGAGCACCTCGCCGACAGCATCCGGACCGCATCCGTATCCCGACTACTCACCACCGCCATACAGGACGGCTTCATTTCCGGAAGTAGGGAACTGGAAGGCTCCACCGGTATCAGGCTCGTTGCCCGCGGCAACAGTGACGCCGTCGACGGGCTCGCGCCCACGCTGTGGGAGTGCGCACCCGAGCACCTCGACGGAGTCGCCCTCGAAGAATGTTTCGGACCGACAGCCGTTGTCGTCCAGTACGGAGACGAGGACGAACTTCTCGGGCTTGTACGAAAGGTCCCGCCCGCGCTGACGGCGAGCTTCCACACCGAGACCAGTGAACAGTCGCTGTCGAAGGTGCTTCTCGGGACGCTGACGCCGAAAGCCGGTCGAGTAGTTGCGAACCAGTACCCCACGGGCGTCGCCGTCACCTGGAGCATGCACCATGGTGGTCCTTCCCCGTCGACCACCGACTCCCAGCACACCTCCGTGGGCGCCACGGCGATCCGTCGGTTCCTGCGTCCCGTTGCGTTCCAGAATGTCGACCCTGCCCTACTGCCGGACGAGTTGCAGGATACGACCGAACTCGCGGTCCCACGCCGGGTCGACGGAGTACTGATTTCCTGACCCGAGCATCTCCGACGCTCAGCATCACCGAGGTTACCGGCGATGCTCACTATCGGCCTCGTTGCGCGCCGGGCACCACCTTTATCACTGCACCGCGGAATCGATACGATCCGCGCTTCGAAACGGGAACGACATGACAGAATCCGTAATACCGTCAATTCCGATGACTCGTAAGGCCACGTCGCCGCTGCGGGTGGCGATGGCGAGTTTTATCGGTACGACGGTCGAGTATTACGACTTCTTCATCTACGGCACCGCTGCAGCGCTGGTATTCCCGAAGCTATTCTTCCCGGACGTAGCCTCCGCGATGGGGGTCCTGCTCTCGTTTGCGACGTTCGGCGTCGGATTCTTGGCACGACCGCTCGGCGGGGTCGTGTTCGGGCATTTCGGTGACCGGCTCGGCCGGAAGAAGATGTTGGTGATTTCCCTGGTCGGCATGGGCGCGGCGACCATGCTGATGGGAATGTTGCCCGACTACGCGCAGATTGGGATCGCCGCCCCCATCCTGCTGACGATGCTCCGCTTGGTGCAAGGCTTCGCTGTCGGCGGGGAATGGGGCGGCGCCACGTTGATGGCCGTCGAGCATGCCCCGCAGGCCAAGAAGGGATTCTTCGGATCGTTCCCCCAGATGGGTGCTCCCGCAGGCACAAGCATCGCAACCCTGGCGTTCCTAGCGGTCTCCCAACTTCCGGACGAACAGTTCCTTTCCTGGGGTTGGCGGCTGCCTTTCCTGTTCAGCGCCGTTCTGATCATCATTGGTCTGGCCATCAGGCTCTCCCTCGACGAGAGCCCCGAATTCACTGCCGTTCGCAAACGTGATGCTGTTGTACGCGTGCCCTTTCTCGCCGCAATCAGCAGGCATTGGCGCGAGATACTTCTGGTCGCAGGAACCTATCTGAGCCAGGGTGTATTCGCCTATATCTGCAGTGCCTTTTTGATCTCGTACGGGACGACGGTGGCGGGGATCAGCCGGACGGCCGCCCTCTCCGGGGTATTCGTGGCCGGCGTCGTGGCCGTGATTTTGTACCCGATATTCGGCGCTCTCTCCGATACGTTCGGCCGTAAGACGATGTATCTGCTCGGGGCACTAGCGATGACAGTGGTGATTGCGCCCGCCTTCGCTCTGATCAACACAGGGAAGCCGTGGCTGTTCATGGCCGCTCTCGTGTTGGTCTTCGGGATCGCGATGGCACCGGCGGCCGGCGTCACCGGATCACTGTTCACGATGGTCTTCGACGCGGACGTGCGCTACAGCGGCGTGTCGGTCGGCTACACCCTGTCCCAGATGGCTGGCTCAGCCTTCGCCCCGACGATTGCAGCCGCACTGTACGCCTCGACCAAGTCCAGCGACTCGATCGTCGTCTATCTGCTGATCGTCTCAGCGATCTCCGTGACTTCGGTGATTCTGCTCCCCGGAGGCTGGGGAAGGAAAGGCGCCGCGCAACAGCGTATGAAGGACCGCGCCGCCAGTCCAGCCCCATCATCGGCCTCCCCGGCTGCCGTTGAACGCACCGAGACTTGGACTACCGAACGCAACGGAGCCGGGCCATATTGAGGGCCAACCAGATCGGCTTGTCAACCCTCTCGAAATCAGTTCACTTGATGGTTGTTCAGTCTGCCTGGCTGTCGCTCCGCATGGAGGGCATAGTGTCGATTTCGATGTTGCGGAGCCGATAACGGTTGCCCTTCAAGGTCGCTGAAGGCGTCTCCCCAGCGGGAGAACGCAAGAGGCGCGGTTGGCTGATAAGCAACGGTTATCGCCCGCCCGCCAATGACTATTGGACCGAGGTGAGGTCCACATCACAAAATGGCAGTCGCGCTGCTTTCCGAATCCGGTTTCACAGGACCGCAGCTCGCTTGTGCGGCCGTCCGCGCTCGCCGCTACTACGCGCAACGCAACCAGTCGTCATCGTGGCCAGTCCCCGATAACGCGACCACCCGGTTTCAGAGTCGGTGTCGTTCGGTCGGTGTTCAGTTGATGTCGCAGCCCACGGGGTGGTGGGTGTGGGTGCAGGCCGCAGCGTACTCGGCCGGGGTGCGGTAGCCCAGCGCCGAATGCCGGTGCCGGTGGTTGTGCTCGTGCTTGAAATCCGCGATCACCACCCTCGCTTCGAGCAGGCTGGTCCAGTGGTTGCGGTTGAGGCATTCCACGCGCAGGCGCCGGTTGAACGATTCCACGTACCCGTTGTTCCAGGGGGTACCCGGCGGAATATACGAGATCCCGACCCGGTCTCGGCAAAATGTTTGCAGTGCTGCCGAAATCATTTCCGGCCCGTTGTCCAGGCGCAGCACCTTCGGCGCCCCGTGGACGGCGAAGACCCGCTCGAGTTCGGCGACCAGATGCTCGCCGGTGATCGACCGCTCGACCAGGTGCAGTAGGGATTCGCGGGTGTGCTCGTCGATCATCGACGCGATCTTCACCACCCGCCCGTCGACGGTAGAGTCGAACTGGAAATCCAGCGCCCACACCACGTTCGGCGCATCCGCATCCACCGCCGGCACCGACGAGGTGCCGGCCCGTTTACGCGGGTGATGCGCCCGCACCTGCAAACCTTCTTCCCGCCAGAGCCGGTGGACTTTCTTGATGTTCATCCGGTGGCCTTCGTCGAACCGCAGCACTGCCCAGGCCCGGCGGAACCCATGACACGGGTTCTTGGCCGCATAATTCCGCAGCCACGCCCGCGTCCCGGCGTCGGGGTCTGCCGGTGTTTGCGTGGCAGGGCACCGGCGGTATGTCGACCGAGCGAGCCCAACGACCTTGCACGCGAACCGTTGCGACATGCCCATGACCTCGCTGAGCATGTCCACGGCGCGGCGCTTGGCCGCTGGGCCTAGAATTTTCCCTTCGAAATCTCGCGCAGCGCGTCTTTCTCCAGTTCCGCGTCGGCGAGTAGCCGCTTCAATCGGGCGTTCTGTTCCCGCAGTTCCTTGAGTTCTTTGGCGGCGTCGGTGTCCATGCCGCCGTACTGGCGACGCCAGTTATAGAGTGTCGCCGCCGAGACTCCCAGGTCAGCGGCGATTTGCTCGCCGGTCAAGCCTTCCGCGGCCAGTTCATCGGCGCGCCGCAGCTTGCGCACGATGTCCTCCGCGGAATGCCGTTTCCGTCCAGCCATGGTTCCCATAGTCCCTTCTAACCCCTGATCAGGGCCAACGAGACTCTAATTCCGGCTGGTCGCATCCATGGGGGACGGGTCATGATCACCATGTTGCAGGGTAACGAGAACACCAAAAATCTGATCGACCGCCCGATGGAGTTCTTGGGCAACCTCTTGTTGCTGATCGTCGGTGGCAACGACACGACCCGGAACTCGATGAGCGGCGGTGTGCTTGCACTCAACCGCTTCCCTGACCAGTTCGATAAGGTGAAGGCGAACCCGGGCTTGATCCCCAATATGGTCTCGGAGATCATCCGGTGGCAAACTCCGCTGGCCTACATGCGCCGGATCGCCAAGGCAGACACAATTCTGAACGGCCAGTTCATCCGCAAGGGCGACAAAGTGGTGATGTGGTATGCCTCGGGCAATCGCGACGAGCGCGTGTTCGAACGACCGGACGAGTTCATAATCGACCGGTCCAACGCCCGCAACCATATCGCTTTCGGCTTCGGCGTCCACCGCTGCATGGGCAACCGGCTGGCCGAGCTGCAGCTTCGGATCCTCTGGGAGGAGCTGCTTCCTCGCTTCGAGAATATCGAGGTCGTGGGGGAGCCCGAGTACGTGCAGTCCAACTTCGTGCGGGGCATCAGCAAGATGATGGTCCGCCTCACTCCGAAGGCAGACGTATGAGTGTACAGCGAGCTCTCATCGTCGGGGCCGGCCATGGTGGAGTCCAACTCGCGGCCAGTCTGCGCCAGGATGGGTGGACGGGCGAGGTCGTCCTCATCGGTGAGGAGCCGACTCTACCCTATCAACGCCCTCCGCTGTCGAAAGCCTATCTGGCCGGGAAGAGCACAATTGACGAGCTCGCGATCCGCAGCGCGGAATTCTATCGCAAGCAGGGAATCAAACTCGTGGATGCGACAGTAGAGGCGATCGATCGATCGGCTGGTCGCCTCGCACTGAGCACTGGCGACGCATTGCCCTATGACAAGCTCGCGCTGTGCACTGGTGCCCGCCCTCGTCGGCTCGCCACCTCGGGCGCCGATCTGGCAGGGGTCTACTACCTACGCACCGCCGCCGATGTCGAGATGATCCGAGCCGCTGCCCGCCCCGGGCGGCGGGCCGTGATCGTCGGCGGCGGCTACATCGGACTGGAGACGGCCGCCTCCCTGCGAGCGTTGGGACCCCGATATCGTCGCGGCTGGGGACTGCGCCAGTCACCGGATGGCCCGTTATGGCCGCCGTATACGCCTGGAGTCGGTGCCGAGCGCCAGCGAGCAGGCCAAGGTCGCAGCCGCGACCATCAACGGGAAGTCCAGGAAGATAGCGGCGCTTCCGTGGTTCTGGTCGGATCAATACGATCTCAAGCTCCAGATCGCCGGCCTCAACACCGGATACGACGAAGTCGTCCTCAGCGGGGACCCATCCGGGGACCGCGACTTCACCTGCTTTTACCTCCGCGCCGGCGAGCTCGTTGCCGCCGACTGTATCAACCGCCCCCGCGACTTCGTATTCAGTAAGCGGGCAATCACGCAGCAACTCCACATCAACCGGGACGAACTGTTGCTCGCCGGCTCGGCCTGAGGCCACGGTCTGTTGGGTGATGGCTACGCGGCAGTGCGTGGGGCGTAGGCCGGCTCAGCGGTGGCTGACCCGCTCTTGCTTCGATGCACCGGTTTTGCCCAACCCCAGCCGATTGCGCGACGTTCAGTGCATAGCAGCCCGTCTCGTGTTCGGCCGATGGTTGCAGCCCCAGCAGTGCACGATTCGGGACTTAACCAGCCGACTCAGTCCTCGCTGAGGAGCTCGACGTCGTCGAGCCGGGTGAGCGGATCGGCGCCGAAACAGGAATCGCTGGGGATCGCGTCGGTTGTGTGGAACCGCATCGTGGTTGCTGCCTACGCGTTGGCGTAGGCGTCACCGACCGACCCGACCGACCCGATCGACCGTCGGAGATCCGAGACCGCCAGTGCTTCCACGAGTTTTACTGCGGTGTATCGAGACCTCACATCGGAATGATGTATCGCTCCACCGACCGGAAGACCTTCGCGAGCCCGCAGAGCGACCGCGGGCCGGATCGCCTTCTCCGCAAACGTGGCGTCTTCGCTGGTCGAGCATTCCGAGCCGAGGACGCAGCCGGCGTAGGCATCGACGACGAACGCGGTAGACGAACATCGGTGATCAGGCGGATGTAGGTGAATCGGCCATGAGCCGCGTGTTCTGCGCCAGAACCCGAAACTGCCGGTCCGCCAGGTCGGTCGCTCTCGACGCGGCCTGGTTCGGTTTGGTCATGCCGACCTTCTTGCCGCGCACGATCAGCCACTGCTATCGCGGCCGCTAGTCGCACGAAGAAAGATGTTGCCGCTTCGCGGATTCCGATCGTTCCTCGGATTCCCTATTCGTGCGGTGCAGCTGGCAAATCTCCCTCGCTGCCTCCGTCGACACGCCTTCGGCGCCGCCGGTGTCGACCGCGGCGCGGCGCACCCAATTGCGCAGGGCTTACGGGTCGCTCCGAGCCTCGCAGAGACCGCTTTCATTCCGCCGAAATGCGTGGGCACCACACCCGGGCGGTTCATCTGCCGGAGCTGCCTGGTCGCGATCATTCCCGTCGATCAGGGCTTATGGGTGGACTGGCAATGCCGAAGCAGGCAGTGCGAAACGGCGCCACCCAGCGACGGAAGCGGAGCAAAGTGCAGCCGGAGTAGTGACCGAGGGAGTATCTTCGGTGGCCGATGCCTGCCAACCGCCCCTGCACCACAACCGCACTTTCCTCGGCCGTAGATGGGCGAGACTGCTCATGTGGATGGTGTCGTCGCACGTCGCGGTTGCTATCGGCCGACTTTCGCCGGGGCGATATCGCTCGGTTGCCAGAGGGTCGCTCGCGCGTCCCGGGATCGATCGAAATCCTCTATTGACACTGCGTGAGCAGCACCACATACTCATACCCAGAGTATCTGGTACTTGCAGTAGTGCACAAGGAGGTGCCGTGAGCAGGGTGCGCTCGATAATGACCCGACGAGGTACGTCATACCGGCGAAGCCATTCCGATCATTCGGAGAACGAGCTATGCCGGATCGTCGACACTTTCCTAGCGGGCGCGCCAGTTGCGTTGCGGAGCGATACTCTTGGTTAGGACGGGAATCTGTGGTAATGCCTGAACGTAGCGCGCTATCGACGTCGACGAGGTTGCTCAGGGAAAACTTTTCCGAAACCGTAGTGTCGGCGCTCAGAACTTTTGGCCGGTCGACGCAGATGGCTTCTGAGTCGGCTGCGGGAGCAGTAAGCGATATCGTTCGTTTGAGATTCCAGTGGCGAGAGGCACTGAATCAAGCTTGGTATCTGATCACCGTTACTGCGATTCCGGCCATCCTGATGGCCGTGCCTTTCGGTGTCATCGTTTCCGTCCAGGTCGGAAACTTGATTCATCAAATCGGGGCGGACTCCCTGCTCGGTGCCGCTGGTGGATTGGGTGTGATCAAACAGGGCGCCCCCATGGCAACAGGGCTGCTGCTGGGTGCGGCCGGAGCGGCCGCAATCGCGGCGGATCTGGGTGCACGTAACATTCGCGAAGAAATCGATGCCATGCGAACGATGGGCATCAGCCCCTTGCACCGACTCGTTATTCCTCGGATGGTGGCGATGGTTTTCGTCGCGCCGATGCTCAATATCTTGATCATCTTCACGGGCGTGATAGCTGGATATGCGGTCGCAATCGGCCCCCAGGGAGTGACCCCCGGCAGCTACTGGGGAACGTTCGGCTCTTTCACCGTTGTCGCGGACATCGGTGTCTCGATAGCCAAGTCCGTGCTGTTCGGATTCATCGTGGTCGTGATCGCGTGCCAGCGGGGGCTCGAGGCAAAAGGCGGTCCGCGCGGAGTGGCGGATGGCGTGAACGCGGCTGTAGTTCTCTCCGTAGTTTCCATCGCCATCACGAACCTCATAATTACTCAGCTGGTGTCGATGTTCCTTCCGACGAGGCTGGCCTAGATGTCGGAGGTAAAGGTTACTCCACCTCGGCTGGCGAGGCTCAGGAGAAGAATAGCGCCGTTCGGAGCGCGCATCGCGCCCCTGGAGTCGATCGGTTTCGTACTCGCGTTCGTTTGGGAGGCGCTGTCCGCGATCCCGTTCACGATCAGGCGATATCGAGCCGAGACTATGCGCGTGATCACGGATATGACATGGGGCCAAGGGTCCATTATCGTCGGCGGTGGAACTGTGCCGATGCTGGTGGTACTCGGTCTGGTGATCGGAGGCTCGGTCGGTGTAGAGTCCTTCACCACTCTCAACCTGATCAGCATGGGGCCGGTGACCGGCATCGTTTCGGCCTTTGCCAATACACGGGAACTTGCACCGATTGCTGCGGGCGTCGGGTTCGCCGCACAAGCCGGATGCCGTATTACGGCCCAAATCGGCGCTATGCGGATCTCCGAGGAGATCGATGCACTCGAGTCGCTTGGACTGCGATCGATACCGTTCGTTGTGACCACCCGGGTCATCGCCGGGGCCGTGGCAATCATTCCGACATTCTTGATCGCCTTGATCCTGAGTTATGCCGCTTGTCGCGCGGTGATCGTGCAACTTCATGGCCAAGCCGCCGGTGTCTACGATCACTATTTTTATCAATTCATCAGCGGCTGGGATGTGACGGCCTCGGTGATAAAGGTTCTCGTATTCGGGACGGCTGTGATTCTTATCCATAGCTATCATGGGTTCTTCGCCGTTGGTGGGCCAGAAGGCGTCGGAATCGCATCTGGACGTGCTGTCCGAGCAAGCTTCGTGGCAATCATCGGTTTGGATATGGTGTTGACCCTCCTCCTGTGGGGCGTCAACTCCTCCATCGAATTTACGGGGTGAGAAACGATGTCTCGCTATGAAATGCCGGGTGTGTCGACATCGAAGCGGTCATCGGTCATGCTGGGTGTTCTCGCCGTGATCACAGTGATCGTAGTAGCCTTGACCTGGACTGTTGTGATGGCCCTACAGGATGATAATCGAATAGTGGTACTGCTGCGTACCGAGTCCATCGGCGACGGAATCACCGTCGGAACACCCGTTCGATTCGACGGTATCGAGATAGGTGATGTTTCGGCGATCGAATCGGACGATGGGGCGAAACAATTGATTCTCAGACTGGAAAGCGCCGAATCGGCAGGTCTCACGGACGGGCTGTTCGTCGACTACTCGCCATCGAACTTGTTCGGCATCAGTGAAATTGCGCTGAAACCAGGTGATGGTGGGGCTCCATTACGGGATGGCAGTATCGTCGATTTGACGGGGCCGCGAGCCGACCGGCAACGAGACGCAACGATGGGTGTTCTCATCCGCAGCGTAGCTCAAGCAACTGGAGACATTCTCGTCCCGGAATTGACCGAGATCCTGACACGGGGCGCGACAATAGCCCGGCAATTCACACCTCTCATGGAGGCAATCGTTGTATCCAGCCGGAACATTGCTGAAACCCAGACGATGCCGATATCGCAGCTGCTGGACCAATACGGTTCCATGCTAGTCGGGACTGCATCGATGATCGACGGTACGGTCGGCCTCATAAATCGGCTCACCACGATCGAGATCTTGAATACAGATCGTGAGCTGTTCGATTCGACAGTCAATACTGTAGGTCGGGAGTTCTTTCCTGGGCTGGCGGAAACTCTATTCGCGGCTCAGGGTCATCTGTCGGACTATGCGGCTATGCTCGCTCCGGTTCTGTCAACGGCAACTAAAATGGTACCTACCCCCGGCGCCTCGAGCATGCAGCTCACTGAACTCCTATCACGTCTAGACCGATCATTCACGTCGACTCCAGACGGTCCGATTCTGAACATCGAGTTGGTTCTCGATATGGTTCCAGCGTTCACCGCGTTCTTGCCGGGTCTTCCGCCGACATCCAACATCGGAGGTGGCCGATGACAAGACAGCGAAGTTTTCTGGCGACCAGCGCAAAACTTATCGTGTCTGCCGTCGTGATCACTGTGCTGCTCGCGATCATCGTTCAGACGGTGCAACGCCCCGTATCTGGAGACGTGGTAGAATTCTCGGCTGAATTCGTCGACGCGAACGGCCTCAAGGCCGGCGACGATGTCCGTATGGATGGTCTTCGAGTTGGCGAGGTACGATCGATTACCTTGGATGCCAGTGGTCGAGCGGTGGTTGGATTTGCGGTCCAGCGCAATCACCCGATCTACGAGAACACTGTGCTGGCGATTCGCTATCAGAACCTCGTAGGACAGCGATATCTCGATGTTCAACAATCATCGCCGACCACAGCGGAGTTGACGGCCGGACATAAGATCGATATTGCCAACACGATCCCGTCGTTCGACATTACGGATTTATTCAACGGCTTACAACCGGTACTCGCAGAGCTGTCGCCCGAAGCGGTGAACAAGTTCGCAGAGAACATGATCGCTGTCATCGAGGGAGACGGAGCGGGCGTCGGTTCCGTCCTCGACTCTATCGAAGCCTTGTCCAACTATGCGCTGGACAGGCAAGCGGTAGTCACCGTTCTGGTCGGAAATCTCAAAGAGATATCCGACCATATCGGTGGCCGATCCTCGCATCTCGTCCGACTTGTCTCGGAGCTGGCCTCGGTTGTGTCCACGTTGCGTAGCAAGGTGGATGGAATTGTCGAATTCGCCCTCATGGCACCAGACGTGATCGCGCCATTGAACGGCCTTCTCGAGGCCTTCGGCTTGACGGCCGGACCTAACGCCGATGCCGATGCCCTGTTGGGGGCAGTATTTCCGGACCCGGAACAGGCGGTCGAGGTGCTGCGGAAGCTGCCGGCCGTTCTCGAGACACTGAATGCGTGGGTTCCCGCCGATGGACCGGTCATCAATCGTAACTGCTCGAACGGCAACGCCGAAGTTCCGGCGCCGTTACATGTGTTGATCAGTGGGCAAAGGATCTCGATATGCGAGCGGTGATCAGTAAGCTATTCCGTGTTCGCGGGGGTACCGCGTTGCAGACGGTGAGTGCTCCCCTTCGAAGCATGGACCGAGAATTGCGCTGGGCTGCCGTCGGGGCCGCAGTGATGGGAGCGGTCTTGACGGCGAGCGTAGTAGTCTACGTAGTACCTTTCGACGAGTCCACATACTGGGCGGAAATGCCGGAAGTGGGCTCGGTCAAGGTTGGCGATGACGTCCGAATCGCGGGTGTGCCGGTTGGTGCGGTGAAGTCCATCGAGCTGAGCCGAAGGAACGTTCGAATGAGCTTCACCGTCGACAGCGACATCTTCATCGGTGACCAGACGAGTCTCGATATCCGTATGCTGACACTGATCGGCGGCCGCTACCTCGCGGTGACGCCGGCGGGGAATTCTGCGTTACACTCGTCCATTCCCGCCGAGAGGGTCCATCTTCCGTACAGCTTGGGTCGGACTTTTGAGGACGCGATTCGGCCGATCGATGATATCGATGGCGATACGTTGCGGCAGAATTTGACGAACATGAACGCTGCGATTGCCAGTGGACCGTCCGGCATTCGCCGAGCAACAGAGGCATTCGGATCTCTGGTCGACATCCTCGACCGCCAGAACCGTGACATTTCGGACACGCTCGCGATGGCGGACGAGTATCTCGGCGCGATCAACGAGTCGAAGGCGACACTCGGCGGAATGATCGACAGCGTCAATCTGATGGAGACAGTGGGCCTCGACAAAAAGGCCGAGATCTACGAAGCCGTCCGGCTGATGGACGAGCTTCTCGCGCGTATCGCGGGCCTCGAGCCGGCGTATCGATCCAGGTTGCAATCCGTTGCGCGAGCCCTGGCCGACGTCATCCCTGAGCTGGAACGTCTGGGTGAAGAAATGGGACAGGTTGTCACGAATACGCGCGACCTACTGGCGCGGCTCCAGCCGATCGCGTCGTCGAAGGATGGGCTCGTGGTCGACCAATCCGCGACAGTTGTCCAGGTACCGTCGGTGTGTATTCCGGTCCCCGGAAAGGAGTGCTGACGATGAATAAGCTCTTGGCGTCCCGGGGTCTCATGTCCGTTCTCGGTGTCGCGGTCGTATGTGCAATTCTGATCGTCGGATACTTCGTGATCATCGAGCCTCCCAAGAGGATGCGTAGCTATTGCGCGAATATGCCGGATGCAATCGGCTTGTACGCCGGGAACCATGTCACCATGCGAGGGGTCAGAGTCGGCTCGGTGACGCGTATCGAACCTCATGGTGACATGGTCCGTGTCGAATTCGAGGTAGAGGTAAGCCATTCGCCCCGCGGTCAGGTGTCAGCTACCACCGTATCCGACACAATCGTCGCGGACCGATCGCTTGCATTACTCGATGACAGCGAAGCCGAGCATGAATGGGATTCTGGACAGTGCATTACCCGTACACTGACGCCAAAGAGCATGTCGCAGACTATGAATGCGCTGGGCAACCTCGCTGCAGAGATCACCGATGGAAATGATTCGACACAGCGTGAAAGGCTTGCGGATGAGCTCGCGGCCTTAGATGCCGCATTATCCGGAACAGGACCTGAAATGAATGATACGATCCTCAAGTTGGGTCGTGCTCTCAATTCCCCCAATGCTGCTATCGGGCATATCGGTGCGCTTATCGACTCACTGCGATCATTATCGGACAGCATGGCCGGCGGATGGGGCGATATCAAGGCCATGATCACTCGTCTGGCTCCAGGTCTCGAAGTGATCGATCATGGCATCTTTGAGCGCACCGTGTCGATTATCGATTCGTTGCGGATCATTGTGCCATGGTTGAACGAGATTACTTCAATGTTTGGTGACCAAATTCTCGAAGCGTTGAACGCGACAGTCCCATTAGCGCGTCTCGCCCGTGCGAATATCGGCTCGGTACAAGAAATAATCGACCTGACGCCACCGCTGGTGCAGGCTTTTCAGAGGGCGACGGCGCAGGAGGGTGGTTCACCGATCCTGACTTACGCGGCGCCGGTGGCTCAGCTGCCGCCGGCGGACGCAGAGCGGGTATGCGCGGCCATCGAGCGTGTCGTGCCAGGTAGCTGCAAGTCCGCTGAGAACGAGTTGGAGAAGGTTTCGGTTCTTCCGTTGATATTCGGGACGGCAGGTGCGCGGTGATGGTTCTGCGACGAGTCGTATGGGCGCGATCTGCTCGTGAGCGTGGTGGTCGGTTCATCGCTGCGGCCGCGGTGGCAATGGTGTGCATAGTTCCCGGATGTGGATTCGATCCCGCGGAGGTTCCCGTTCCGGGGACCGGAATTTCTGGAGACCGGTACGGTATCCGGATTCTGTTCGCTGACGCCTTGAATCTGCCAGCGCGAGCGAAGGTTACAGTCGATGGTCTGCGAGCAGGGGTCGTGCGCGATGTGTCACTGGTCGACGCGGGCGAGGACCACGACGGGTATGTTGCCGTCGATGTCGACCTGATGGCGTCGGTTCGATTGCCGGTCGGCACCACCGCTGAACTCCGCCAGCCGACGATACTTGGCGATGTCTCCATCGCGCTGATGACTCCGCCGACCGGCACGCAGGATGCCCTTCCCCCGGGCGCCACCATCGGATTGGACAAGACGAAGCCGCTGCTGCAGGTTGAGGACACCATGAACGTACTCGCGACCTTCGTCCAAGGAGGAGGGATTCAACAGGCTCAGGAGATAATGAACCGCGTGAACGGGGTGCTGCCGATCGACACTCGGCAGACTGCTTCGATATCCGAGGTAGTCGGTGCGGATATCATTGACCTGGCCAACCACCTGGATGCCGTCGACGCAATGCTGAACGGTCTGCGCGCGAACACGGACGTGGTGCAGCGTAGAACCCCTGAACTGGAGTATTTGCTGACCGAGTCGGGGGTGAGTCAGGCCGCTGCTTCGATGACTTCCATGATCGGGTTGATCACGTTGTACGACGGATTCAAATTGCTCACAGAATCTCTCCGGTGGGTCGGCCCCCTGGCGCAATCGGGCAATGAGGCCGCACGTGCCTTCGTGCCGCTATTGTTCACTCGCCGCCCGCTTGATCTGAACGCCCCCTCGAATTTGAACAAAGCCGTGGCCATTTTGCGCGAAAAGGTTATTCCATTTGTTGAGCGCGGTCCGAAGGTTGATATTGTAGGCATTGAAGGCGTCGGCCCCATATCGGACGACGATCGGATAGACAGTATTCTTGCGTCGCTGCGGATGATCGGAGTGGTTCGATGAAGTCGAGTTCCGTGCTATCCCTGGTGTCGATCGGAATCGTGCTGGTCTTGGGCACCGCATACCTAGCATTCGGTGTGCTTCGAGTTGATTGGTTTTCTGGCAGGACTGTTGTGACCATGGCTCTGCCGAGGACCGGGAGTTTGCTACCCGGTTCCCCGGTCCTGTTGAGAGGAGTGAAGGTAGGAGAGATCGACTCTATCGACAAGGCCGAGCGTGGTGTCGAATTGGTGCTGGGTCTCGATCCCAAGTACAGGGTTCCTGCGACCGGCAGCGCTACTGTTGAGGACCTTTCGGGGTTGGGGGAGCCCTATATCGAGTTCGTACCGGATACTGATGCCGGGCCCTACCTGGCCGACGGTCAGCGTATCGACGCGGTTGAAGTGGTTCTACCCCGCTCGATACCTGATGTGGCGCATACTGTCACCCATCTGGTCGAGCAACTGAACCCACAGGCGATCAGCAATATCGTCAAGACCTTGGATCAGACGTTGTCGGGAACGGAAGCCGTGATGCCGCGTCTGGCGGCATCGACAACGCTGCTTTCGGAAACGATTCTGAGTAGGTCACCCGAAATCCGTAATATCTTGACGAATTTGCAAACAATGGGTGCTGATATGGAGTGGGCCGAGGAGTCGATGACCGCCGCCGGCCCTCTGTGGGAGGAAGCCGGAGCGTGGGGCGCACTCATCGCGGACTCTCTGGCGCGACTGTCTCGAATCGGCAATATGCCCGGGGACTATATCGAAGGAAACGGACTTATTCCCTTCCTTGATAAAGTGACGTCTTACATCAATGAGATCGGCCCCGATCTTCGTGATCTGGTCCCGGCGGTACAGCCACTGGCGGAAAGCGCGTCGAACTCCATGGCGCAAATCAACATAAGCGACCTGATAGATCGTGCACTCAGTGTCACGGGGGACGGTGCTTTGCGAATGCGGATCGCCGTCAAATAGATGTGAAAGAACGAGAGACACCGGAGCTGATTATGCCCACAGAAGATTCTCATGATACTGACCGCGAAGCTGCGGAAGAAAAGCCGGTTGACGCGGGTGTGCCTCGGACGTCGGTCAAGGGTGGCTCGAGCGCACGCGGGTCGGAGAGGTCGTTCTCGATAAGCCTGCGTTCTCTGGCCTTGGGAACCGCAGTAGCCCTCCTTGTTGTCGCGGTGGCCGTTTCGATTCCGTTGTGGCTCTCGGCTAGGAGCGAGTTGAAAGATCGGGACGCTGTCGTAGCCGCGGAGAAGCGCGCCGAAGAAGTAGCGTCTGAGTATGCAGTCGGAGCCTCGAATATCGACTATCAGAATTTCGACCAGTGGGTTCGTGGTTTGAAGTCCAACGTCTCGCCCGTTCTTGCAAACAAGTTCGATGCCACTGCTCCGCAGCTGAAAGAAATTGTGCTGCCACTGAAGTGGAGTTCTAGTGGAGTTCCCATCGCGGCGACAGTGCGCTCCGAACGATCGGGTGTCTATGTCGTCAATGTGTTCCTGAATGTGACATCGAAGAGTGCGCAGATACCGGAGGGTGCGCAAACGACTGTTACCTATACCGTAACAGTTGACAAGAATCTGGATTGGAAGGTAACAGATGTCGGTGGTGTCGACTCGGCACTCCCGGCCAAATAGTCACCGGGGTTTTTCGACGTTGAGGAGCTTGGAATAATGACTTCGATTTCCAGCGCGGGTGTTCCCTGCCGCCGACTCGCTCTCACACGGGACGACGGTCCGACATTGCAGATCACCGAATGGGGCTCGCAGACCCCGCGAGTGACTATGGTCTTGACCCATGGACTCGCGTTGTCGCACGAGAGTTGGGAGGACGTTGCTCAGCTTGTGATCGCTGCGGACCCGACTATTCGCGTCGTCACCTACGACCATCGGGGACACGGGGATTCGGAGTCGGCTCCGGCCAGCCTCGAGATTCTTGCGGACGATCTTGCGACTATTCTTTCGGAAACTGTGCCTACGGGTCCGGTCGTATTGGGTGGTCATTCGATGGGAGGGATGACTCTCATGGCCTTGGCTGAACGTCACAGTGAGGTGCTCGGACCGAGAATCCTCGGCGTCGCGTTGGTGTCGACAGGGGCGGGCGATATTCTGGGAAATATGCTGCGCAGCAAATTCTGGCGAAGGCTGATAATGCTGGGTCTGGAGGCGCTACCCTATATCAGGATTCCTTCCCGGCCGCTTTTCCTGATGCGGCAGTCGACACGAGGCATCCTATTCGGAGCGCGTCCTCGTCGGCACGATATGAACCGTGCTGTGCTGCAGCTCGCGAAGAGCAATTCTCGCAATGTCGCGGAGCTGACCCGTTCGATACTCTCTCACAAGCGTTACGGCGTGCTGGGCAGATTCAGCTGTCCCGTCGTCGTGCTGGTCGGGTCTCGTGACCGCCTGACCCCCGTTCATCACTCGCGTGCGCTTCGGCATCGTATTCCAGGGAGTCATTTGGTCATCTTCGAAAAGGCTGGGCACTACCTGCCCTACGAACGCAGCGGTGAGGTGGCCGTCCATCTCCTCGGATTGACTCGGGAAGCGCGCATACGCGAAGCAACCGTCGCATAGCGGCATTAACATTCGTCATACGCTGAGGGTAACGATAGGCGAATAGTTCGCTATCAGAGCTTGATATCGGTCCGGGAACCGCGGAACGCCCTTTCTCAACAGCCGGATGATGACTGTCAGGGTAGTGGGTGCAGCCGCAGCGCGCTGGGGCCGATGTCGTATAGTCCAGCGCCGGCTGCCGGTGCCGCTAGTTATGGTCGGCTTTGAAGCCACCGATTTCAATGCGGGTTCCAGCTGGCTGTTTCAGCGGTTGCGGCCCGGCGCGCGGGTTCGCAACCTTGTTGTCGAACGTCTCGGCGAAGCTGTTGTTCAAGGTTGTGCCCGGCGGCAGGTACCGAGCTACAGAACATGCTGGTCACCATCATCGGTCCGCCGCCCCGGTTCTAGGTTGGACAACGGTCGGGAGATGATTTCGGTTGCCCTGCAACCAGTTCTGCGCCGACCGGGTCGGAGTATCCTGAGCGGTGACGGGACCCGGTAGTCGGTCCGCCGCGTGTGAGAACCAGTTGTAGGGGATGCAGGGTTGTAGCGTATCCGGCTGGGGCGTTGCAGCCCAGGCCGGAATCTCTTCGGCGGTGATTGTATTCTTCCTTCCAGTCGCTGATCACGACGCGGGCTTGGGCCAACGACCAGAAGCTGTTGATGTTGGGGCATTCGTCGCGTCGGCGGCGGCTGAACCATTCAATGTAGCCGTTGCGGCAGGGTCGGCTAGTGTGACGAACGCTGAGCAGACCCGTTCCGCCGCCCAGTCGCCTGGCACGCGAAATTGGTCTGTTGCCGCAGCGCAGGGCGGCGGGGTAGTTGCGATCGACAGCGATTCGTTGATGAGTCCGTCGGCGGTGATCGATCGTTCCACCAGCCGGCCCAAGCATTCGCGGGTGTGTTTCATCGACGATGGAGACGATCTGGACTGGGCGTGCGTCGTCGCTGGCATCGAATCGGAAGTCCACTGCCCATACACGGTTGGGTGCCCTTTGCCTCCGTCGTGGTGGTGGTTTCCAGGCGTTTCGGCGCCGCAGCGGCCCTCGTAATCCCTCGTCGCGCCAGAGGCGTTGGATTTTCTTGTGATTGACTGTCCAGCACTCGCTGCGGGCGCCGTGGTAGGCGCGGCGGAATCCTTGCCGTGGATGGGTTTCGTCCAGGCACGCAGCCATTCACGCAAAGCCGCATCGGGATGTGCGTTGGTGTCGGTGGTTCGAACGCGCCGTTGTGTACTTCGATGTTCGCCGGTAACCGGCAGGCGAACCTTTCGCGGACCCCGAGCACCCGCACCAGGTGCGCCACGGCCGCCCGCCGGCGTTCCGGGTCTAGAAGGTTCCCTTGGCGATCTCGTTCAATGCAGCTTTCTCTAGCTTCGCCTCGCCGAGAAGACTTTTCAGAGTGGAGTGTTCGCGTTCGGGGCCCTTCAACCGTTTGCCGTCGCCGGCCTTCAGCCCGCCGAACTGGTTGCGCCACCGTTAGTAGGTGGCCATGGTGATCTGCAGTGACGGCGACTTCCTTATTCTCGCCCAGCAGGTGGACGGCCTTGCTCAGCTTGCGCACGGCCTGTGGAGGTGTGTGCCCTTTTCGTGTCGCCATAGTCATCGAGCGTTCCTGCCCACTACGTGGGCGGCAATGCTCTCACAGCCGCCGGACCAAATGTCATCGGGTCAGGTCAGACGAATTCGCAAAGCGCGCACCACTTGAACCTACCTATCCTCGATGATCAGACACTGCCCATTCGACCTACGGGCCGCTATGCGATGCATGGGGGACAACGCAACTGACTATGGATCGAGTGTTCGCCGCACTGATGCCATCGATCGGTCATTGGCGTGGGCATCCGATCGACTGGTTCGAGCGGCGTGTGTAGGCCAGGGGAGGTGACGTCGGCGGCGCCGTCGGATACCGCTTTCGGCGGCTTTTCGTGGAGGGGAAAGTGGGACGAGGATCAGAACCCCGGCTATGGTGATCGCTGCCAGCGCGAGCGCCGAATGTTCCACCCCACTCCAAAAGGCATCCTTCGCATAGTCGGCGAGAGGCCTTCCTACATTACCGGCACGCTCAGCGACTTCGAGGGCACCGGCCAGGGAACTGCGGACCGGAGCGCGCGCGGGCTCGGGAAGGCGGTCCAGCACCTCGTTGATCCTCGAAGTATAGCTCGCGGACAAAATGCTACCGGAGACGGCAATGCCGATGGCCGCGCCGACTTCGCGAGTCGCGTCGTTGACCGCAGCGGATACCCCGTGCTTCTCCAACGGTGTGTCGAGCATGATCGCGTTGGTCGCGGGGGCGGCCGACAAGCCCAGCCCGGCGCTCATGATCAACAGGGGCCAGAGAACGTCGAAGTACGACGAACCGGTGTCGAGGCGAAGGATGGCGAGTAAGCCGACGGCGATGGTCAGAAGACCGGTCGCTGTCGTCACCCGCAATCCCGCCCATGCAGCGATTGCCGGCGACACGAGTGACATCACGATAAGCGGAACGACCATCGGCGCCAGCGCCAGCGCCGAGCCGAGGGCATCGAACCCGAGGATGAGCTGGAAGTGCTGTACCAGTAGGTACATCACACCGAAAGTCACGAGGAACTGGATGGTTATCGATAGCGCGCCGCTCGAGAAGCCCCGGCGGCGGAACAGGCTCACGTCCAGTAGCGGGTGCTCGGCACGCACCTCGGTGAGGATAAATGCCACGGTGCCGATTACTCCCGCCGCACCTGCGACAAGAACCCGGACATCCGTCCAGCCGCGCGACGGACCCTCGATGACCGCGAACACCGACGTGCCGATGGCGAGCACGACCCAGAACATGCCGAAAAGATCGAACGGCGGGAGTTCGGCGTCCTGTGAATCAGGCACGGTGAAGGCCAGAACCAGCAGTAGTAGTGCGACGACGGTCAGACCGACGAAGATCGAATGCCACGACCACTGGGTAAGAAGCAGACCGGATCCCACCATGCCGATCACGCCACCCGAGCCGGCGATCCCGGCCCAGACTCCGACCGCGTACGACCGCTTCTCCACTGGGAGGTTGCTTGTCAGAAGCGAGAGGGTCGCCGGCATGACGAAAGCTGCTCCTGCGCCCGCCAAGGCCCGGGAGGCAATGAGTGCCGCAGGAGTATCGAGAAATACAGGCACAACTGAAGCGGCCGCGAAGACCGCCAGGCCGACGATTAGAACGCGTCGGCGCCCATACCGATCGCCGATCGCGCCAGCGGGCAAAACCAAGCAGGCGAGGACCAGCGTGTATCCGTCGACGATCCATGTGAGAGCATTTTGATCTGCGCCGATGTCGAGCGCAAGGGCAGGCAGAGCGGTGTACAGCGCTGCCATGGCCGCAACAACCAATGCTACTGCGGCACAGGTTATGGCCAGCGTCCAAGCCGCGGAGTTGCGGTCGCGAAGCCGGTCTCCAAAGCTGATCATGTCGGTATCCTGGTCCCTTCGGGGCGTCGTCGGCATTCGCGTAGGTCCTACGGCTCAGCTTTGCGTAGCTTCTACTTCCTCCAGCGTCGTCGGCACGTGATAGGGCGGTCGTCCTCTGCCCTGAACTCGATAGCGGCCCCAGAAGTCACGATCGCCGATGGTCGCCGGCGCCTCGCCCGTACTGGTCCGGATCAGCACGGAACGTCGGCGTCCCCCTAACAGATTGTCGAGTTCGTCGTTCTGGCGGATGCGCCCGTACCAGCTGAAGCGGCCGTCGATGGGTTGGAAATAGCCGCGCAGTTCGACTTGCACCTCGACGTCGTCGGTTGCGATCACCACTGTGGCCGGCCCGATGTAGTCAGAGGCATCGTGCGGACTCTGAGACTTCACTGTGAACTCCTCCGTTTGGTCGATAGTCGACGCCAGCGATCGGATCGCCCGGCACTGGGGCCAAGTAGCCCGGCGTCGGGATCGGGGCCGGCCCTTGACAAGCCGCGCCGCCGGGGTCAAAGTTACCTCATACCCAAAGTATCCGCTACTGCCCGTATTGCACTCTTGAGCGGATACCGGGTTACTGCCACCGGACGTTGATCCGGACTGGATGTATCGATGCAGAGTCATCGATCGAGTCTCAAAGGAGCGACAGATGACGACCAGTGACGTCAGGGCCGAGACCAACGGGCAGATTGCCGTAACCACCGACGGTATGGCGCGCGTGAGCGGTCGGCGACCCATTGACCTGCAACGATCGGCCGGACGACTGCTCAAGACTTCCGTAGAGAAGTTCTACGACGCCGAAGTCGACATCGACTGGGATAGTCCGTGGTTGCCGGATAAGGCGTGGTTCCCCGAGCATCGCCTGTCCCTCTACGGCACCGGTCTGTGGAACCGGCTTTCCGAGGAACAGAAGATCGACCTGGGCAAACATGAGTTGGTGAGCATCCTCAGCTTCGGGATCTACGCCGAGAATTTGCTGAGTATGGCGTTGCTACGGCTGAACACGACGGGTGATCTCGTCGACAACAAGGCCCTATACGCACTTGCCGAGGTTGGCGACGAGAGCCGCCATTCCACAATGTTCGCGCGTCTGATCGCCAAAACGGGGATCCCGCCCTACAAGCTTCCGCCGGGGTTTCTGTCGCTGGCGAAGATCCTGCATTTCGTCCCGCTCGGGCCCTCGATCCAGGGCGCGACCTTGCTGATCGAGGAGATTCTCGATCGGGCACAGCGTGAAGCGATGAACGACGAACGCCTACAACCGCAGGTCCGGCAGTTGATGAAAATTCACGTGCTCGAGGAGGCCCGCCACATCACGTTCGCGCGCTCCGAGCTTGTCGAGGGTATGCGGTCGCGAGGCCGGATCTCGCGGGCATGGCACCGCGGCGTCCTCGCAGTTGTCGCGAACCTGTCCTACCCGATCTTGATCAATCCCAAGCTGTACCGTGCTGTCGGCGTGCATCCTCTGCGGGGGTTCCTCGCTTGCCAATTCGGCCCGCACTACCGGGAGAACCTGCAGTTCATGTCCGAGCCGATGATCCGATTCTTCGATGAGGCAGGAATGATGGAAGGTCGCTTCACCATGTTCCTTTGGCGCCTGACGAGGAGCCTGCCCGACGATATCGCCCGGCGGTGAACAGACTCGGACCGGCGTGAACAGCACCACGCATATTGCTGAGCGCAAGTCGCGCCGTGATATGTTGCGGCGGGCACTCGTCGAATCCCGCGAACTCCTCGGTCCTGCCGCCGGTCCGACATATCCGCAGTAGCTGAGTAGCTATCGAAAATTTGTGGCCACCTGTACCGCACGTGAGCCAACGTCCAGAGGAAATCGATGAGTAATAACCGTTCTGCCAAATACACGGGAAAGACCAATGGTTCGGGAGGTCGTGCAGCGAGCGAGAGGGTGCACACAACAGAGGTCCTCATCGTCGGGAGCGGATTCTCCGGCATGGGAATGGCGATTCAACTGCTGAAATCGGGAATGAATGACTTCTTGATAATCGAGAAGGATTCCGAAATCGGCGGAACCTGGCGCGACAATACATATCCGGGCTGTGCCTGCGACGTCCCTTCTCACATGTACTCGTACTCTTTCGAGCCCAAGCCGGATTGGAGTCACTTGTGGGCAGGACAGGATGAAATTCAGCAGTATCTCCTGAGTCTCGCACGCAAGTACGATCTCTATAGCCGCACGCATTTCGGGCGGGCCTTGCAATCCGGATACTGGGATCCTGGTGATTCCGCGTGGCATGTTACGACCTCCGACGGCAACGAGTACGTTGCCCGATTCCTGGTTTCAGGCGTAGGCGCACTCCATATACCGAATATCCCCCAGATCAAGGGGCAGAAGAAGTTCGCTGGTGCAGCATTTCACTCGGCGCAGTGGGATCATGACTGCACACTGGATGGCAAGAAGGTCGCTGTTATCGGGACGGGTGCGAGCGCAATCCAATTCGTTCCGGAAATTGCCAAGGTAGCCGATGAACTGCATCTATACCAGCGGACGCCGGCGTGGGTACTGCCCCGTAGGAACGTCAAGGTCCCGAAGGCGATCCAAGCCCTGCTCACGAGGGCGCCGATCCTCGCCAAAGCCCTCCGGACTGCCATCTACTGGTCAGCGGAGTCACTGTCGATAGGACTGAACGGACATATCAATTTCATGCGTCCGCTCGAGAGTGTCGCAAAGTGGAACATAGCGCGGGGAATTGATGATCCCGCGCTGCGCAAGAAGCTCACCCCCACGTATCGCATCGGGTGCAAAAGAATCCTCGGTTCCAGTGACTACTACCCAGCGCTGAATCGGCCCACTACATCCGTCATCACCGACGGGATCGCCGAGATCACCGAGGACGCCATCATATCCCAGTCCGGTGACAAGCGTCCGGTCGACGTGATCATCTATGCCACCGGTTTCCACGTAACCGACGGGTTCGACCACCTCCGGCTCAAGGGTGCGTCCGGTCGTGAACTCTCCTCCGTATGGTCGGACGAAGGGATTCAAACCCATCTCGGCATCACCACCGCAGGTTTCCCGAACTTGTTCTTCCTGCTCGGCCCCAACACCGGGCTCGGTCACAACTCGGTGGTATTCATGATCGAATGCCAGATCAGGTACATCATCGGCGCGATTCGGCTCGCGAAGCAACGTGGCGCAGCTGCGCTCGAGGTGCGTGAACCCGTTCAGCGGGAATTCAACTCGGACATCCAGCGGAAATTGGTGAACGGGGTCTGGAGCAGCGGGGGGTGCACCAGTTGGTACCTCGATGCACAGGGTGTCAATCGGACGGTCTGGCCAGGTTTCACCTGGCAGTATTGGCGGCGTACCCGCAATGTCGCGGACTCTGATTTCGCGTTGGTCGGCGAGTCGACAGGTGATCGAAGCGGCGACCTCCTTCCGAATTCGATCAAGAAGGGTAGCTTGCCGAGATGAGAGAGTTCAGCGACCGAGTCGTCTCGGTAACCGGGGCAGGTTCAGGAATCGGCCGTGCAGTTGCAATTCGACTCGCCGGCGAGGGCGCGCGGCTGGCCATTGCCGACATCGACGGCGAACGGGCCCGCGAAACCGCCTCCATGTGTACCGCGCTGGGTGTCGAATGCCAGCACTATCAGCTCGATGTGGCCGATCGTAGCGCATTCACGGAATATCGTCGTCAGGTCCTCAGCGACTTCGGTTCGGTCAGTATGGTAATCAACAATGCCGGGGTCGCACTCGGCGCCGACATACTGGATATGCAATGGATCGACTTCGAATGGTTGATGTCGATCAATTTCTGGGGAGTCGTGAACGGCACGAAACTATTTCTTCCGGATCTGATCGACTCGGGCGACGGCCATGTTGTCAACGTGTCGAGTGTCTTCGGACTGATGGCCATTCCCAGTCAGAGCGCATATAATGCTTCCAAATTCGCCGTCCGAGGCTTTACCGAGGCGTTGCGCCAGGAGATGCGAATTAACCGGCTACCGGTGGGTGTAACATGCGTGCATCCGGGTGGTGTTCGCACAAATATTGTGCGCGGAGCTCGAGGTGTCGGCGCGATGGGTGATCAGGAGAAGATTGTCGCCGGTTTCGATCGTATTGCGCTCACCACTCCGGAAAGCGCCGCCGAAACGATCCTGAAGGGCGTGCGACGGAACAAACCTCGAGTCCTTATCGGACCCGATGCCCTGGGTTTCGATTTCGTCGCCCGCGCGGTGGGGCCGAGGTATCAGGACCTGAACGCTCCGCTGGCCCGTGTCGGCTATGCGATCGGCCGTCGTTACGGCCTTGTCAAGCGCGACAGTTGAATCTGGGCCACGGGCCGGAATAATAGAGAAGGAATATCCTGGAAGATGAGCATGCCATGTGAACTCACGGTCTCCCGTGTAGTGCAGGAAACAGCGGATGCGGTGTCCATTTGGTTCGAGGTGCCCGAGCAGCAATTGGGCGTATTTGCCTACGACCCCGGGCAGTTTCTTACGTTGCGTATTCCCGGAGCCGGCGACGGGGAATATGTGGCCAGATGCTATTCGCTCTCGAGTTCCCCGCATGCAGACGACTCGCTAGCTGTCACAGTGAAACGCACGGAGGGCGGGTACGGATCTAACTGGCTGTGCGACAACATCAAGGTTGGAGCTGAGGTAACCGTTCTGCCGCCCACCGGGCACTTCACACCGAAAGACCTGGATGCGGACATGGTTCTGTTCGCAGCTGGTAGCGGAATCACCCCGGTGTTATCCATCGTCAAGTCGGCTCTGCTCGAAGGTGGCGGCCATCTCGTTCTCTTCTATGCCAACCAGCATGCCGAGAGCGTCATCTTCGGTGAAGACCTCCGTTACCTCGCCAAGCAGTTTCCCGAGCGACTGACTCTCATCGAGTGGCTGGAGAGCGAGCGTGGGCTACCGGACCGAAGCGCAATCCTTGAAATCTGCCGTGAGTACCGAAATCGGATGTATTTCTTGTGTGGGCCGGCGGCGTTCATGGATTTGGTGGTAGACGCGGCGCGCGAAGCCGGCGTGCAGCACCGGAACCTACACCGAGAAGTATTCCAATCTCTGCACTCCGATCCCTTCGACGTGGAGAACTACGTCAAGGAATCAATGACGAACGAACAAGCCCGTCTAGTAGTATATCTCGATGGTGATCGCGCCGAGCTGGAATGGCCGAAAGATTTGACCCTCGTCGAGGTCTTGTTGAACGAGGGGTACTCGCCTCCGTATTCCTGCCGGGAAGGCGGATGCGGTGCATGTGTGTGCAAGGTTATCGACGGCGATATAGAGATGAGAGTAAACGAGGTACTCGATGATGATGATATCGAGGAAGGTGATCGGCTGGCATGCCAGTCGGTACCCGCCACCAATTCGGTGACTGTGACATTCGACTGACCATGCGTTCGCGCAGGCCCCGTAACGGCGTTCATGCTCGCCCGATCCAGCGCGCAATTGCCGCCCGCGCTATCGGTCACTTGTCCGATAGCGTATACTCGGCCAGATGGCGGGCGCACAAAAGCGGATTCGGGAGGTCGGTAGCTCGGTGGTTCGGCGAATTGACGCACGCTCGAGCCGATGGGAAGAGCACCGGGTCCTGGTTCGAGCAGAACTGGTCGACGCAGCGTACCGTGCCTTCGGCAAGTACGGTCCGGACGCGAGCATGGACGACATCGCTCGGGAGGCGGGTGCGACAAAACCCAAGCTGTATCGCCACTTCAAGGACAAACTGGGCCTTCGTGCAGCTGTTATCGAACGTGCGAAGGAACTCATGTGGTCGAATGTGCTTGCTACCGTTGATTTCGGATCCGATCCGATTCGAAGTGTGATGAATCAGCTCGTCGAGCAATACGCGCAGCTGGTCGACGAGCACAAGAACGTCTTCCAGTTTCTCGTTCGTAGTCATTTTAGCGACAATTCATCGGGATCGGATCCAGCTCTTGAGAACGCACGTGAACTGGCAGGTTTCATTGCGGGTCATTTCGTCACGGTTTTGGACACCGCTGGGGCTGACACGTCGGGCATAGACTTGGTGGTGCAGTCGATCGTAGGGGCGAGCCTCTCCGCGACGGATTGGTGGATAAACTCGCAATCCGATCCGACCTCGGCTATGCCGAGAAAGGCTTTCGTCGAGCATCTCAGCGCAATCATTTGGGGGATTATCGATTCCTCGGCGCGAGCTCGTGGAATCCGGATAGACCCGGATTCGACTTTGCGGATTGAGAATATTGGACTGATCGAGGCTTAGCTGAGCGAATTCGAGCCAAACGCCGGTCGAAGACGACGCGGGATGAGCTTATCTGCCATAGCGCGGTGACACTGCCGGATTGCATCCCCGCGGGGCAAAAGACCCGTGAGCAATGCCGTTTTCGCGCCATCGCCGGTGGGCGGGACGACCGCCGATCGGCCTGGTCCGCATCGATTGCTCGGTGCGTCAGCGTCGTCGGTGCTGCTCTACCCAACGCAGCAGCTGGTTGGGCTTGCCCGGCTTGTGCATGACAGCTCATGTGTCATTTTTCGGGATTGCTTTCGTGCGAACCTGCGGACCCGAATCGATGGATCCGACGCGAACTTGGTTCAGACCGCCCGCAACCGCTGGCGACCACTTCGCGCTCGACGTTCCTCCGGCCGAGTCCGAGCTACGTTTCGAGAACGTCGCCGCCTACTTGTCGTTGAACCAGCTGCTGTGGAATCAGGGGAAACGAGGGTACCGCTGCTTCAATGGCTCGGTACCGCGTTGTGGCATGCAGCTGAGGCATCTGGTCTGAGACCCGCAGAGCCCACCCCGAGATAACGTAGGGCAATCTCGGAGATCCGGCGTGCCGTTTCGGCGCTGTCGCTGGCCGGTAGTACGAGATGGCTGATCGTCAATCGAATGAGCGCATCGACTGCGTCGGCCACGTCATTGGCGTCGATGGTGGGGTAGTGGTGGAGGAACGCGGTGACCAGTCGCTCGGACGCGAGTTGAAGCATGGAGGCAGAGGTTGTCAACAGGGGGAGGACGCCGGTTTCATCGCGCGGGCCGCTACCGGGTGTAGTCAGGACGGCTTTGAGTAAGGGGCTGGTTGCAGCCTCGTCGAGCGTGTAGCGAACTATCGCTCGGATCGATTCAGGCAACGCGCTGCGGTTGGAAGCAAGCAAATCCTCGATCCCGGTCAGGAATTGCTCCGCTTCGTGCAGAACGAGTGCATCTCCAAGCCCTTGCTTGTCGCCGAACTCTCGATACAGCGTGGCGCGTGATACTCCGATCAGACCGGCTACCTCGCCGAATCGTACACGTTCCCAGCCCTTCTCGACCGTCAGGGCGCGGGCGGCGCGGATTGCTGCCTCGCGGAGGTGTCGCCTGAACGACAGCCTCACCGATTCTTCCACCACCCCTCGGATGGTAACAGAACGTGGGTTTTGTTCATGAGTGGACAAACTCCCGGACACTTCGTCATGTCCGCGCGTTGCTTGATCGCGAGCTATGCGCGACAAGCAGCGGAGATCTGATCAATTGTTGACAAAATGGTTCTGATTGTCTCCAATGTAGTTGTATCGCGGTCCTGCTCGAGTCTGATGTTGGGCGCGCGTTAGTCGACAGAGAGGTCTGGCCATGGACAAGGCTTCGGATGCGGTCAGTAGGTTGTCTGACCCAGGCGTGGAGGACTGGGTGCGCTCGTTCCGGCTCCTGGAATCCGGATCGCCAGAGTTGCCGCCGCACCATCCCGACTGTCTTGGTTGTGGGCCGGCCAACCCGCACGGACATTCCCTATCGGTGCGGCGTTGCGAGGGCGGCGTCGTTGCTCACCATCTTTTCGACCAGCGTCATGTCGGAGCGCCGGGGATCGCGCACGGTGGCGCGGTGGCGACCGTCATCGACGACCTGTTCGGCTTCTTGCTGTACACGGTCGGCGAACTCGCCGTGACCCGGAATCTCGACATGGATTATCTCGCCCCGGTACTGCTCGATACCCCCTACACGCTGCACGCCGAGGTACGGTCGCGGCATGGCCGTAAGTTGAATCTCGCGGCCAGGATGGAGGATCTAGAAGGGCGCTCGGTCACTACGGCAACCGCCGTGTTCATCGTGGTCGAGGCCGAACACTTCCTGCAGTCGCGGGCGAAGGCTCGGAGGCAGGCGTGACTGCTGGACCAACTGAGAGGGAACTACTCCTCGACGTCTTGCTGACCGATCACGGCTCAGCCGGCCCCTACGAGGCGTTCCGACGCTTGCGCGAGACTCAGCCCGTGCTTGTCACGCGATCGGGGGCCCTGGTACTGAGTCGCTACGACGACTGCGCAGCTGCGCTCCGTAACCGTAGCCTCGGCAAGGCCGACGAGTCGCTGGGATTCGGCTTGTCGGAGATTCCCGAAGAGTTGCAACGTCAGGCTATGCATCGATTCCGGCGCACCATGCTGTTCCGCAACCCGCCTGACCACCACCGGCTGCGTCGGCTGGTCGCTGACGTTTTCACCCCTCGGCACATCGACGAGTTGCGAGGCCGCGTTGTCACGCAGATCCGTGATCTGATCGATGTCATCGAGGACCAGGGTTCCGCCGATATCATCAGCGATCTCGCCCTCCCGCTGCCCGTGAATGTAATAGGCGATCTTCTTGGAGTGCCAGTGACCGATCGAGCCGTGGCCGCTCCTCTGGTACGCGCCCTGGTCGCCTCGCTCGAGCCCAGCGCGGACGCCGCGGCGCTGACTGCCGCGTGTGAAGCGGAAGACCAACTCGCAACGTACTTCACAGACCTCCTGGCGGCCAAACGCGCCCACCCGGACGACGACCTGCTCAGCCGTCTCGCCGTGGCGCATGGCGACGACGTCTTGGACGACGACGAATGCGTTGGCACCGCGATACTGTTGTTCGCGGCAGGGTTCGAAACCACCACAAACCTCATCGGTAACGGCGTTGCTGCACTGCTCGCCCATCCCAGCCAAATGGACCTATTGCGGGCCAGGCCCGATCTGGCGAGCAACGCCGTCGAAGAATTGTTGCGTTACGACTCGCCGGTCCAGACCAATGGGCGCACGGTGCTCGAGCCAACACGGGTGGCAGGAGTCGACCTGGATCCTGGCCAGGTTGTATTGACCTTGCTCGGGGCGGCCAACCGAGACCCGGACCGATTCTGCGACCCCGATAGCCTCGATATCACCCGAACCGGGACCCCGCCGCTATCGTTCGGTGCCGGCATTCACTTTTGTCTTGGCGCGCCGTTGGCGCGGCTCGAAGGAGCCGTACTGTTCCCACTCCTCACGGCGCGTTTTCCCGGTCTTAGGCTCGTCGAACAACCTCGCTGGCGTACGGGGTTGTCCTTTCGCGGGCTGTCGAGTCTGAAGGTGGTCACCGGATGCTGATCCAGCCTTACCCGCACCTGAAGGGCGGCCATTGTGGTTCGGGTGCGTTGCGCGATCTTATGTCCTGGGCCGGGCTTGGCTGGGACGGCGAGCTGAGCGAAGGACTCGTGTTCACACTCGGCGGCGCACTCGATTTCGCTTACCTGCGCGCCGATGCGATCAATCCTCCGATATACCTGGTGGGGCGTGGTGGGGATTTGGAGGTCGACCTGTTGAGGCGCCTCGGTGCGAAGACCGAACTACGTCAGACCGAGGATCCCGACCTCGGTTGGAAATGGGTGAGGACCGAACTGGACTCCGGACGGCCCGTCATGGTCTGGGCCGACATCGCTGAACTCCCATACCTGCGGGTACGACTGCGCATGAGCCGCCACGACATCGTTATCGTCGGCTATGATGACGAGGCTCGCGACGCGTATATCGTCGACAACGACCGCGATGAGATCCAGACGGTGTCGTATGACGCATTGGCACGGGCACGAGCCTCCACGGGGTTCCCGACACCCACACGCCACGCCACGTACATAGTCGATTGGCCGTCCGACGTGCCTGACCTCCCGTCCATGGCTGCCGCAGCGCTCGAACAATCGGCGGCAACCCTGAAACATGGGGGCCCCAGTTCGATTGCCGCGCCGGCCTCGAACGGTGTCTCCGGCACCGGGCTCGACGGCGTTCGCCGCTTCGCTGAAGACGTCTCCAGTTGGCCCGACATCTTCGGAGACGAAGACCTCGAGGCTGTGCTCAGGTCACTCGCTGCCTTCATCGAAAAAGCGGGTACCGGAGGCGGTCTGTTTCGACGCCTCATCGCTCAAGGGTGCGTCGATCTCGCCGATTACACGCGCAATCCGAAGGTTCACGCGGCCGCACGCGCAGCACGGCTGGCCGCACAGTCTTGGACGAGGCTCGCCCAAATCGCCGTCTCCGATGAAACCCCATCGCGACGCTCGGTTCAGGTAGCCCGGCATGCCGCCGTGCTGCCAGAGTTGGAGGAAACCTTGGCAGATCTTCTCGCCGCCGCCGCCAACTCACTCTGAACCAGCTTGTCTGCAGACAGGTACATCCGCTACGGCTTCGAGACCGGTGGTGAAGTGCGCCTGTGGGGGATGGGGTAGCCCCAGGCGGTGGCCCGGGACCGGGCCGACGACGTGAACCGTCCTGGACTGGCTGGAGACTCCTGATTTAGCAAGGGAGACTGTCAGCCATGGCGGCACCACGGAAGTTCGACGAGGAAACCCGCGCTCGGGCGGTGAGGATGTATCAGGATCGGATCCGCGAGCACGGTGACTCGATGGCCGGTGCGCGCCGGCATGTCGGTGCGCTGCTGGATATCAACCCGGCGACTCTGCGGAACTGGGTCACCCGCGCCGAGCAGGGCGAGACCGGGCCGGCGGCCGCGGCGGAATCGGAGTATGCGGAGTTGAGGGCTCTGCGGCGTGAAGTAGTCGAATTGCGCAGGGCGAACGAGCTTTTGCGGACAGCGAGTGCGTTTTTCGCGGCGGCGGAGGTCGACCGCCGACTGCGGTGATCGTCGACTACATCGACGACCACAAGGGTTGCTTCGGGGTTGACCCGATCTGCCGCGTGCTGACCGAGCACGGGCTCAAGATCGCCCCGTCCACCTACTATGCCGCCAAACAGTGCGGTATCAGCGACGCCACCTGGGCCGATGCTCACACCGCGAACGTGTCGTTCGACCTGTGGAGCGCGAATCGGGGCCTGTACGGGGTGCGCAAACTCTGGCACACCGCCCGCCGCGCCGGTCACAATATCGGCCGCGACCAGGTAGCGCGGCTGATGCGGCTGACCGGGATAGACGGGGTTGTGCGCGGGTGACGGACCACGAGAACCACCGAACCCGGGCCCGCGTCGACGCCGCGGCATCCGGACCTGATCGGGCGCGCCTGGTCGACGCCGATGCGTCCAGATCAATGGCGGGTTGCCGATTTCACCTACTGCTGGACTCTGGCCGGGTTCTGTTACACCGCGTTCTGCGTGGACGTGTATTCGCGACGGATCTTGGGCTGGCGGGTTATGTCGTCGAAGACGACACCGTTGGTTATCTCGGTGCTCGAACAGGCGTTGTTCACCCGCCGTAGAACCGCTTTCCGTTTCACCGCAACAGGATTGATACATCATTCCGATGCGGGGTCGCAATATACGTCGCTGGCCTTCACCGAGGCATTACGGGATTCGGGAATCGCCGGATCCATAGGCAGCGTGGGAGATGCGCTCGATAACGCGCTCATGGAATCGGCGATCGGGCTCTACAAAACCGAGTTGATCGACCGGCACACCACGTTCTCGGGGCGGGCCGAGCTCGAACGGGAAACCGCATCATGGGTGCACTGGTACAACACCCAACGGCTACATTCCGCGATCGGATACCGGCCACCGGTCGAATACGAACACCTCTACCATCAACAGACCATCTCGGCCGAGGTGGCCTGAACTAGGGTCTCCACCGCATCCAGGACGGTTCAAGGCGACGCGACCTGCGCGGCGAATTCGTCGAACGTGGCGATCTGGTCGCCCAGCGCGTTGGGCGTCTGCCACCCGAGGCCGGGGTAGGACCCACCGGCGAGGGCATACCCGTCAGCGAGCAGTATGCTGCTCACCTCGGCCGAGTTGGCGTTCTGGGCGGGGTTCGACGGTCCGGGGTTGTAGCCATGGGAGAAGAGCAGCACGGTGCCGTTCCAGTTGGCCGGCACCTCGAACAGATAGGTGGATCCGTCGGGCAGTGTGCCGGTGATCTTGCGGGCAGCACCGTCCGCCGTTTCAGCGCATCCGACGTTACTGCCGGCGAGTGCCGCAACTGTGATGGCGGCCGCAGCCGCGATAAGAAACTTCTTCTTGGTGCGCATCAGGAACAGACCTTGCTTTCTCTGAACTATGAGGGATATGGGTTGCCGGCCTCGCCGGCGGCAGGGGGAGAGAAAGTGCTGCCAGGACGAGATTCAGGAGCGCTGCACCCGCGGCGATCAGGAATGAGATGCGGAAGCCGTCCAGCGTGGGTATCTCGGTGTTCTCTACGTGTTGAGCCGTGCCGGCGAGGACCACGCCGACGACGGCGCTGGACATCGCCGTGCCGATGGCGCGCATCAGTGAGTTCAGTCCGTTGGCCGCGCCCGATTCCGACGGGTCGACGGCGCCGAGGATGAGGGCGGGCATTGCCGCGTAGGCGGTGCCGACGCCGCTGCCCGCGAGGACGGCGACGATCACGATCTGCCACACCGCACCCAGCAGCATGGTGCCCGCGAGATATGCGACGGCGAGCAGTGCGAGCCCTGTCATCAGGGTGACCTTCGGCCCGCGCGCGGCCGAGAGCCGGGCGGCGAGCGGGGCGGCGATCATCATCGCGAGACCCATATGGGCAGCGCAGAGGCCGGTGACGATCATGGACATCCCCAACCCGTACCCGGTGGACTCGGGAAGCTGCAGTAGTTGCGGCAGGACGAGTGTCACCGCGAAGAACGCGAGGCCGGCGGTGATCGCGGCCAGGTTGGTCAGGAGGACCTGGCGGCGCGACGCCGTGCGCAGGTTCAGCAGCGGGTGCTCGGTGCGCAGTTCGAAGAGGACCCACAGCGCGAAGATCACGACGGTGGCGGCGAAGAGTCCGAGCGTGGTGGTGCTTGTCCAGCCCCAGTCGGCGCCCTTGGAGATGGGCAGCAGCAGGGCGACGAGGCCGAGGGCGAGTCCGAGCGCGCCGATCACGTCGAAGCGGCCGGGGGCGCGCTGCGCGCTCTCGGGGACGACGGCGAAGATCGTTGCCATGGCTGCCGCGCCGAGGGTGGCGGCGCCGAAGAACAGCCAGTGCCAGTCGAGGTTCTGGGCGACGACCGCGGCCAGCGGTATGGCGAGCGCGCCCCCGACGCCGAGCGAGCTGCTTATCAGGCGCCATTGCCGATCCGTGCCGTTCGGGCGGTAATTCGTCCCGGATGATGCCGATGCCTAGCGGGATGGCGCCCAATGCGAAGCCCTGTATGGCGCGGCCCAGGACCATCGGCACGAGGTCGGAGGTGAATCCGGAGATCAGCGAGCCCCAGCACCATCAGTGCGAGGCTGACGAGGACGAAGCGGCGCTTGCCGTAGAGGTCGCCGAGGCGTCCCATGACCGGAGTGGCGACGGCGCTGGACAGCAGGGTCGCGGTGATCACCCAGGCGGCGTTGGACGTTGTGGTGTCCAGCAGTCGGGGGAGGTCGGCGATGACGGGGACGAGTAGTGTCTGCATGACGGCGACGACGATGCCGCTGAAGGCGAGGACGGGGACGAGCCCGCTCGCTGTGGGAGTTGTGGCGGCGGGGGAGGCCGATATGGCCGATGTGGACACCGCGGCGGCGCCCTGGGGCGGTTCGTCACTACGGAAGGTGCCATGGTCGGTGGCCAGCGGAGCGTGAACCATGCGGGGGTCCTCCCGGGGCGGCGCGAATGGTCCGCCGTGCTGCGCCTGGTCGCTGCCGGAAGTGACGTCGGGAAATTGGGCGAATGAGCGTTTCATGGTTGGTTTCCTTGCTGCCGGCCCCGATGAAGGTCGCGGGAGATGTGTTCTGTGGCGTCCTGTGGTCAGGCGGCCCGCGTGGTGTGCGTACCGAAGGAGCGCTCGTGGGTAGATGAGGGGCCACGGGCCGTCCGCGCCCGCCTCGCCGGTGGGGTGGTCATGCTCAGGCCGGCTCGGTGAGGCGCGGGTCGAGGCCGTATTGCGCGTGGGCGCCGAGGTTCTCGCGCAGGGTGGATCCTTCGTAGTCCTCGTGGAACAGGCCACGTTCCTGCAGGATCGGGACGACCTGGTCGACGAAGGCGTCGAAGCCGTCGTGGAAGGCGTCGAGGGCGATCGAGAAGCCGTCACAGGCCCCGGCCTCGAACCACTCCTGCATGTGCTCGGCCACGTCGGTGGCGGTACCGGCGACCACGGGGTGATAGTCGATCACACCGTGGGCGATGACATCGCGCAGCGTCCAGCCTTCCCGGGCCACTTCCAGGGCGCGGCCGGAGCGCGGGTCGCGCGGACTGGGCACCGCGGCGGCCAGCTGCTGCACGGTGAGCGGCTGGTCGAGTTGTTCGGGGCCGAGCCGGAGGCCGATCATGGCCCCGAGATAACGGACGCGCTGGTCCAGGTCGACGACCTCGTCCAGGAAGCGTCGTCGCTCCAGAGCGGCAGCGCGGGAGCCGGCGATGGTCGGCATGAAGCCGGCGAGCATTTTCACCTCGTCCGGGTCGCGTCCGGCGCGCTCGGCGGCGTCCCGCAGGGCCTGGCGCTGAGCCCGGGCATCCTCGATGCTGTACGGGTTGGCGTACACGCCACTGGCGTAGCGGCCCGCGATCTCGAGGCCGTAACCGCCGCCGCCCGCCTGGAAGATGACCGGCTGACCCTGTTCGGACGGGGGGATGGGCAGCGGGCCGCGGGAGGCGACGTGGCGGCCCCGCAGGTTGACCGGCCGGATCCTGTCCATATCGGCGTAACGCTTGTTCTCGACGTCGAGCAGCAAGGCGTCCTTCTCCCAGCTGCCCCACAACGCCTGCACGATCTGGATGACCTCGTGGGCGCGCTCGTACTTCTCCGCGCGCGGCGGGACCTCGCTGCCGAAGTTCGCCGCGGCAGCGGGATCGGAGGTGGTCACCGCGTTCCAGCCGGCTCGGCCGTGGCTGATCACATCCAAGGCCTTGAACTGGCGGGCGAGGTTGTAGGGCTCGTTGAAAGTGGTGGAGGCGGTGGTGACCAGGCCGATCCGCTCGGTCTCCCGCGCGAGGACGGTCAGCAGCAGCAGCGGCTCGATCGCCTGGCGCGGTGCGTGGTGGGTGAGGTCCATATCCAGGACCGGGGTGTCGGCAATGAACAACAGTTGCACCTTGCCGCGTTCGGCGGCCTGCGCGTAGCGGACGAACTGGTCCATGTCCGTGTAGCTGTTCAGGTTCGCACCCGGCAGCCGCCAGGCCCCGGGCTCGGCCCCGTAGCCGCCGCTGAACTGCATGCCCAGGATCATCTGCCGGCTTGTCATGGTTGCCCTACCTTTCTGAGTAGGTCGTAGGGGCGGGTCGTAAAGTCCCTGAGGCCCAGGGGAATCGGGTGTGGCTTACATGGTTGTGCCGCGTGTGGCTCCAGGAGCTTGGCCGCCCGGTTCCCCGTGACGACCCGGCCGCATATTGGGATGTGCGAGCGAATCGCTGTGTAGGGCAACGTCGGCGCGGTCGTCTGTGGCGTGAGGTTCCAACGAGCTGATGGAGGCGGGCATGGCCCAGATCTGGGCTGGTGTGGACATCGGGAAGACCGGCCACCATTGCGTGGTCATCAACACCGACGGCAAACGACTGCTGTCGCGGCGAATAGCCAACGATGAACCCGAGCTGGTAAAACTCATCGACGAGGTTCGGGAGCTGGGCCAGGACACGGTCTGGGCGGTGGACCTGCCCGATGGCGGTGCGGCGCTGCTGATCGGGCTGCTGGTCGAACGCGATCAGCAGCTGCTGTATATCCCCGGCCGAACGCTGAACCGGGTCGCCGGCGGCTACCGGGGCGAAGGCAAGACCGACGCCCGCGACGCCGCGATCATCGCTGATCAAGCACGGATGCGCCGCGATCTGCATCCGCTGCGCCCCGGTGACGAAGTCACCATCGAGCTGAAGCTGCTCACCACCCGCCGCGCTGACCTGGTGGCCGACCGAACCCGCGCGATCAACCGGCTGCGTGGCCTGCTCAGCGGGATCTTTCCCGCGTTGGACCGCGCGTTCGACAACCTCACCCTGGTCGGACCGCTGACTCTGCTGACCGGCTATCAAACCCCTGCCGCTCTGCGCAGAACAGGTGCGTCCCGACTCGAAACCTGGTTGTCGACCAGAAAAGTGAGAAATCCCGGCAAGGTCGCCGCCGCAGCGATCGAGGCCGCGGCCCGCCAGCACACCCGCTTGCCCGGCGAAGCGCTGACCGCGTCGATGGTCGCGGCGCTGGCCGAGGAGGTGATGGCCCTCAACGAGCGAATCAAAGAAGCCGACAAGCTCATCGAGGGCCGATTTCACCGCCACGAACTCGCCGAAGTGATCATCAGCCTGCCCGGCATCGGCACCTTGCTCGGCGCGGAATTCCTCGCTGCCACCGGCGGTGACATGGACTACTTCGGGACCCCGGACCGACTCGCCGGATTTGCCGGGCTCGCACCCGCTGCCTGGGATTCCGGTCGAATACGCGGAAACCTGCACCGCCCCAAGCGATATCACCGCGGACTCAACCGTGTCTTCTACCAGTCGGCGATGATCTCGATCAGCTGCAGCCCCGAATCGCGCACCTACGACAGGAAACGCGGCGAGGGCAAAAAACACACCCAAGCCGTCCTCGCCCTGGTCCGCCGCCGCGTCAACGTGCTGTGGGCACTCATCCGCGAGAAACGGCCCTACCAACCGCTGCCACCCGTCGCGGTGGCAGCCTGATCCCGTCATCGGAAATCAACTTCCGAGGTTGACAACTTCATTGGGAAGCTCCTCCCAACGAGGCAATGGAAACGGAGGGTGCCTCCGTGGACTCCCAAGAATACGGAGGCAGCCTCCGAATTGTCAAGTGGTGCGATCTGCCGGCGGGAGGAACCCGAGACGGATGCCGCGCGTGTGGACCGAAGTGAGCGCGGGCTCCGGATCCGGGCCGGCCGTGTGGCGGCCCGGATCCACGCGCCGGGGGCATCTGTGGGCTGACGGACTATTGACCTTCGAGGACGCCGGGAGTGCCGTGCAGGATCACACTCTGCTGGAGCAGGATGCGTGTCCTACCGAACGGATTCACCGGCCCCGCAGGGTCGGCCGTGCCGAAGGAGATACCGAACAGCAGCTTGAGATCCTCACGAACATCCAGGAACTCGCGGACGGTATCGGCATAGATCCCGAGCATGGTCTGCGGAATACCGGCGAACCCCCGGGATGCCAGCGAGAGCAGGAAGTTCTGCGCGTACATACCGATGTCACCGGCCGTCCGCACCCCGTCGCCCAGGGCTGGCATGAACAGGAAAGCGACATGGGGAGCCCCGAAGAACTCCAGGTTTTCGCGGACCGCCGCCCTCCTGCCTTCGAGATCCGTGCGCGCGACGCCGAGGGATCCGTAGTAGCTCGCGGCCAGGGCCTGCGCCCGCTCGAGATAGATGCCGTCGCCGTAGCCATCGGTGAAATCCGGGGAGGTGCGTCCCTCCGTGTCGGCCTGAAGCAGTTCCTCGGCGAGCGCGTCGCGCTCCGCGCCCGAGACAACATGCACGGTCCACGGCTGGGTATTGCTGTTCGAAGGGGCCGTCTGCGCGTCTTCGAGCACGCCGCGGATGTCCGCCGGGGAAAGCGGGGCGGGCAGGAACTTGCGGGGGGAGCGCCGGGAGCGTACGAGGTCGGTGAAGAGGGACGCTGTGCCGGACAAGGCGTTTCCTTTCCAAGGCGCGCAGTCGCCGACAGGGCGGCCGGGCACAATGCTGTCTGCTCCAAGGCGACAGCCGTCGTAAGGGCCGGGTGTGGCACGCACTTTGCAGGTACCGGCAGGCTGCTTGCAGACCGCGGCACGGCACGACCACCCGGTCGAAGTGTGGGGACTGCGCGCTCTTCGTGTTCGTGTATGTGACGTGTTGGGTGTACGTGACGTACCAGCGGGGTCGGTCGGCGGCGGGCGGGGCGCGATTCATCTCCACGATGGGCTGCGAGATGGCAGTAGCCGGGAGGGCGCGAAACGCTCCGGGACGCTGTCGCGGAGACGATCGCGCCGACGCATGCGTTGCCGTCAGTCCCGGATTCCCGCCACCTCGACCTCGATGGCTTCGATCCGGCCCGTGGTATCGAAGCCGTTGACGAGGCGCTCGGGGCTTGTATCCGAGATGAGCAGGTAGAGGGTCCGCATCTCCGGTCCGCCGAGGATCGCGTCCACGGCGAATGTGCCGCCGTCGGGATACGCGGCGTCGGGTTCGATCCGGATGACGTCGGTGACCTCGCCGCCTTCGCGGACACGCCGGAATTCACCGATCCATGGGAAGGCCGCCCACACCGCACCCTCACTGTCGATGCCGATGCCATCGATGGACTCGGTGTCCGTTGACCCGAATTCGGCGAACACTCGCTGGTCGGTCAGCGCACCGTCGTCGGTCACGGTGAACGCGGTGAGCCTGGTACGTGGTGCCCGGAACGATTCTGCGACGACCAGGGTGCGCCCGTCGCCGGAGATCGCGATGCCGTTGGGAATATCAGGTCCTCGCCGCCCGTGTCGATCCGGCCGTCGGGATGGCGGATGATCAAACTCACGCCGACGGGATCGGTTCCGAAGGGAAAGCCCTGCGGGCCGATATATGCGCGGCCCTCCCGGTCCACTGCCATATCGTTGGGATGGAACGCGACCGGCGCGAGATCGGCGAGTTCCTCGAGCCCACTACTTCCCACGCGCAGCAGCCGTCCGTCGTCGATGGAAACAACCATCGGTGTCCCATCGGGGCCGAACCCGAGACCCGAGGGGCGCCCGGGTACATCGGCGATATCCTCGGGTGGCTCGCCAGGGGAGAGGCGACTGATCTTGCACCGGGTCATATCCGAGAACCAGAGCGCCCCGCGGTGCCACCGGGCGCCCTCGAGGTAGCCGAGATCACCCTGCGCCACAATGCGGCGAGCGTCGGCGGGCCAAACCCTTGGCGAATGACTCATAAATCCTCCTTGATGAAAACTGCGGTCCCGGACGTCGGCGGCTCGAGCCTGAGCGCGGGGCCCGGCGTTTTACGCCTTCTCGTCCCGCTGGCGGTAGCCGCTCGCGAGGAGGGTGCGGAGCCGGTCGAGTGATTCCTCGTCGGCGCCGTTGCCCTTGATCCAGGCAATGGAACAGGCTGCGAGGAACAGGTCGTAGCCACGCACCGACGCGCGTACCTGTCCCGTGCTCTGGGCTGCTTCCACGTATTTGTCGGTGGCGGCGATGAAGATGTCGCAAGGAATGGTGAGCGGATTGTCCGGGTCCTGCTCCTGGGCCGCGGCCATGAGCGGGTCCGGGAGCCCGCTGAAGGCGCTGAAGTACTCCTCCATTGCCCGTAGCCACAGTTCCAACGCCTCGCCGGCATCGCCCAACTGTTCGATGTCCGCTCGGCGGGCCACCAGCTCCTCGGAGCGTGTCTGCAGAACGGCCGCCAGCAGCGCTTCCCGGGTGGGGAAGTGCCGGTACAGGGTGCCGGGCCCGACGCCCGCCTCCTTGGCCACCGCCTCCAGGGAGGTGCCGACCCCATGCTGGAGGAAGTGACGCTGCGCGGTCTCCAGCAGAGCCGCGCGGTTGCGCTGGACGTCCGCGCGGGGCTTGCGCCCCCGTTGCTCACTGACGTTCATGTGCCCTCCTACCTCCGGTGATACTGCTGCCATTCAAAACGGATGCGACCTCCGTATGAAATTCGAGCATAAAGCGGAGGTGGCATCCGGTCAACTCGTGGGTCGGTCACCGAGGTCTTACCGTGACCCTGGGGACGGTTGTCTTATGTCCGAGGGACTGTTCCTGCTGGACGATGGGCGCGACCTTCTGGCCTCCGCTACGGCGGAAAATCGGACCGCTCCTGACACCGTGCTCGCAATCGTCGGCGGCACGAACACCGGTCCGCACCGCCAACCGAATCCGCCTCCACAAGCGGCGATCGACAACGCAGCCGCAGTTCACGCGGTTCACCACTGCACGATCTGGTCGAGTTCGGCGCGACGCGTTGGTAACTGTTGGCCGGGTGGTCACGGTCCGGGCGGCCGAACGAGATTCCGAGAAGTACAGCGCGGTCTGCAAGGATTTCGAAGAACTGCCGCAGGAACGGGGCGTAGGTGGCGAGTGCTGCTCGAGGTGTGGCCCACAGGCTCAAAGGTGGGCGCAGACTTGAGCAAGCCCCGCGGTTACCCCGCGCTTTCGTTGTCGAGGTGGCGTCGGCGTCAGGTGTCTATCGGGGGAGGGCGATGCTCGTGGAGTCGAATGCGCATCGCCGGTCGTGTAGCTTTTCCCTGGTCGGCCGTCTGTTGAGGTGTCGTGCGTCGTCTTGGGCGTAGCCGGCCGGCCGCTGTGTGGTTTACGGGTCGACTTGACGTCTGACGACAGGTCATCGAGGGGCGAGTGTTCGTTGTTGCGGTAGCTTCCGGCTGGTTCGCCCCGGGGCCCGTGCGGTAGGGTCCCGGCGGTAGTTTCTCACTGGGACGCTGTATTCTGTTGTGGCTGGACGTAATTGCCCGGATTGCCGCGTGCTGGTGTGCCCGTCTGCGTTGCCATCGCAGGGACCGGTCGCTGGGGTCGATGCCGAACGTCGATACCGCGCCCGGTCGATGAGTCTTATGAACCTCTTTGTGGGGGTCAGGGGTTCGAGTCCCCTTAGAGGACGTCTTACGTGGTGAGTTTCTTGTAGCAGGTCAGCGCTGCGGCGAGTTGTAGAAATGCTGCGAAGAGGCGGCCGTGTCGTTCGTAGCGGATCGTCAAGCGCCGGTATCCGGTCAACCATGCAATGGTCCGTTCGATCTTCCAACGGTGCTTACCCCGCCTCGTGGGAACCTCGACCCCACGACGAGCGATCCGAGGCACGATCCCGCGAGCACGCAGCCACCGGCGATGGACATCGAAGTCGTAACCCTTGTCCGCCCGCAGTTTGGCGGGCTTGCCGCGACGAGGGCCGCGCTGCGAGCGCACCCGCGGAATCGATTCGACCATCGGGGCGAGCATCACCGAGTCGTGGGTGTTCCCGGCAGAAACACCGGTGACCAGCGGTATCCCGTTCGCGTCCGAAATGACGTGGATCTTGGATCCTTTCTTGCCACGGTCGACCGGGCTGCGGCCGGTCAGCGATCCCCTTTTTTCGCTCGCACACTCGCCGCGTCCAGGATCGCCGCGCTCCAATCGAGATCGCCGGCGAGGCCGAGCCGGTCGAGGATCGCCCGATGCAACGCCTCGAATACCCCGGCATCAGCCCACACCATGAACCGGCGATGTGCGGTCGGAACGCTCACACCGAATGACGGCGGCAGATGCCTCCAAGCGCAACCGCTGGTCAATACGAACACCACCGCAGTGAAGACCGCTCGCTCGTCCGCCGGAGCTGTCCCGCCGCCCTGAGGTCTCGGCGTGAACTCGGGGAGCAGCGGTTTCACGATGTCCCACAACGCATCCGGGACCAGCCGTTGAGCAAGCCTGTCGACCACGGGTCACATCATGCCGGACAACGAATTACACCCACGTAAGACGTCCTCTTAGCTCCACCATAGGGTCACTACTAGAACCCGGGGCTGAATGAACGCCCTGGAGTAGGACCCCTACTCCTCCCTTCATTCGGGAGTTGCCTGATTCAGGAGCATCCCGGCTTGTCTTGTGCCGGGTTGCGCCGCATGTT